>URFW01000004.1 GCA_900547225.1 uncultured Mycoplasmatota bacterium
GAAATAGAAAAGATAATAGAAGTATGCAAGAAATACAATATAGAAATAACGGGTTCTGTATTTTTAAAAAAATCAAGTAGCCTTCAAAAAACAATAGACTTTATTATAGAAAACTATGATGAAAGGTACTTAACTCCTTTAATAATTATAAAAGAACCTAAACATTTAAGTGAAGTTATGCCTTATCTAGATAGTTTAGGAGTACTTGAATTTATAATAAATAGTGCGAGCATATTAACTCTTACAAAAGAAGAAATAGAAAAAAGAGTAGAAATAATAAAATTATTGGGTGAAGATATTGTCAAAAATGGTAAATTTAATTCAGTATTTGGAATGAATAAAGCAAGATTAAATAAGAAGCTTAATAGTTATAAAGATAATGATGTTATATATCCTTTAATAGAAGAGTATATCGTAAGATGATATACTTTTTTAAATTGACTAAAACGATTAAAAAGTGTTATTATTATGTTAAGAATAATAGGAGGTTGTTATGGCTAATAAGAAGTATGTATTATATTTTAGAGGAAAAAACAAATATGGACATTATCATAAGTTTCCACTTGTTTCTTTATATTTAAAAACACTTGATATGTATACTAGTAACTACGTAGATTACGTTGATTTATTTAATAATTTACCAGTTGGCGTAAGTACTTTTATAAAAAATGAATTAGGTTGTGACGTAGATTTTACAAGTAACGATGATTTGGAAAAATGCTTTTTTATAACGGATAATGATTTAACTCCTATAATGAAGGTTTTATTTGAAGATAACATAGATGTCTTATATGTGGAACCAAAGGAATTATCAAAGTTGATGTGTAAAGTAAAAATG
The DNA here is from genome assembly GCA_900547225.1 of uncultured Mycoplasmatota bacterium. Lineage (GTDB taxonomy): Bacteria > Bacillota_I > Bacilli_A > RF39 > UBA660 > Aphodocola. The sequence continues at coordinate 839 of URFW01000004.1, forward strand.
ACGTACCAAGAATTTTGGTGTGCGAAATTAAATATGCTATCTTCTAAAATGGATAGAAAAAAATATGACTTTTTTAAGTATTTATACAATGTGTATGTAAAAGATAAAGATATTTTAAAAATGATTGACACTTATGACGTGAAAAGAAACCTAAGTAACTTAGATTATGATGATACTTTTATCGCTGCAATTGCAACGGATGAAACAAACATTATGGTACTAAGTAAAAAGCTATCGCAAACAATTGAATCAAGAAGAAATTTAGCATTTCAATTCAAAAGTTTATTTAACACGTTAAATAGTGATCAGAAGTTAATTGATTATTCAAAGATGATTGAAAGAAAGAACAAAGACTTAGACATGGACTTTGTATTAGATGAAATGAATGAAAGTTTAAATGAATTTAAAAAAGCTTACCTAAAGGAATATGATATAGCCTAAACTAGTGGCTTTTTTATTTGATATAATATATAAAAAATGATATTATATTTACAGATGTAGGTGGTATTATGAAGGATAAATACGTATTATGTTTTAAAGGGAAAAATAGTAGTGGAAAAGAAGAAATATATAAGATATATGAATCAAGTTTAAATAACATTGATATGTATACTTGCTATAAAGGATGTTATTCTAATAGAGATTTATATAATCTTTTACCAAGTGATATTCAAAAATATTTAAATTCATTTTCATGTAATTCTACTTTCGAAAATAATTTTTTTATAAGGAGATCTTGTAAAAATATAAGACGTGGAAGATTTGATTTGCCAATTTTATTTAAAAGTGATTCTGATATTGTGTATTCTAGCGAATCGGATATTTATATGGCACTTTTGAAAATGAAAATAAATAGCAACGATAATGATGAAGAAAAGAAAATAAAAACTAGTTTTTTTAATAAGATGTATGAAATGCTATTTTTAAAAGAAACAAAACTTAGTGATCAAATAGACAGGTATATAGAACACCTAGAAATTTCATTGCCAAGGATTGTTGGTATATCACGCATGCCGTGTTGCCTTAAAGATATTGCAAGATATGTGTGTAAAAATTATTTGTTAAAAAGAAATTTCTCTATTTTATTAAAAGAATATAAAAAGAAAATAGATGATTTAAATGGTGTTAAAACGAGATTGGTAAATGAAAAGGCACTTGAGGAAAGAACTAAAAAAAGAAGATTTTCATACTTTAAGGCAGAGGCCAACATGCTTAAAAATTTAAGAGATCAAATTATTGATACTAATGATTCTTCGAAACGTGAAAAAGAACTTAAAAAAGTAAAAGAAAGATTAGATGATAATCCTGATTATATTAGTTATATTACCTTTTTAGAAGAAAAAAATAAAAAGATTGCGGATGATGATTATTCGGATGAAGAGTATGATGATTTTCTAGGCCCTAGAAAACCCAATGATCATAGATATTGGAGCATTAACTAATGAATGATAGAATAAATGAATTTTTAAAGTATTTAAAATTAGAAAAAAATTATTCTTCTAATACGATTAAAAACTATGAAATTGATATAGATGAATTTAACAATTATTTATGTGCTGAAGGAGTAGATTATTTATCCGTGGATTATGATTTTATTAAAGGTTATTTAATGTATTTATATAATAAACAACTATCTAGAAATTCGGTTGCAAGAAAATTATCATCGCTTAGAAGTTTTTATAAATACCTGTTTAATAATGACTTTATTAAAACCAATCCTTTTAAGTATGTTGCAACCCCTAAAAAAGAAAAGAAGTTACCTAAGTATCTTGGAGTTGAGGAGTTAGAAGTTATATTTGATACGCCAAATATAAAAACACCACTAGGCCAAAGAGACCGAGTAATTTTAGAAGTTTTATATGCTACTGGTATAAGGGTTAGTGAACTTGTTAACATAAAACTATCAGACATTGATTTTTATAATAAGGAAATAAGGGTGTTGGGAAAAGGAAATAAGGAAAGAATAGACCCGTTTGGTACTTATTGTTTAGATATGATTAATATGTTTTTAAATGATGGTAGAAATAAAATTCTAAAGAAGCATAATACTATTTGTGATTATCTAATAATAAATGAGCACGGCAGACAAATAACAACTCGTGGAGTTGAAAAAATAATAGATAACGTGGTAAAGGAAGCCAGTTTAAAAAAACATATATCACCACATATGTTAAGGCACTCTTTTGCAACACATCTTTTAAATGAGGGATGTGATATTAGAACAGTACAGGAACTTTTAGGACATGAATCTTTAGAGACGACACAAATATATACACATGTATCTAATGAACATTTAAGGAGTGTCTACCTAAAGTGTCATCCTTTAAATAAAACAAACAATAGTAAATAGTATATAATAGTTATGGAGATGTATTATGGAAGTAAATTATGTTGATAGTGATAAAATTATAAAAGCTGCTGTTGAAGCTGCTAAAGCAAGTTTAGAAATGGAAGGATTTGAAATTTCTGAAGATGAAGAAGAAGCATTAATTAAGAATTTGACTTCTAATTCTAAAATAAAATTACTGCTAAAAAAGGGGAATAAAAAATAATGAAGGATACGTGGGATGATTATTTTATAGATAAAACAGATGTTTTAAAAAATAAACTTGGCATAATAAGTAAGGCTGAGCTTTATTCTAAGGAAAAAGAAATAACGCTAAAAAAATTAGCGTATTTAGAGTTGTTTCCAATTGAGGGTGAGTTTGACATTAATCATTTAAAAGCAATACATATGTTTTTGTTCTCAGATATATATCCATTTGCTGGTAAATTTAGGACTTGTTCTTTAGCTAGGAAGACTCAGTTTTACGACCCAGATATGATAGAGGATGAATTAAGAAAAACATTAATTGATTTAAATAATGAAATAAAAGAAGTACGTAATAGAAGAAAATATGCTTATGTACTTGCTAAAGCTTATTATAATATAATGGCTATTCATCCATTTAGAGAGGGTAATGGAAGAAGCACAAGAGAATTTTTAAGAGAGTTTGTTTTGAATAAAAACAAGCTATTAACATTTAATGTTAAACTTAATTTTTCAAAGATGGATAAGAAATCTTTTTTAACAGCAGTTCAGTATAGGTATGTATATCCAAGCCTTTTAGAAGATGAATTTTATAAGGCAATTGTTCCTATGGAGCCAGAAAAGTTAAAATAGCTAAAATTTATTGTAAAATAATGGAAAAACATAGCATTTTTGTTGTAAGTGCTATTTTTTTTGTGCTATAATATCATTGTATTTACATGTAAGGGAGGAATATAAATGACAAAATGGGTTTACCTTTTTAAAGAAGGTAATGCTGATATGAGAAACTTACTTGGTGGTAAGGGAGCTAACTTAGCAGAAATGACTAACATTGGACTTCCAGTACCTCAAGGTTTCACAATTACAACAGAAGCATGTACTCAGTACTATGAAGATGGAAGAGAAATCAATCCTGAAATTCAAGCACAAATTAATGAGTATATCGAAAAGATGGAAGAAATCACTGGAAAGAAATTTGGTGATAAAGAAAATCCTCTTTTAGTTTCTGTAAGATCTGGTGCTAGAGCATCTATGCCAGGTATGATGGATACTATATTAAACTTAGGTTTAAATGAAGACGTTGTAAACGTTATTGCTGAAAAATCTAATAATCCAAGATGGGCTTGGGACTGCTATAGAAGATTCATTCAAATGTATTCAGACGTAGTTATGGAAGTTGGTAAGAAGTATTTTGAACAACTAATAGATGAAATGAAAGAGAAAAAAGGCGTTAAACAAGACGTTGAATTAGATGCTGATGACTTAAAAGAATTAGCAAGACAATTTAAGGAAGAATATAAAGCAAAGATTGGTGAAGATTTCCCAAGCGATCCAAAAGAACAATTAATGGGAGCTGTTAAAGCTGTATTTAGATCATGGGATAATCCACGTGCAAACGTTTATAGAAGAGATAATGATATTCCATATTCATGGGGTACTGCTGTAAACGTACAAGCTATGGCATTTGGTAACATGGGTGATGACTGTGGTACTGGTGTTGCATTTACTCGTGACCCAGCAACTGGTGCTAAAGGATTATTTGGTGAATTCTTAACTAATGCACAAGGTGAAGACGTTGTTGCAGGTGTTAGAACTCCAATGCACATTGCTGAAATGGAAGAAAAATTCCCAGAAGCATTTAAGGAATTCAAGGATGTTTGCCAAACTCTAGAAAACCATTATAGAGATATGCAAGATATGGAATTTACTGTAGAACATGGTAAACTTTACATGCTTCAAACAAGAAATGGTAAGAGAACTGCTCAAGCAGCCTTAAAAATAGCTTGTGATTTAGTAGATGAAGGAATGCGCAGTGAAGAAGAGGCTGTAGCTATGATTGATCCTCGTAACTTAGACACATTACTTCACCCACAATTTGATGCTAAAGCATTAAAAGAAAGCACTCCAGCTGGAAAAGGACTTGGAGCATCTCCAGGAGCTGCTACAGGTAAGGTTGTATTTACTGCTGAAGACGCTTGTGATTGGGCTGCAAGAGGAGAAAAAGTAGTTTTAGTTAGACTTGAAACTTCTCCAGAAGATATTACTGGTATGAAAGCATCTCAAGGTATTTTAACTGTTCGTGGTGGTATGACAAGCCATGCTGCTGTTGTTGCTCGTGGTATGGGTACTTGCTGTGTATCTGGTTGTGGAGATATCCAAATGGATGAAGAAAACAAACAATTTGTTTTAGCAGGTAAGACTTATCACGAAGGAGATTATATATCAATAGATGGTTCAACTGGTAACATTTATGATGGTAGGATTCCAACTGTTGATGCTTCAATCGCTGGTGAATTTGGTCGTGTTATGGCTTGGGCTGACAAGTATAGAACTTTAAAGGTAAGAACAAACGCTGATACTCCAACAGATGCTAAAAAAGCACGTGAATTAGGAGCAGAAGGAATTGGTCTTTGCCGTACAGAACACATGTTCTTTGAAGAAGATAGAATAGCAGCATTTAGAGAAATGATTTGCGCTGATACTGTAGAAGAAAGGGAAGCTGCATTAGATAAGATTTTACCTTATCAACAAAGCGATTTTGAAGCTTTATATGAAGCATTACAAGGATTCCCTGTTACTATAAGATATCTTGACCCACCTTTACATGAATTTGTTCCAACAGAAGAAGCAGATATCAAAAAACTTGCTGATGCACAAGGTAAGTCTGTTGAAACAATAAAAGCATTAATTGCTTCACTTCATGAGTTTAACCCAATGATGGGACACAGAGGATGCCGTCTTGCTGTTACTTATCCAGAAATAGCAAAAATGCAAACAAAGGCTGTTATTCGTGCAGCAATTAATACTAAGAAAAATCATTCAGATTGGAATGTTAAACCTGAAATAATGATTCCACTTGTTTGTGATGATAAGGAATTAAAATACGTCAAGAAAGTTGTTACTGACACAGCAGATGCAGAAATAAAAGCTTCTGGTATTGATTTAGAATACGAAGTTGGTACTATGATTGAAATTCCAAGAGCAGCACTTACTGCTGATGAAATTGCAAAAGATGCTGATTTCTTCTGCTTTGGTACTAATGACTTAACTCAAATGACTTATGGATTCTCAAGAGATGATGCAGGTAAGTTCTTAAACGCTTACTATGATAAGAAGATTTTTGAAAATGATCCATTTGCTAAATTAGATCAAGATGGTGTTGGTAAATTGATGGAAACAGCAATTAAACTTGGAAAACCAGTTAATCCAAACTTACATATTGGTATTTGTGGTGAACACGGTGGAGATCCTTCATCAGTTGAATTCTGCCACAATATTGGATTAGATTATGTTTCTTGCTCACCATTTAGAGTTCCTATTGCAAGATTAGCTGCTGCACAGGCTGCAATCAAAGCAAATAGTAATAAATAATAAAAAAGGCTAAGATTTTGAAATCTTGGTCTTTTTATTTGACTTTGATTAAACATAAATCAATAATAATTTTGACGAAATAACAAAACTAAGTTATAAAAATATTTATTATTACGGTAAATTTTAATTATTTTTCCTTTTAATGTAGTAAAAAAGAAAAAATATGTTATAATAAATACTCATCAAGTGAAATAATATAATATATAGGTCTAAGAATTTGAGGTGGTAATATGACTTATAGGGAAATAATAAAAGAAATAGAGAATTATGAGAAGAAGTGTAATTCTGCATTTCAAGTGTATGGTGATCATAAAAAAACGAAAGTCAAAAGAGATATGTTTGTCCGTGCTAAAAATGAAAAAGATATTGCACTTAGTGCAATATATGATTTTTGTGATATATATCGTTTTGCTTTAGAAGATGAATTTGTAAAAGAAAGTCTTGATCTTCATTTATCAGAACTAGAAGATAATGGTGAAGTAGATGAGGAAACAGCTAAACTTAACCAAATTTATTTAAAGATATTAGAGTCTTGTTTAGCGCTAGAATCCAAAGATCGCTTAAGAATACTAAAATATGGTATGGAAAAAAAAGAACAACATAGAAGAAAAGATATTAAAGATATGATTAGAAGAAACAAAAATATTGTTGCAAATCTAACTGATAGAATAAACTATGATTTTAAAAAATATACATCAGATAAGAGAAAAAGAGAAAATGTTGTTTTTCACGTTGGAACTTTACAGAGTGAAATAGATGCTTTTGTTAGTAAGCTTTCATTAGAGGAAGTTGAATATAACCTTTTAATTAGTGCAATAAAAGATTCTTTAGGAATTTCAACTCAAAACGTATTAATTAGTGAAGGCTTAATTAAAAATAGTTTTGATGAAATTGATGTATTTCCAAAAGATTCTTCTAGTTATGTTGATGACTCTGCTTTTGAATTGAGTGCTAATGGATATGAGACTTATAAAAGCACATTTATAGATGTTTATCAATTGGATAGTAGGTATAAAAACCGTTTATGCAAAAAAATAGGTGGTAAATTAAAATAAAAGAGCAAAATAATTTGTTCTTTTTTGTTTTATCTTTTGTTATAATGTTTATAGAAGAGAGTTGATTAAAATGATAAATATTACTTCTATTAAAAACATTAAGAATTTAAGTGATTATGAGATAATTGTTTCATCTAATTATGAGCTTTATTATAAAGAACTATTTGTTAATGAAAACATTACATTTAATACTGTTAGAAACTTTTTAATAAATAATTATGATGGAAGTAAAAAACTTATAAATGATACTCAAAAATACATTCTTATGAAGCAGGCTTTTAATAGTGTTAAAAAAAGTCTTTTAGTTTATAAAGATGTAACATCTTCTAGATTTATAACGGATTTAATAAATACTTATGATGATTTTAAGTCATATACTTTAATTAAAAATGCTAAAACAAGTGATTTAAGTAAAATCTATGGTGAGTATGAAAAAATAATTTTAAGTAATAATTTAATAAACGAAAAATTACTTTTAGATGAGGTTATGAAAAATAATCATTTTACATCTAAATATTTATTTTTAAGTGTGCAAGTGCCAAACCTAGATACACTTAAGTTAATTAACAAAATGAAAGATGAAGGTTGTGTACTTTTAGATTGTGATACCATTAATAATAATTATTTAAAATGTAAATTGGGCGTTGATCAAAAGGATGTTTCTTTAGAAAATGAAACTTACTTTAAAGCATTAAATGACATATATGATGAAGTGTCATTTGTTAATAATCTTATATCAAAAAATATATATGAGGGCTTATCTTATGATGATATTTTAATCGTGTGTGATAAAGATACTTATATTCCATACTTTGATTTACTACTTAATCATCCGTTTAATAATAGTAAAAAAACAGGTGTTTTAACAAACAGATTTATCAAAATATTATGTGATATATTAAGTGGCTGTTTTTCTTCTGATAATTTTATTAACTTACTTAAACTAGGACTATTTAATATCTCTGATAAGAAAATAGATAGCTTAGATAATTATGTTTATTCTTGGAATTTGGAAGATAAAAACTTTTATGAAGAGTTTACTTATAATCCAACTGGTAATAAAAAGAATTTTTCAAGTTTTGATATAAAAAAATTAGATTCTTTAAACAAAATAAAAGATGATGTTATATCTCCTATTAGAACGTTGCTTGAAAACGTAATTAACGAAAGTGATAAAACCCAAATTTTAAGATATTTTTATATGTATCTTGATTGTGAAGGAATAATGGAAAAATTATTTGAAAAGGATAGCGAAGGTGCATTAAAATTAGTTAACGTATTTAATGATATGAATAATTACTTAAATTCTAACGCAAGTTTTAGTGAGGTAATAGAGGTTCTTAAAAACATTTCATTTGAAAGTGATAAGACAGAAGTATATCAAGATACCATTACGATTAGTAATTTAGAAGATTTTGTTTTAGAAGGTAAAAAAATAGTTTACTTTCTTGGAGCGACAAACGAATTTCTACCTAAGGAGTTTAAACCATCACATTTAATAAGCACATACGACATAGATAAAGATAACTTAAATGAACTTGTTTTAGATAATAAGAATAAGTGGGATTTTTTATTTTCTCATCTTATCTTGTTTAAGAATGTTTATGTTACAACGCCTAAGTTAGGAAATGACTTAAAATTAAAAGAAGCCTCTGTTATGTTAAATAAAGTGATAAAAAAAGATATAGAAATAGCTAAAATATATGATAGAAAAAGCATGATTAAAGATTATGCAATTAAACTTTCAAATAAGAAAATAAATAAAGTATGTGACGATTATTTCTGCAAGATAAACGAAGTAAATGAGCATAACTTAAATTTAAGAATACCAAGCAATACTGCTTTAAAACTTTACTCTAAAACTTTAAACGTAAGTCCAAGCAGCATAGAAACGTATGCTAAGTGTCCTTTTTATCATTTCATTTTGTATGGATTAAAACTTAAAGTAAAAGAAAAATATCTATTTGATAGTAGGGAAGTAGGTACGTTTGTACATTACTTGTTGGAAAACGTAATTAAAAATGATATAGATAACATAAAAGAAGGAAACACATACGAAATAATAAAAAAATACTCCTTATCATACCTAAAAGATAATGGTAAAATAATGGATAATAAAACGAAGTACTTAATAGAAGAACTTTCAAAATCAACGTCAAACGTTATAAATATGATTGTAAGTGAGCAGGAAAAATCACGGTTTAAACCTACGTTTTTTGAGCTTAAAATAGATGATAATTCAACTGTTACGCCACTTTCTGTTAAACTTTTAAACGGAACTTTAAACATAAATGGAATAGTAGATAGAGTAGATACTTATCAAGATGATGAAAACTTTTATTACCGCATTATAGATTATAAAACGGGTGAGAAAAAGTTTAGGTTAGATGAGGTTTTAATGGGACTTAATCTTCAGATGCTTATTTATTTATTAGCAATTAAAAATAGTCATTCATTTACAGATAAAAAAATGATTCCATCCGCACTTTTATATTATCCAGCACTTTTAAAAGAATCTAAGTCGTCTAGAGGATTAACTTTAGAAGAAAAGGAAAAAAGTGTTTATGATAGATTAAAAATGAATGGTATTATTAATTCTTCTAGTGATGTTTTAGATTTATTTGGAGAGGATTTAAAATGCTATACCGATTCTTTTATAAGGGATAAATTATCTTTTGAAAAAGTCTTTAGTATGGATGATATAAATAACGTTTTTGAATATATGATAAATACCATAAAAACAATTGGAAATAACATTTTAGATGGTAAAATAAGCGTAAGTCCAGTAGAAGATGGATGCAAATATTGTAAGTTTAGTAGCATCTGTAAATTTGATAAAAAAATAGATAAGACAAGAAAAATAAAGTCTTATAAGAATACCGAAGTATGCCAAATGTTAGAAGGTGATAATAATGCCTAATTGGACAAAAGACCAGGCGTTAGCGATTAATAAGCGTGGTGGTAAAATAATTGTTTCAGCAGCAGCAGGATCTGGTAAAACAGCGGTTTTATCAGAAAGGGTAATAGAGTTTATTTTAAATGGCGGGGAAGTAAATCGTCTTTTAATTGTTACTTTTACAAAAGCAGCAGCAGGAGAAATGAAAGAACGTATTAAAAAGAAAATAGAAGAGGCCTACTTAAAAGACACTAAAAATGAACATTTAAGAAAACAAATCAATTTGGTTGATACGGCCTTAATAACTACCATGGATGCTTTTTATGCAGACGTTGTAAAGCAAAACTTCGAAAAACTTAAAATAGATAGAGACTTTGACGTTTTATCTAATGAGGAAGAAAAAATATTAAAGGAAAAAGTAGTAAATGATGTTATCGAAGATGCATTTGACAATGTAGGAGACTTTAAGTTATTAGTAGATTTTTTTGATGGAAATGAAAAACTAAAAGCAAATATTTTTAAAGTATCAAATCATTTAGATACTGTGCCTTTTAAAGATGAGTACATAAAAAAAGCACTTAGTAATTATACTATAGAAAATGACTATTATAAGGATGCCTTGTTAAAAAACATAAAACTTAAGATGAAGTCATATTCTTATATGTATGCTTCTTTATATGAGGATTTATATAACGAATCAAGTGATTTTGATAAGGTTTTGGAGGTGCTAAATAAAGAAAGAAATTACATAAACGAGTTTTTATGTTTATCGGATTTTGATTCTTTAGCATCATTAATTAGAAGAATATCATTTGATACTTTAAGAACGCCAAAAGGACATAAAGATGATGCAGCATTAGTTAAGTATAAGGTTATAAGAGATGAATTTAAAGAAGAAATAAAAAAGAAGTTAAATGAGCTTATGTTTGTAAGTGATAGTTTATATGATGAAGAAAAAGAAAAAATGAAGTCCATACTTACTACTTTATTTGAAGTAGTAAGTAAGTTTGATAAAAAAATGATGGAAGAAAAGAAGAGAATATCATCTTTTAGCTTCTCTGATATAGCGCACTTTGTTATAAAATTATTAATTAAAGATGGTAAGAAAACTCCTCTTGCTAAGTCTATGTCTTTAAAGTTTGATGAAATATTAATAGATGAGTACCAAGATACAAATAACTTGCAGAACGTTATTTTTAATGCGATATCAAAAGATAATTCAAATTTATTTATAGTAGGGGATGTAAAACAAAGTATATATAGATTTAGAAGTGCTTGTCCTGAGATATTTAATAATGATAAAAATAGTGCCAGCAAAGATGATTTTCCAAACCTTATTACGTTATCTAAAAACTTTAGAAGTAGAAAAGAAGTACTAGATTTTTGTAACTTTATATTTGAAAATACCATGAGCAAATCATTTGGAGAAGTAAACTATGATAAAGATGAGAAGCTTTATTTAGGAGCATCTTTTGAAGAAGGCGAGAATTTAGATACCGAAGTCTTATTAATAGATGGAATGGAAACTAAAGAAAATTTGGATGATGATTTAAGTAAAGTACAAAAAGAAGCTATCTTAGTATCATCAAAAATAAAAGAGATGATTGATTCGGGTTATAAAGTTTTTGATAATAAAAAAGGACAAAAAAGATGCATAAAACCTAGTGATATAGTAATATTACTTAGAAGTTTAAAAAACGCATCATTCTTTAGTGAAGCATTAAGTAAAAGAGGTATATCATCTTACCTTGAAAGTTCACTTGAATACTTTGATAATTATGAAGTTAAACTTGTTATAAACACTTTAAAAATAATTGATAATCCATATGATGATGTAGCATTAATGAGTTTTTTAGCATCACCTGTAATTAACGTTAGTTTAGATAAAATAGCAAAATTAAGAAGCACAAATAAGTCATCTTCTTTATATGAATCAGTAATTTGTGATGATGAAATAAAATGCATTATGGATAAGATAAAAGACGTAAGAAGTTTTAGTTATAACCATAAGTTGTATGAGTTACTAAACTTAGTGTATAAAGAATTTGATGTAATAGAAATATTATCTGGAATGGAAGGCGGATTAGTAAGGCAAAAGAACCTTTCCTTAATGGTTAGTTATGCAAAAACATTTGATGATAAAAACTTATCACTTCATGAGTTTATTAGTTACTTAGAAAACATAATATTAGGTAAGGGATCACTAGAGGGAATAAATCCTTTATCAGATGGTGATAACGTACTTATTACTACGATACATAAATCAAAGGGACTTGAATATCCAGTGGTTTTTGTAAGTGAAGCTGGTAAAAGTTTTAACTTTTCTGACTTAAGATCTGATCTAATGATTAATGATGATTTAGGAGTTTCATTTAACTTAAAAGATACAAAATACAAATTAAAGTATGAATCTATACCTAACATGGTATTTAAGGAATACGAAAAAAATAAGATGTTATCAGAAGAAATAAGAATATTATATGTTGCATTAACAAGGGCTAAAGAAAAAATAATAATAACTGGTTTTACTGGAAACTTAGAGCGTCTTATCTTAAAAGCGGCATCTAAAATGGGTGATGATGTTTTAGTATCTGATCTTTACTTAAAATCATGTAAAAGCTATCTTGATATGATAATGCCATCCCTTCTTAGACATCCCGCTTTACATGAACTTAGATGTTTAAGTGATGTTACGCCAAAGACTTTTATAACAGAGTCAAAGGTTTCTTTAAAGGTTTTAGGAGCATCTAGTATAAATGAGTCTGAGTTTTATGAAAAAGAGAAAATAGTAAAAGAAGATTTTAATTTAGAGTGGTATAAAAAAATATCAGACTTTAAGTATGACGGAAATGGGTCTATTCCTAAGTATTTAAGTGTAAGTGATATAAAACATAAAACGAAATACCAAAGAAAGCCTGACTTTTTAGATGGAAAGGTAAGTAGCATTAATAAAGGTACGTTATATCACTTATTATTGGAGCTTTTACCAGTTAAAAGGTATACCATTAAATCGTTAGAAGAAGAAATAGATGAAATTATAAAAAATGGTAAGATTTTAGAAAGTGATAAAAAAATAATAAGATTAGAAGATATATTTTCATACCTTACATCTGATATATATGAAAATCTTCTTTATAGTGATAAGTATTATAAAGAAATGCCTATTAATTTTTATATACCATCTTCTTACTATGATAATTCACTAAAAAGTGGTAATATATTATCTAGTGGTGTAATTGACTTGTTATTTATAACTAATGATACTTATAACATAGTTGATTATAAAACGGATAAGGTAAGTAGTATGGATGAGTTAAAAGACTTATATAAAATTCAACTTGACTTATATGAAATAGCATTACGTGAGAAAATGAATGCTAAAAATGTTAGAAAATTTATTTACTCTATATACTTAGGAAAGTTTATAGAAGTTTAACAGGAGGAAAATATGGTTGATAAGATATTTAGTGTGATAGAAAAAGAAAAGATAAGACAGCAAAATACCATTGAGTTAATAGCATCAGAAAACTTTGTTAGCGAAAACGTACTTAAAGCACAAGGAAGTATTTTAACTAATAAGTATGCTGAAGGATATCCAGGTAAAAGATATTATGGTGGATGTAAGTTTGTAGATGAAATTGAAAATATGGCAATAGATGCTGCTAAAGAGTTGTTTGGTGTAAGATTTGCAAACGTACAACCACATTCTGGTTCTTCTGCTAATATGGCTGTTTATCGCTCATTACTTAAAAAGAAAGACAAAATACTTTCCATGAGATTAGATGATGGTGGTCATTTAACTCATGGTAACCCACTTAGTTTTTCTGGTGAGGATTATAACTTTGTGTTTTATGGTGTAGAAAAAGAAACAAGCACCATTAACTATGAAGAAGTTAAGAAAATAGCAATGAGAGAAAAACCTAAATTAATAGTTGCAGGAGCATCTAGCTATCCAAGAAAAATAGACTTTAAGGCATTTAAGGAGATAGCAAGAAGTTGCGGTGCTTACCTAATGGTTGATATGGCTCATATTGCAGGACTTGTTGCAGCAGGATTACACCAAAATCCTTGTAGGTATGCAGACGTTGTTACAACAACCACTCATAAAACCTTAAGAGGACCAAGGGGAGGCTTAATTCTTACTAATAATGAACAAATAATTAAAAGAATAAACAAGACCGTTTTTCCTGGAATTCAAGGTGGACCTTTAATGCATGTTATAGCAGCTAAAGCAGTTTGTTTTGAAGAAGCTATGACACCTTCTTTTATAAATTATCAAAAAAAGGTAATTAACAATGCTAAAGTATTATGCGATGCTTTAAAAATGGAAGGCTTTAAGATAGTTTCTAACGGAACTGATAATCACATTGTTTTAGTAGACGTTAAATCATCTGTTAACTTAACTGGTAAGGAAGCTGAGGAAATACTAGATGAAATAGGTATTACTTGTAATAAAAATATGATTCCATATGATATTACAACTCCTTTTATAACAAGTGGTATAAGACTTGGTACGGCTGCTATGACAACAAGAGGTTTTGATGAAAAAGACTTTAAAGAAGTTGCTAAAATAATTAGTACTTGCTTAACTAATTATGATAACAAAAAGGTAATAGATGATTTAAAACTAAGAGTTAAAAAACTATGTGATAACAACACTATATATGAGAAGGTGAAGTATGAATAACATTATGGACGGAGTAGGTGCTAGCTTAACACTTAAAAAGAAAATAGCAAACGAAATAAAGCAAAAAAACTTAACGCCATGTCTTGCGGTTATTCAAGTAGGTGATAATAAGACAAGTGATATATATGTAAGAAATAAAAATAAAGCTTGCGATATGGTAGGTATAAAATTCATAAACATTAAGCTTCCTGATACAATATCAGAAGATTTAATAATAAGTGAAATAGAAAGATTAAACTTAGATGACAACGTAAATGGTATTTTAGTTCAGCTTCCACTTCCACCATGTTTTGATGAGGGAAGAATAATAAATGCAATAAGCCCAGTAAAGGACGTTGATGGATTAACTTATCCTAACGTTGGTAACTTAGTTTTAGAAAATGAATGCTTAGTTTCTTGTACTCCTATGGGAGTTATGGAATTACTTGATATGTATAACGTTAGCTTAAAAGGGAAAAACGCCTGCATTGTAGGACGCAGTAACTTGGTTGGAAAACCATTAATACAACTTCTTTTAGCACGTGATGCAACGGTTAGTATATGTCATTCTAAGAGCGTTGATATAAAAAGTTATACAAAAATGGCTGATGTCTTAATAGTTGCAGCAGGCCATCCTAACCTTATAACAAAAGATATGGTAAAAGAAGGTGCTGTTGTAATAGATGTTGGGATAAATAAAGAAAATGATTCCTTAGTAGGAGATGTTTCATTTGATGAAGTAAGTAAAAAGGCTTCTTTAATAACGCCTGTTCCAGGTGGAGTTGGGCCAATGACAATAGCATCCTTACTAAAAAACGTAGTTAAAGCTTATAAATTTCAAAATGGCAAATAAAGTAACAGCACTAGATGACGTTTTTATAAATAATTTACCAACGCTTGATTTACATGGTGAAACAAGAGATTCATCAAGGGTATTAGTAAAAGAATTTATAGAAGATAATTACATTTTAAGAAACAAAAAAGTTTTAATAATACACGGAGTAGGAAAAGGCATAGTAAAGGATGAAACATACAAGGTATTAAAGCAAGATAAAAGAGTGTTAGAGTATCATGCTAATCATTATAATATGGGATGTACACTTGTATATATAAAAGAAAAACAAAATTAAACATTAATTTGAAATTTAACTTCAAAATCGAAAAATTAAAAAATGACAAAGAAAGACTTGATTTAAGTCTTTTTTCTAATTTAAATAGTATTATAATTATGATAGTGATAAAAAAATGATAAATTTATACTTAAATAAAATTGTGTAAAATTATTGACAATTGTCTGAAAAAGTGATAGTATATAGGGCATTCAAAACAAAGGGGGAATTTTGATGGAAACTAACAGAGGGTTAACTATTAAGGACATTTTAATAAGATTAATACTTATAATAATCTTTATATTCTTACTTATTTGGCTTTTTCCTATGCCAGATCTAAAACCACTTAATAATCAAATTTTTGCGGATAACATTGATAGAATGAAGGATGTTGCAAAATCTTATTATACTGTTGAAAGATTACCAAAAAATATAAATGATTCTAAGAGAATGACATTAAAAGAAATGGTAGACCAACATTTAATATTAGATTTAATTGATTCAAACGGTAAGACTTGTAGTAGAGATGATTCTTACGTTGAAATTACTAAACTTGAAAATGAATATGTTATAAAGGTTAATTTATCATGTTCTGATAAGCAAGACTATGTTATAGAACACTTTGGATGTTATGATATTTGTAGTGATACGTGTAAGGCTTTAGAGTCTACAACTAAAACGAGTACCTCAGCAACTTATTCACCTAAGGTAACATCAAGAAAGAATACCGTTAGAAAAACAACTACAAATCCAAGGGTAACAACATCACAAAATAATGGTAAATTATATGAATATTTATTTACTAAAAATGAATGCACTGAGCAGTTTGAAAAATATATATGTCCATCAGGATACAATCTTGTTGGTGATATTTGTATAAAAAATGGCTCTGAAGTAGTATCTAAACCAGCAGATGAAAAAATTACTAACGTTACGTCTACAGATACTAAACCAGCAGATGTTAAAATTGATAGTTCAACAGAATTAAAACCTGCCGATTGTAAGGAACAGAAAATTACTAAAACTTCTACTATAAATGCTGGTTACAAAAAGACTACTTATTCTGCTACTTTAACAACGGTAACTCAAAAAGTAACTGCAAATCAAACTACATCATATGAAGTTAAAGGGGCTGTCGAAACAAAAAAGACAACGGATGTAAACTATATTACAATTCAAAATTATGATATAAAAACCGCAGATAAGGTAATTTCATCTTATAAGTGGGTTTATGATTATACTTTAGTAGATACAAACGGTTCTTTAGCTTATGAAAATGATAACGAAAGATTAGATTATGTAACGGTGTGGGATGAATTAGAATGTTCAACATGTTTTACTACTGTTACAAAGTATAAGTATTATCATTATACTAAGAAAGCCGCTGATTATACATACTCGTGTGATGCATATCCAGGATATTCATTATATGATGGAAATAAGTGTAGAAAGGCTACTAAAGTAACTAAAAAATGTCCAAGTGGATATAGTGCTAATGGATCTGTTTGTTCGAAAACAAAGACAACTTTAGATTGTTCTAAGTATGGTTCTGATTACAAACTAAATAGGTCTAACAAAACATGTGCTAAAACAAAGGTAAGTTATACTTGTCCTTCAGGAACAACAAAAACAAGCGATCCTAAGTATTGTACGAAAACATCAAAAGAGTATACTTGTCCATCTTATATGGAAAAACAAGGTACTGGTTCTTCAATGGTTTGTATTGATAAACATGACTATTATTGCCCAGCTAATACCAATACTAAAAAATATACTTTAAATGGTACAAAATGTACTGTTAAAACAATAACTAAATCAAAGGTATGCTCATGTGATAAATATCCTGGTTCGGTTCAAACGGATGATAAACAAAGCTGTGCTATAAAGAATTCTTCAACAACATATACATGTGATTCATATCCAGGATATGATTTGAAGGGTGATAAGTGTGTTAAAACAACAACTGTTCCTAAAAAAACATATACATGTGATTCATATCCAGGATCAACATTAGATGGAACTAATTGTGTTAAGACCGTAAATACAACTGATACTAAGAAGGCTGAAAAGGCTTATAGAACAGTTTGTGAGCAAAAGTATAAATGGTCTACTAGTACATCTATTGATGGATGGCAATATACAGGAACCAAGAGGGAGATTAACTAATAAAAGGGGTTAAGAAGGCTTAAATAAGTCTTCTTTTTTTGATATAATTGTTCTAGAGGTGATGATATGTATATTAATGTCTTAATTGAAACAAAAGTAAAATCAAATGATATGACATTTACATATCATGTGCCAGATGATTTATGTCATGATCTTATTGGAAAAAGGGTTTTAGTTCCGTTTAATAATAGGACTATAGAAGGTTTTGTAATTAGTACTTCAACTAAAAGGCCTGATTACGAAGTTAAGGATATAATAAAGGTTATAGATAGTGATGCCGTGCTTGATGATGAACTTTTAAACTTAGGTAAATTTATGAGTGAAAAATATTTGTGTTCATTAATATATGCATATCAAGCGATGCTTCCTCGTGCTTTAAAAGCTAATCATAAATCTAATAAAAATTATTTGACTAAAACTTTTGTAAAGTTAAATGAAAATTGTGATACTAGTAGCATAAAAATAAAAGCTCAAATGGATATTATAGACTTACTTAAAAATAATTCTGAGGTTTTAAAAAGTAGGATAAAAAGTAAGTCTTCGCTGAAGAAGTTATTAGATAAAAAAATAGTTATAGAGTATGATAAAGAAGTATATAGAGAAGTAAAAACAAATTTAGATGAAAGAAAAATAACGCTAACTAAAAAGCAAGAAGAAACATCTAAAAAATTAAAATCCTATTTAAATAAATCTTCTATAAATCTTTTATATGGGGTTACGGGGTCAGGCAAGACAGAGGTTTATATAGACGTTGTAAAAGAGGTTATAAAAAACGGTAAAGATGCAATTATACTTGTTCCAGAAATAAGTCTAACTCCTCAGATAACTGCTAGGTTTAAAGGTATTTTTAAAGATAACATTGCAATTCTTCATTCTTCTTTATCAGATGGTGAAAGGTTTGACGAAATAAGAAAAATAAGGAAAGGATTAGTTCACGTTGTAATAGGTGCAAGGTCTGCTATTTTTGCACCACTTAAAAACATTGGAATAATAATCATAGATGAAGAACATTCAGAAAGCTATAAACAGGAAAATAATCCAAGGTATAATACCCTTGATATAGCACGTAAAAGGTCAATTACTCATAAGTGCCCTATAGTACTTGGTAGTGCAACACCAACCATAGAAAGTTATGCAAGGGCTAAAAGAGGATATTATAACCTTTTGGAAATGGAAGAAAGAGTAAATAAAAAGCCTCTTCCAAAAGTTACCATAGTAGATATGAAAAACGAAATAAGAAAGGGTAACATGATCTTTTCTGATTTACTAAAGGATGAAATAGAAAAAAGATTAGAAAGAAAAGAACAAGTAATGCTTTTGTTAAATAGAAGGGGTTATTCAACTTACTTATCTTGTAAATCTTGTGGATACACATTTAAATGTCCTAACTGTGATATAACGCTTACTTATCATAAGACTTCCGGTATGTTAAGATGTCATTATTGTGGTTATGCTGAAAATAAATTAGATGTTTGTCCATCTTGTAAAGAACGTGATATAACAAGTATGGGACTTGGAACCGAAAGGCTAGAAGAAGAAATAAAACGTATGTTTCCTCTTTCTAAAACACTTAGAATGGATGCTGATACAACAACTACTAAAGGTTCTCATAATAGAATAATAGAAGAATTTAATAGTGGTAATTATAACATTTTAGTTGGAACGCAAATGATTTCTAAGGGACTTAATTTTCCTAATGTAACACTAGTTGGTGTAATAAACATAGACTCATCATTAAACATTCCAAACTTTAGAAGTAGTGAGGTAACTTTTAGTTTGTTAGATCAAGTAATTGGAAGAGCAGGCAGAGGAGAAAAAGAAGGATGCGCTATAGTTCAAACTTTTAATCCGGATCATTACAGCATATTGTGCGCGCAAAACCACGATTATAAATCGTTTTACGAAAAGGAAATGAGGGTTAGAAAAAATTTGAGTTATCCGCCGTATAGGTTTATAACGTTAATTAAAATATCTTCAAAAGACTTTAAATACGGAATAGAGGAAGCTAGGAAAATAAGCATATTTTTAAGAAGAAATTTAAGTTTTAATACAACTGTTTTAGGTCCTTCCATGGCAAATGTATTAAGAATAAATAACACCTATAATTTTCAGGTTATATTAAAATATAAGAAAGATGAAAAACTATATAACACTCTAAACCAAATGATAAAAATATACGAGGGAAATAGTAAGATTAAAGTGGAGCTAGACTTTAATCCGATTAACTTTTAGGAGGAAATTATGGATAAAACTAAAAACATTATAAATTATTATTTATACGTAAATAAGTTAAAGTATAAATTAAGAGAAGGCTTTATTCAAATAGGAATAACTAAAGATAGATTAGAATCAGTTGCAGAGCATATTTATGGGTGTCTTATGCTATCTATTGCAATAGATAGTGAATATGATTTAAATATCGATATGTATAAGGTTTTAAAAATGCTTACAATTCACGAATTAGATGAGGTTTTAAAACCGGACTTTACCATAAGATCAGGTATTACAAAGGAAGAAAAAGAAAAAATTGGAAAAGAAAGCGTTGATACAGTATTAAACACTTTATCTTCTAAAGAAGAATTATTAAATATAATAGATGAGTTTAATGAATGCAAAACAAAGGAGGCTAAGTTTTGCTATCTAGTAGATAAGTTAGAGTGTGATATGCAAGCTAAAGTCTATGATTTAGAAGGATATTTTTCAGTAGAAAAAGCAAAGGAAGATTTACCATTTTACGGTGATAGAGCAAAGAAAATAGAAGAAAACGCTTCTTCAGCTAGTGATTTTTGGATCTTATATGATAGACCAAAATTTAAAGAAAATGAAATATTTGAAAAGTTAAGCAGAGAGCTATCAGAAATAAAGGAGTTAAAATGAAAAAAGAATTTAACAAGTTAGTTAGGGATAAAATTCCAGAGATAATAGAAGAAAATGGCGAATATAGTTTGACTAGAACTTTAAATGATAAAGAATATGAAAAGGCTTTATATGATAAATTATTAGAAGAAGCTAATGAAGTTATAAACGCTAATAAAAAAGAAGAAACAGAAGAAGAACTTGCAGATCTTTTAGAAGTAGTGCAAGCAATAACTAATTTTAAAAACATTGATGTAAGTGATGTAGAAAAATTAAGAATAAGTAAGAAAAAGAAGCGTGGGGGTTTTTATAAAAGAATTTACTTAGAGTTTACTTGTGATCAAAATTATATAGATGAAAACAAGGGATGTCTTTTATGCGTTAATAATAGTTGTAAGGTGCCTACTTCTGAAAAAATGCATGATGAATATGGTAAGCCAGCTGGTTATTATTGTGTAGGATTTAAAAATTGTTATGTTAAAAAATTTCCTGAAAAGTAAGTCAAGATTAATTTCTTGACTTTTAAAGTGTTTTAAGTATAATACTACAGACATTATGCTTTAACGTGGGGTGAATATTATGGGAAAGATTTGTATAAATAAAGATTTATGTTCTAAATGTAAAGGTTCTTGTTGTAAGGTTTCTGGTTGTATGTACATGCCTAGTGACTTTAAAAAGATGAAATATATAACTATAAAAAAAGAATTATTAAAAGGAAATATTTCAATAGATGCTTTTCCCGTTAAAAATTTAAGCTTTAATAAAGATGCTTGGACTCTTATTTTGTTTTTAAGAGCAAGAAACAAAGATAAGGACGTAGTTGATTTATTTACCAGTGGTGGACCTTGCAAAATGCTTGGTGAAAATGGATGTTTTTATGATGAAGATGAAAGGCCATCTTGTGGATTAATGGTTAAGCCTACCTTTGTTAACGGGCCTTGTCCTAAAACTTTTGACGATGACGAGTTTATGAGAAGCTGGCTTAAGCATCAAAGTTTGCTGGAATTATTTATTAAAGAGTATACGGGCAAAGAGTTTTTCGATTATGTTTATGATTTATTAATCCAAAAATCAAATTCAATTGTTAGTAAGATAGAAAATAATGAGCCTTTAACACCATCTGAGGTAACTAATTATGAGAGATTTAAACAGATAGTAAATAGTCCTTTTTATTCATCTTCAGAAGTAAAGGAGAAAAACGGTTTTGCTATATAATTTTAGGCATTAAAAAAATGATAATTTTAGCGATAATTTTATCATTTTTTCTTTATAAAATATAAAAAAACACCTTGTATCATATAATAATTGTGTGTTATAATAATAAAGGCTTTTCGAACAAGGAAAGAAAATACGCACAAATTTGGACTTATGCTTCGAGTGTCCGAAGAGGATGAAGGGTAAGGATGAAGAATTTGGAGGTTAGAACGAAGGAGGAAAAAGAAATGCCAGTTGTATCAATGAGTTACTTGCTAGAAGCAGGTGTACACTTTGGACATCAAACAAAAAGATGGAATCCAAAGATGAAAGAATATATCTTTACTTCAAGAGACGATATTTATATTATCGACTTACAAAAGACAGTAAAGAAAATTGAAGAAGCATACGCTGCTTTAAAAGAAATCGCATCAAACGGTGGAAAGGTTATCTTCGTAGGAACTAAAAAACAAGCTCAAGAAGCTACTGTTGAAGAAGCTAAGAGATCAGATAGTTACTATGTTTCAAAACGTTGGTTAGGTGGAACTTTAACTAACTTTAGAACAATAAGAAGAAGAATTAATCGTTTAGATCAAATTGAAAAAATGGAAAAAGATGGTACATTTGATAAGTTACCTAAAAAAGAAGTAGTTAAGATTCGTAAAGAATATGAAAAATTAGAATCATATTTCTGCGGACTTAGAGAAATGAAGAAATTACCACAAGCTATGATTATTGTTGATCCTAAAAAGGAAATTAACGCAATAAACGAAGCACACAAGTTAAACATTCCGGTATTTGGTATCGTAGATACTAACTGTGACCCAGATTTAGTAGACTATGTTATTCCTGGTAATGATGATGCTATTCGTGCTGTTAAAATCGTACTTGGTGTTTTAAATAACGCTATCTGTGAAGCTACAGGAAAACCTATGGAAGAATATGTAACTGAAGAAGATAGAGTAAAAGCTTCTGCTAAAGAAGTTGCTAGTGACGTTAAAGAATTAGCTAAAGATGTTAAAAAGGTAGCTTTAAAGAAGGTTAAAGAAGTATCTTCTAAGGCTGAACCTAAGATAGAAGAAACAAAAAAAGCTGTTAAAAGTGCAGCAGAAAAAGCTATAAAGAAAGCTGAACCAAAAGTTGAAGAAGCAAAAAAAGTAGCTTTAGAAAAGGTAGAAGAAGTTAAAGAAGAAGTAACTGATTTAGCAAAGAAGACAGTTGCGGAATTAAAGAAATTAGCTAAGGAAAGTGGTATCGAAGGATACTCAAAATTAAAGAAAGACGAACTAGTTAAAGCTTTAAGAAAGTAATTATTAAAATAAAGATGATTTTAATAAATCATCTTTAATTATAAAAAGGAGAATGGAAAAATGAATGCAAAGTTAATCAAAGAATTAAGAGACATTTCTGGAGCTGGAATGATGGATTGTAAAAAAGCTTTAGAAGAAAACGATAATGATATTAAAAAAGCAACTGAATGGTTAAGAGAAAAGGGAATTGCAAAAGCTGCTAAAAAGGCTGGAAGAATTGCTGCTGAAGGATTATCTACTGTTATAACTGAAGGTAATAAAGCAGTTATCCTTGAAATTAACTGTGAAACAGACTTTGTTGCTAAAAATGAAAAGTTCCAAAACTTTGTAAATGAAGTTGCAAGAACAATATTAAACAGTAATGCAAAAACTAATGAAGAAGCATTAGCACTTCCTTGTGAAGATGGTACTTTAAATGATGCTGTTACAAATATGACTGCAACAATTGGAGAAAAGATTTCATTTAGAAGATTTACTTTATTAGAAAAAAGTGATGATCAAAACTTTGGAGCATATATCCATATGGGTGGTAAGATTTCTGTTTTAACATTACTTGACGGAGCAAACGAAGAAGTAGCTAAAGACGTTTCTATGCATGCTGCTGCAATGCGCCCTGAATATGTTAAGAAAGAACAAGTTCCAGAAGAACAAGTTGAACATGAAAAGAAAATTTTAACTGAACAAGCTATTGCTGAAGGAAAACCAGCTAATATTGCTGAAAAGATGGTAATGGGAAGAATTAATAAGTTCTATAAAGAAATTTGTTTGGAAGAACAAGAATTTGTTAAGGATAACTCAGTTTCTGTTGCTAAATACGTAAGCAATAATGGTGGTAAAATTATCGACGTTATAAGATATGAAGTTGGTGAAGGTCTTGAAAAACGTCAAGAAAACTTTGCTGAAGAAGTAGCTGCTCAAATGAATGGTGAATAATCATGAAAAAGTTAGTGGCATTAGTCCTAACTTTTTTGTTAATATTAACAGGGTGTAGTACTGTTTCTGTAACAAAGGTTAAGGATGATACTAAAACTGATGCTATAAGATTTAGCTCGGAATATAGCACGGTTAAAAAAGATAATGTTTATAAGTATTCTACGTATTCTAACGTAATGGATACTTTAAAAAATAAAACGGGAATTATTTATTTGGGATTTCCTAGTTGTGCTTTATGTAAAGAAATTACTCCTATTTTAAATGAAGTGGCAAAAGAAAAAGATATCAAAGAAGTACTTTATTATAACTTTAAAGACATGAGAGATAATAATACTACGGAATATCAGGAGTTAGCAGATAAATTATCAGATTATATTAAAACTGATGATGAAGGGAACAAAAGAATTCAGGCGCCAACAGTTATATTTGTTAACAAAGGAAATATTGTGGCAGTATATATTGGTACCATTAATTCTGATTCAGAAGAAATTATGACTGATGAAGAAAAAAACACGCTAAAGCAAAACTTTGAAAGCTTAGTAGATAAAATGATTACATTTGAAACTACAACTAGTAGTGAAAATATTGAAGAAGCAAATTAAGCTTCTTTTTTTTGCGAACAAGTAAAAAAACAATTGACTCCGATGGTGGCATTTGTTATTATAAAAATATAAGGTAGATATAAAATAATATTTATCTACAATAATTTAAAGGAGAGTAAATATGGGAGTATTTAAAAATGATGTTGGCAGACCATCAAATAAAACTGTTAAAATAAGAAGAATAATAACAACGATAATTTTATTAATAATAATAGGATGTCTAATTGTGTTTGCGTATACTTTAGGTAAAGAAAATAAAATAGAAGAAAATAATATAGACTATAAGAAAAATATTACGTCTAATGTTTCAAAAAAACGTTTTAGTAAGGAAAAAGCACAAAAATTACTTGATAAATATGTTTATGATAAATATTATGATTTGGTATCAGAAGATTTTTCGGATGACTATAAAACAATACTTGCATTAAAAAATACAGATAGTGTTAAAAGAGAATATAGCTGTACATCGTTATTTAAAGATGATATTGATTCATATGATGATGCTCACTCGTTTCATGTTAGGGTTGGCGAAGATTTAGGGTTATGTTACGATGAGGATCTAATTGATTTTTATTCATTAGATTCTGTTAATAAAGAATATAAAAAATTGTTTGGATTAGAAGATGCTAAAAAATCCAGTGTTAGTATTCTTTCTTCAGGCAGTGAGATAATGTTTGGTTATTCACCAGCTAAGAATGGATACGCTGAGTTATCATGCGAATGTGGAGGAGCTTCTCCATACGAAAAAGAGTATCTGTATGAAGCATATATAGAAGATGAGCAATTACATATTATATTTAGTTACTTTTCATATATGGATTATGATAGTAACAATAAATTAGTATTAGATAGTGGTGATAAAGAGGTTTTGGTTGATAATAAAATGGATGATAATTTTGAAATAATAGGTGATGTTGATAAAATTTTTGAAGATAACAAAGATAAATTTACATTGTATGAAATGATTTTGCAAAAACAAAGTGGTAACTATGTTTATAAATCTTTGAATGTAATTAAATAATTAAAAAGACTTGTCATAGAGTCTTTTTTTATTATATAATATAGTTATATGAAAGAGGGATATAATGACAGACGAAATTTTATTAGAAGCAGAAGATAAGATGCAAAAAGCTATTGAAGTGATGGAAAATAGATTTTTAAACGTTCGTGCAGGACGTGCTAATCCAAGAATATTAGATAAGGTAATGCCTGAGTATTATGGCACCCCAACACCTTTAATACAGTTAGCTAACATATCAGTTCCAGAAGCTAGAAAAATAGTTATTAAACCATTTGATAGAAACTCAATTGGTGCAATAGAAAAGGCTATTTTTGAAGCAGATTTAGGACTTACTCCAAATAATAATGGGGAAACTGTTATGCTTGTAATTCCAGAACTTACTGAAGAAAGAAGAAAAGAGTATGTAAAAGAAGCAAAAACAATTGCAGAAGAAGGTAAAGTTGCTTTAAGAAACATAAGACAAGAAGCTAATAGTAGCATCAAAAAAATAGAAGAACTTCCAGAAGATGAAGGTAAAAGAGCCCAAGAAGAAGTTCAAGATTTAATAAATAAATACAATAAAATAGTAGATGAAAAATTAAAGACTAAAGAAGATGAATTAATGAGCATCTAACAATAACACTTAAGTTATTGTTTTTTTCTTTAATTGCTTGTATAATGTAAGTAGACTAGGGGATAGATAATATGAAAAAAGACAAGAAGAACTTATTTATATTTATAATCATAATAGTATGTGTTATAGTTTTTAGCTATTTTTTGTTCTTTTCTGGTATAACAGAAAAATTAAGGGCAAGTGCAACTGGAATTACCGCGAATGTAGATAAAGACGTAAAAAAAGAAGATTTGACAGTTATAAAAAGCGTAATTAATTCAAGTGGAAATTCAGTTGTTAATTCTAACGTTGTGTTAAACGTTACCGCTTCTAGTATATATAAAATTACAAAAGTTGAATATTCATTTGATCTAAAAGATTGGAAAAAAATAAGTGGTAACTTTAATAGAAATAATATAGATGCTAAGATTATTTTTACAAAAACAATGGATAAAAAAATATATATAAGGGTAACTAATGATCATGGATATAGAAGTTATCCTTATAAAACCAGTGTAAAAATAGATAAGGAATCTCCAGTTATTGAGATTGGTGATTTTGAATCAGATACTGTTATAAAAGTCAAAGATAATGTAGAGATCTCATCTATTCAGTGTTCTTCTGATAAATTAAACTGGGAAGATTTTGACGTGTCGGGACAGGAAGTTACAATAACTAAAACACTTTCTTCTGGTACGTATTTAAGAGCGGTAGATAGCGTTGGTAACATAAGCAAAATAAAAGAAGTTAAGTAACTTGCTTAACTTTTTATTTTATGTTACAATACTTTTTAGAAAAGGCAATGAAAAAGAGTAGTAGTAGGAAAAGCACTTTAAAGAGAACTGCTTATATGGTGGGATAGCAGGAAAGATTAGTATCTTATGAATTCGCTTTGGAGCTGGATAACCATAAAGTTATCACGTATATCTTACGTTACAAGAAATTAAGTGCATAGTAAATCTATGAAACAAGGTGGTACCACGGATAAGTTTATTCGCCCTTGTCTCATGGATTTTTTTATATTTAAGGAGGAATAAAAAAATGAAGGATAAAGTAAATGTTATAAAAAAAGAATATGAAGAAAAAAAATCTAGTATTACTTCGATTAAAACATTAAATGATGTAAGGGTAGAATACTTAGGAAAACAAGGTAAGATAACCGAACTTTCTAAAATGATGAAAGATGTTCCAAATGATCAAAAAAAGGAATTTGGAATGCTTGTTAATGAAGTAAGAAGCTTTGTTACTGAAAGCTTAGATGAAATAAAAGAAAAGTTAGAAAAAGAAGCTTTAAACAAAAAATTGGAAAGTGAAAAAATAGATATTACACTTCCTGGAACTAAAGTTCCTAGTGGATCAGCTAACATTTTGGAAAGAATAATAGAAGAAGTAGAAGACTTACTTATGAGTATGGGATATGATGTTGTAGATGGCCCTGAAATAGAAGAAGATCACTATAACTTTGAACTTTTAAACATTCCTAAAAATCATCCAGCACGTGATGCTCAAGATACTTTTTACGTTGAAGATGATAAGCTACTTTTAAGAAGCCAAACATCTCCTGTGCAAGCGCGTGTTATGCTTGCTAGCAAGGGAGAAAAACCAATTAGAATGATATGTCCTGGTAAAACATATAGAAGAGATGATGATGATGCAACTCATTCACACCAATTTATGCAAATAGAAGGACTTTTAATAGATGAAAAGGTAAGTTTATCAGATCTTAAGGGCACATTTGATGTTATTGCTAAGAAACTATTTGGAGAGGATTGCAAAACTCGCTTTAGACCTAGTTATTATCCGTTTACAGAGCCTTCTGTTGAAACTGATATTTCTTGCTTTAATTGTCACGGAAAAGGTTGTTCTATATGTAAAAACACAGGTTGGATAACTGTAGCTGGAGCAGGTATGGTAAACCCTAAGGTGTTAGAAGATTGCGGATATGATCCTAAAAAATGGCAAGGATTTGCATTCGGTTTTGGAGCAGAGCGCCTTGCAATGTTAAAATACGGAATAAATGATATTAGGGCATTTTACAACACTGATTTAAGAGAACTTAAAAATTTTGATAGAAGGACTGGTGAATAAATATGATAAGTATGAACTGGGTTTCAGATTACGTTGATATAGCCGGCGAAGATTTAAAGGAATTGGCCGTTAAAATAACTAAATCTGGCGTAAACGTTGAAAAAGTTATTACAAATAAAATTGATAACTTAGTGGTAGGTCAAATAAAAAAAGTAACTAAACATCCTGATAGTGATCACTTAAATTTATGTATGGTAGATACTGGAAATGACGTAGTACAAATAGTATGCGGTGCAAGTAACGTAAAAGAAGGATTAAAGGTAATAGTTGCACTTCCAGGTGCAGTTTTACCAGGCAATTTTGAAATAAAAAAAGGAAAAATAAGAGGCGAAGAATCAAACGGCATGATATGTGCATTATTTGAGCTAGGCCTAGAAGAAAAAACAGAAGAAACTTATGCTAAGGGAATTACTGAATTAGCAAGTGATGCAGAAGTTGGAACAGATCCACTAGCATATTTAGGGTTAGATGATACAGTATATGAACTTGATATTCATAAGCACCGTAATAATGACTGTTTCTACCACATTGGTTTTGCCTATATTGTTGCATCAGTTTTAAATAAAAAGGTAACACTTCCATCTATAGAGTTACACGAAATAAAAGAAGATGTTAACGATTACTTTAAGTTAGATGTAAAAACAGATGCTTGTCCTTATTACACTGCTAAAATGGTAAGAGGCGTAAAAATAGGCGAGTCACCAGATTTCATTAAGAAAAGACTAATATCTGCAGGAATGAGACCTATAAATAATGTTGTTGATATATCTAATTACGTAATGCTTGAATACGGACAACCACTTCACTTTTTCGATAAAGATAAATTAGGTGATAAAATACTTGTTAGAATGGCTAATGATAATGAACCTATAAAGACACTTGATGGAAAAGAAAGGGTTTTGACTTCTAACGATATTGTTATAACAGATGGAGTAAAACCAGTTGCAATTGCAGGTGTTATGGGAGCTGAAAACACTGATGTTGATGATAACACTAAAAACATTTTAATAGAAAGCGCAATATTTGATGCTTACAAAATAAGAAATACTTCAGGTAAACTAAACTTAAGAAGCGAAGCATCGATAAGATATGGTAAAGGTTTAAACTATGAATATACGCTTGACGCCATAAATAGAGCTTGCTCATTGCTTGAAAAATATGCTTCTGGTGAAGTATTAAGCGGAATAGTTATGCATGATAAAGTAGATAAAACACCTAAAATAGTAGAGTTTGAAAGCGATGAAATAAACGATATCTTAGGAATAAAAGTTTCTGATAGTGATATGGAAAAAGAACTCGATAGATTAGGTTTTACATATGAATATAAAGATGGAAAGTTTAAATGTACTATTCCTCCAAGAAGACTAGATGTTGATCCAAGGGTAAATGATATTGCAGAGGAAATAGGTAAATTATACGGATATCATAACTTAGTTTCAACACTACCTAATTGTAAGACAAAACAAGGAAAATATGTTGGTGATGTATTAATTAGAAAAACTATTTCTAAAAGACTTAGAGCACTTGGGCTTAATGAAGTTAAAACATACACTTTAACATCAGAAGAAATGGCAAAAAAATTCAAATATGAAAATAAGAAAAACAAATATTTACCAAACCCAATGAGTAGTGATAAATCCGTTATTAGAACAAGTATTCTTCCATCACTTATGAATACTTATGCTTATAATAAAAAGCGTCACGTAGATGACATTAACATTTATGAAATTGCTAAAACTTATGATGTAAACTATGAAGAAGATACAAAAATCGCAATGCTAATGAGTGGTTGTTATGTACAAAATAGTTGGAATGATAATAACGTAAAGGCCAATTTCTACTTATTAAAGGGTATTATAGAAAACCTTTTAGATTTTCTAGGCTTTAAAAATAGATATAGCTATGAAGTATTAGAAAATGATGACTTTCATCCAGGCATGAGTGCTAAAGTATTAATAGATAGAGAAGTAGTCGGTGTATTTGGAAGAGTTCATCCAATGACAAATAAAGATGAAATATATGTATGTGAACTTTCTATGACTAAATTAATGAAACCGGTTAAACCACTTAAGTTTAAGGAAGCTCCTAAATATCCAGAGGTTGTAAAAGACGTAGCATTTATTGTTAATAAGGATATTACTTGTGAAATGATAGAAAAAGTCATTAAAAAAGCTGGCGGAAGACTTCTTAAGGACATAAAGGTATTTGATGTTTATACTGGTGATAAAGTAGGAGAAGATGAAAAACAAATAGCATATTCATTAACGTTTAACGCAGAAGATAGAACTTTAACAGAAGAAGAAGTAATGCAAAAATTTAATGAAATAATAAAAAAAGTTACTGAAACAGTTCCAGCAACTTTAAGAGATAACTAATTTAACTGAGCTTTTAGAATTTCTAAAAGTTCTTTTTTTAATTCGTCTTTAGCATTTTTCCATATTAGTTCCATAAATACTCCAAGACCAGGTAAAGCCTCTTCTAATCCTTCTTTAATAGTATCATTTATAGATTCTTCTATTTCACTTTCGTTATCTCCTTTAAAATTATCTATAATGTATTTTCTTATGCTTACGTCTTTCATGTAAACCATCCTTTCAGTTTAGTTTTGGCATATGCTTTACATTTTATACATCATTTTATTGATAAAGTTTAATTAAAATTATATAATTAAGTAAAATAAAGGAGGAATTAAAAATGAATTCAGATTATTACGTCGATACTTCATATGGTGTGTCAACTTCATCAGGACTAACTGGTGCAATTGCGGCAATGGGATTATTTTTTTGGATTTTGTCTATGGCACTAGGTATTTTGAAGATTGTATCATTATGGAAAATATTTAAGAAGGCCGGAAAACCAGGTTGGGCATCCATCGTTCCAATATATAACATATATATTATGTGTGAGATAGCAGAAAAAGAGTGGTGGTATATTTTATTATTGTGTGTTCCATTTGTAAATATATATGCAATTATAGTTTTATATAACGGTATGGCAAAGAAATTTGGAAAAGGCGGAGGATTTGTTGTTGGCATGATTTTGTTGCCGGTAGTATTTTTTCCAATGTTAGCATTTGGAAAGGATGCTACTATAGTTAACAATCAACCAAATACTTCAAATGAAAATAACATGGCAGATAATACGTTAGGTACCAATGCTAACGCATTACCTAATATGAATGAAAAGACTATGATAGCAAACGAAATGGTTACACCAAATAATCCGGTTATGAGAGAACCCGTTATGAGTAACCCGGTAGGTAACGTACCTTTTGGCAACACTAGCGTGGAATCAGGTTTAAATTCACAAAATGTAAACGTAGGACAGAATATAGAACCATCTTTAGAAAGCAATCAAAATACTTCTGCAATGGACGAACATGTTATGCCTCAATCAAATGATAATGTAGCTCCGACGTTTAATAACGTAGCGCAAGATAATGTCCAAACGCCTGTTATGCCAAATACTATGGATGCAGCACAAAATGTAAATGTAATGCAGAATATAGCTCCATCTTTAGAAAGCGTTCAAAATACTTCTGCAATGGACGAACATGTTATGCCTCAATCAAATGATAATGTGACATCCCCAACGTTTAATAACGTAGCGCAAGATAATGTTCAAACGCCTGTTATGCCAAATACTATGGATGCAGCACAAAATGTAAATGTAGGGCAGAATATAGGGCAATCTTTAGAAAACGTTCAAAATAATACGGTTATGAATGAACCTGTTATGCCTCAGCCAACTGATAATGTGATTCCATCATTTGATAACGCAAATAATAATGCAAACCAAAGTATAAATGAAGAAGTTTCATCTAACGCAGAAAATACTATGAATATGTCGCCTTCTACTCAGGAAGAAATGTTAGATATTAATGACGAATCAGATGCAGCATTAGAAAATAATATAGATACTTCAAAACATACTTCATTATGGTCTAATAATAGTCAAAATAATGGTCAAATGTAAAAGAGCAAACAGGCTCTTTTTTCTTTTTCTAACCTTAATAAATTTCAATTTAACACTATTCATGATATAATGTACTTATAGGAGAATTGATATGAAAAAGGTAATATTAGTAGACGGAAATAATTTGTTATTTAGAAGCTATTACGCTACGGCATACCAAGGAAACTTTATGAAAAATTCTAAAGGTTTTCCGACTAATGCGCTATATGGCTTTGTTAATATGATAAATAAAATAATAAACGATGAAAAACCAGAATATATGCTTGTTGCATTTGATAAAGGAAAGACGTTTAGACATGATAAATATGAGGATTATAAAGCTGGAAGAATAGAAATGCCAAACGAATTAAAACAGCAGTTTCCAGTTGCAAAAGAAATACTTACAAACCTAGGCATTAAATGGTTTGAAATAGATAATTATGAAGCGGATGACATCGTTGGTACATTATCTAAAATGATAGACGATTGTGATGATTATAGAGGATTAATCGTAAGCAGTGACAAAGACTTGCTTCAGCTTATAACTGATAAAGTTATCATGAAAATGCTTAAGCCTAAAGACTACGTAATGATGACTAAAGAAACTTTTTTTGATGTATATGGTCTTACTCCAGAAAAAATGATTGATATAAAAGCCCTTCAAGGAGATTCATCAGACAATATTCCTGGTGTTAAAGGAATTGGTGAAAAAACAGCTCTTAAACTTTTACAGGAATATGGAAGTTTAGAGGCTATCTATGATAATTTGGCATATATAAAAGGTGCTGTTGCAACCAAATTGATAAATGGAAGAGACAAAGCCTTTGAAAGTAAGGATTTAGTTACTATTTACAAAGAAGTTCCGCTAGGTTTTGGACTTGAAGATACAAAAATAACAAATGGAAATTTGGAATCCTTAAAGAAAATGTATGAGAACCTTGAATTTTATTCATTTTTAAAAAATATGAAAGTTCAAAAAAGTCACGAGAAACTTTTAATAAATGAAATAGAAGATGTAAATGAGTTGGAAAACTTAAAAGCTCCAGTTTCATTTTATATAGAAATAGACAAAACAAACTATCATTTAGGACAAATACTTGGAATGTCTGTTTATGATGGTAATACGGTTTATTACATAAAAAAAGATCTTGTAGTAAGTGCGATTAAGAAGATATCAAAAATAGAAAAATACACATACGATTTAAAGAAACACTACGTTTTACTAAAAAAACTTGGCTATCAAGTGGATAATGTTTCATTTGACCCAATGATTGCAGCTTATCTTCTAAACTATAACGTTAAAGATGATATTGCATATTTGGCAAATCAGTTTGGATATGACATACCATTTTATGAGATTATAAGTAAGACAAAAGTAATTGATGAAAATAAAGTAAAAGAACTTGTGTGTGCAAAAGCAAGGTTTATCTACGAAGTAAAAAATGAGCTTGAAGAAGAGATGAAAAAAGAAGATTGCACATACTTATTTGAAAAAATCGAAATGCCACTTTCAATTGTTTTAGGTGATATGGAATATGTTGGAATAAGAGTAGATAAGTCTGTCCTTAACAGCATGAACACTGAAATTGAAGGAAGAATTAAAGAAATAAGTGAAAAAATATACGAACTTGCAGGTGAAAAGTTTAATATATCATCCCCAAGACAACTAGGTGAAATACTATTTGTTAAACTTGAAATTGGTAAGGGAAAGAAGACAAAAAACGGTTATTCAACTGATAAATCGATTTTGGAAAAATATAGTGATAGACATCCAATTGTTCCTTTAGTGTTAGAACACAGGATGTTAACAAAACTTCAGAGTACTTACATAATTGGTTTGGAAGGAAATATTTTACAAGATGGTAAGATTCATACGATATATACACAAACACTTACAAGAACAGGAAGACTATCATCTGTTGAACCTAATTTACAAAATATTCCTATCAGGACAACTTATGGCAAACTTATAAGAAAAGCATTTGTTTCTGAAGAAAATTCAGTTTTGCTATCAAGCGATTATTCACAAATAGAATTACGTGTTTTCGCTCACTTTTCAAAGGTGCCAAACTGGATAGAAGCATTTAAAAATGATATGGATATTCATACGCGCACCGCGATGGACATTTTTGACGTAGGAAAAGATGAGGTAACTCCTCTTATGAGAAGGCAAGCTAAAGCAGTTAATTTTGGAATCTTATACGGAATTAGTAGTTTCGGACTTGCTGAAGATTTGAAGATATCGGTTAAAGAAGCTAAGGCTTTCATCGATAAATATTTCGAAACTTATAATGGTACTAAAGTATATATGGATAGTGTTGTTAAAGATGCTTATGAAAAGGGTTATGTTACAACAATAATGAATCGAAAACGAAGAATTGATGAACTTAATAATACCAATTATATGATAAGACAGCAGGGTGAGAGAATGGCTTTAAACACGCCTATTCAAGGCTCTAGTGCCGATATTTTGAAAAAAGCAATGATTGATATTTATAACGAATTTAATGAGAAAAAGCTTAAGAGTAAAATGCTTTTACAAGTGCACGATGAACTTATTTTCAATGTTTTAAAAGATGAAGAAGATGTGGTAAAGGAAATCGTAGACAGATGCATGGATGGTGCATATAAATTAGATGTACCACTTAAGGTAGATATTGAAACCGGCGATAATTGGTATGATGCAAAATAAATAAAAAAGGTGGGGTTTAGATGCCTGAATTAGCAGAGGTTGAAACAACTAAAAGAGATTTAAAAAAGATTTTAATAGGTAAAAGAATTTGTAAGGTAGAAGTATTTTTAGATAAAATCGTTTATAATAAAAAGGATGAGTTTATTAAAAGTTCAGAAGGACAAACGGTTTTGGATGTAAAAAGAAGAGGAAAGTGGCTTTTATTTGAACTTGATTCGAATTACATAATAATTCATTTTAGAATGGAAGGAAGATTTTATCTATTCCCTCTTAATGAGAAGAGGGATAAACATGATTATGTTATTTTCTATTTTGATGATTTTTCTCTTCACTTTAATGATCCAAGATTATTCGGAAAAATGGAAGTTATTAAAAAAGATGATTTAGAAAAATTCTTTCTAGATAAAAAATTAGGACTTGAGTATACTGATTCTAATTTAACCCCAGAGTACTTGAAGGGGAAGTTTAAAACCCATCACACAGATATTAAAAAAATGCTTTTAGACCAGAGTTACGTGACTGGGATTGGCAATATTTATGCAGATGAAATATTATTTGCTTCCAAAATTAATCCGAAAAGTTATGCGGATAGACTTACTAAGCCAAAATTAAAGGAAATAATTGATAATACTAAGAAAGTATTTGAACACTCATTAAAATATAAGGGAACTTATCCAAATATAGATGGTAAGAGAGGTACTTTTGAAGAACATCTTATGGTTCATAAAAGACAAGGTGAAAAGTGTTATAATTGTGGTAGCATTATAATAAAGGAAAAGGTTGGTGGCAGAGGAACATATTATTGCCCTAAGTGTCAGAAAAAATATTAATAGTTGATATATATTAATTAAACATCATTTATAATTTTTTTGCTTTTCTTTGAAAAATCATTTTAAATGAAAGAACATAAGTGTAAAGAAATTTGACATTTCTTGTCGTTTATGCTATAATACTGCTACCAATTGGGTAATATGCATAAATGATGATATCCCAATTAGATGAAGGGGGTTAAATTATGAAAGGATCTTATATTTTTGAATACTTAAATGAAAATGAGTTCAAAAAGCTTGAACGTTCTGTTAAGAAGTATAACATGCTTGCTTATAAAAAATTAGTATTCGAATTTTATCCTGAAATGAAGGAAGGAAACTTTTTAGGTAAATTAGTTAGTGTAAATAGTAAAGAAAACACAAGGAACTATGAATTAAAGTTGCCAACCGATGACTTATTTATCAGGGTACATGGTGAGATAGTTTTACATTATTCTGTATGTGAAAATTCTCATACAATAATTCTTGAAACCATCACTCCAGAGTCACTTTTATCAGAAGGTCATAGACAAGAGCTTCAGGCATATAAGGGAGTAATGATTTCAAAGGCCAACAGAGATAAGGATAAGTTTAAGATTGATTTATTAAATATGTTACAAAACGGCGAGTAATCGTCGTTTTTTTGTTAAAAAAATTAATTTTTTTATCTAATCATATTGATTAACTTAAAAGAATATGATAATATATAAAAGCAATGAGAAAATTATACGGACCCTTAGCTCAGTTGGTTAGAGCATCCGGCTCATAACCGGGCGGTCGTAGGTTCGAGTCCTACAGGGTCCACCACTAAGTGCGGGTATGGCGAAATTGGCAGACGCGCTAGACTTAGGATCTAGTGGAGTAATCCGTGGGGGTTCAAGTCCCTTTACCCGCACCATTAAGAATTAGAACATCAGAGCGATCTGATGTTTTTTTAGTGGTGGAACGAACCTACGACCAATAAAAATTATTAAAATTAATAATTTTCATAAAATTCGACTTTTTTTGCTCTAACCAACTGGTAATATAACACCTAAAAAAAGGAGATTTATTATGAGACAAGAATTTTTTAAAATAATAGAAGAATTTTTAAAACTTAATGAAAGGGGATACGTAGAAAGCATTAGTAAAGAAAAAAACTCTTGCGGTTTAACCTTAGAACATCTACTTGGAAAAGAACCGGATAGTATGTTCTTTCCAGATTATAATGGCGTAGAACTTAAAACCACCACCAGATTTAGCAGATACAATATAAATCTTTTTTCATTAACTTTTGACGGTCCTAGTTTATTTGAGAGTAACCATATGCTGGAAACGTATGGAAAAATAGATAATTTATTACCTCAAAAAAAGACTTTATATGCAAATTTAAAATTAAACCAAAAAGTACTCGTTAATGAAAAATATTATTTTGAATTAAAAATTGACTATGAAGATGAAAAAATTTTTATAAAAATATATGACATAAACATGAACTTCATAGAAGATAGGTGTTTTATCTATTTTGATACCATAAAGAGCCGCGCACAAGTGAAACTAGACAAGCTAGCACTTATATATGCAAGTAAAAAGAAAACCGAAGATAATTTATTTTACAGATATTACAAAATAAAATGTCTTAAGTATAAAGGATTTGAACAGTTTTTAAAGTCTTTAGAAGATGAAACTGTTAAGCTAGATATTATGTTAAGGTCTGTAAAAAATGAAGACAAAGTTTCCAAAAGAGGTAATAAAAACATGAACTTTTCGTTAGTTAAAACCAGAATAAATAGATTATTTGATAACGTTTTCACATACGAAGATTAAAGTTTTGGTTGTAAAACTTATACAATGTTAGTATAATATAAATGAAGATATGGAGTTGATTTATATGTTGGTTGCAAATATAACTAAATGGATTACGTTAATAGCAATTATTGCACTTGTCATTTTTGTTATAAAAACTGGGATGAAAATAGTAAACATTCTAATAATGGTTCTTATGCTTGCTTTTGTATGGTATTCATTTTTTACAGAAGAAGGTTGTGCAAGGCTTTCTGTAGCTTTATCTGGGCATCCTTTGATAGCTTATACAACGGGTATGGAAAGGCAAGATGATATTTCAACTAATGATACCACTTATTATAAAACGACTAAAGACGTTGTTATAAACGGAAAAAAGCAAGAATACGTTAAGTGTTATACAAAATGGATTATTAGGATACCAAATATTGGAGATATGACTAATTAAAGTCGTATCTTTTCTTTTGTATGATTTTTTTAACGATAATGAAAGAAATTAAAAAATATAGAATCACTAAAGTTAATTTTATTTTACTAACATTATTAAAAAAGTTATTGCTATTTAGATGTAATTGTAGTAAAATAATATTGCATTTGGATGCTTAGCTCAGTTGGTTAGAGCACTTGCCTTACAAGCAAGGGGTCATAGGTTCGAGTCCTATAGCGTCCACCATTTTAAAAAAAGTATTTTCAAAACGAAAAAAATGTGTTATAATGAATTAGTAATTTTCAAATGGACTGTTAGCTCAGTTGGTAGAGCAACTGACTCTTAATCAGTGGGTCTAGGGTTCGAATCCCTAACAGTCCACCATTTAAAGAAATAAGCAAGCTTTACTTGAAGGCTTGTTTTTTTGTTTAATCA
Organism: uncultured Mycoplasmatota bacterium; assembly: GCA_900547225.1. Lineage (GTDB taxonomy): Bacteria > Bacillota_I > Bacilli_A > RF39 > UBA660 > Aphodocola. The sequence goes on from URFW01000004.1 coordinate 39,328, forward strand.
AAACCCCTAGACCCACTATTACATTTCAGCTTAAACTATTTTTCTAATTGAATAATTTAGTTGCTCTCCAACTGTAAAAATAAATTGTATCTTTTTTAAAAATATGTTATTATTTTTATAGTATATGGAGGATAATATTATGGCTTACATAGATTTAGTTGTGCTAATTGTTTTGTTAGTATTTGTGATAATATATTCAAAAAGGTTTCAAACTTATATGTTTGGATTTGGAATGATAGATATTCTATTTAGAATTCTTAACTTAATAAATGGATTTATTCCAATAAAAGAGATAAAAAATTTTATAAATACATACATTCCAGCATCAATTCCGTCTGTTATAAATCATTATACAACGGGAATTTTTAACACCGTATTAATATGGGTATACATAGTTATAATGGCCGTTTTCTTATATTATATTGTAAGAGTATTTGTAAAGCGAAAAAAGATATAATATGCATAATTTAATTTTACACTAACCACCAAAAGTTAGTGTTTTTAAAACCTTATTTTGTTATAATAAATAGGTACATCATATGAGTGGAGGAATAAAAATGAACGAAAGTATTGTAAAAGAAATAAGTACAAATTTAAACATAACTGAAAATCAGGTAAATGTAACCCTTCAAATGTTAAGTGAGGGAAATACCATACCTTTTATCGCAAGATATAGAAAAGATAAAACAGGTGGCCTTAGCGAAGAAGAAATAAAAGTAATTGGTGATGCTTACGATTATCAAGTAAACTTACTTAAAAGAAAAGAAGACGTAATAAGGCTAATTGATGAAAAGGGACTTTTAACTGACGAATTAAAATCACAAATAACAAATGCTACAAAATTAGTTGAAGTAGAAGATCTTTATAGACCGTACAAAGAAAAGAAGAAAACCAAAGCAACAGAGGCAATTAAAAACGGACTTGAACCACTAGCTAAAATGATTATGTCTTGTCCTTCAAATGGTGATATTAAAAAATTATCCGAAAGATTTATTAATAAAAACGTAAAAGATGAAACAAGTGCATTAGAAGGTGCTAAATACATAATAGCAGAATGGATAAGTGACAATGCAAGTTTCAGAAAATACATAAGATCAAACATGTATAAATATGGCACATTAGTTACTAAAATTAAGAAAAATGCTAAAGATGAAAACAAAACATATGAGATGTATTATGACTATAGTGAAGCCGTAAGCAAAATAAAACCACACAGAATACTTGCTATTAATAGAGCTGAAAAAGAAAACGTAATAACTGTTAAAATAGATGTAAATGAAGAAAAAATAATAGAATATTTAGAAAAGAAGAATATAAAAAACGAAAAGAGTTTTTGTGCTTCGTATATAAAAGAGGCGATAGAAGATAGTTATAAAAGACTTATTTTTCCATCAGTTCAAAGAGAAATTAGAAGCGATTTAACCGAAAAAGGAACGGATTCTGCGATTGATAACTTTGGAAAGAACCTAGAAGCATTATTGCTTACTCCGCCTATGAAAGAAAAAGTTGTTCTTGCTTTTGACCCAGGATTCGTTAATGGCTGCAAAATTGCGGTTATCTCAAAAACAGGTGATTATTTAGACTCTTGCGTAATAAAGCCATTCTTAAAAAACATTAATGAAGAAAGCATAAAAAAATGTAAACTTGAGATTTTGGCATTAATTAAAAAATACAATGTCGATGTAATAGCAATTGGAAACGGAACAGCATCACGTGAATCTGAAAAATTCTGCGCAGACTTAATTAGAGAATACAACGTTCCTTGTAAGTACGTGATCGTATCAGAAGCAGGGGCATCAATTTATAGTGCATCTCCTATTGCGATAGAAGAGTTTCCAGATTTAGCGGTTGAAAAAAGAAGTGCCGTATCAATTGGTAGACGTCTTCAAGACCCTTTATCAGAGCTTGTTAAAGTACCTCCAGAAGGTATTGGAGTTGGGTTATATCAGCATGATGTGGCAGGTAAAAAGCTATCTGAAAGTTTAGATTTTGTTGTATCAAAGGCAGTTAATAGTGTGGGTGTAAACATTAATACTGCATCACCATCTTTATTGAAATATGTATCTGGAATTAAGAAAAATAACATTGATAAAATACTTTCGTACAGAAAGGCAAACGGAAAGATTTCATCTAGGGAAGAAATTAAGAAAAAGAAACTTTTAAGTGACAAAGTATATGAGCAAGCAATTGGTTTTTTAAGAATACCTGAAGGTGAAAACATACTTGATGCAACAAGCATTCACCCAGAAAGTTATGATATTACGCTTTCATTATTAAAAAGTTTAGGATTTGATGTAAAAGACGTTGGAACGCATGCTTTATCAGATAAACTTTCCTCATTAGATATAGAAAAATATGCTAGTATGTTAGGTACTGATGTATATACTTTAAGTGATGTTGTATCAAGTCTTCAAAAGCCAAACAGGGACCCTAGGGATGATTATGCGCAGCCTATTTTAAAGAGTGATGTTTTATCAATTGACGATTTAAGCGTAGGCATGAAACTTCAAGGAACCGTAAGAAACGTTGTTGATTTTGGGGCATTTATTGATATTGGACTTCATAATGATGGTTTAGTTCACATCTCTAAAATTTCTAAAGATTACATTAAGCATCCATCTGATTTATTAAGCGTAGGTGACATAGTAGATTGTTACGTAATAGCGATTGATAAAGATAAAGAAAAAGTGTCATTATCGCTAATAAAAGAATAAATTAAAAGAACTAGTAAATGGAATTGTTTTTAATATAAACTTTTCCACTATTATCTAGTTCTTTTTCTTTTTCATAATCATTTTTAATTTTTATGTATATATCTTTTATTTCTTCTTTTGAGTAGCTAGCTTTTATTAAATCATATTTTTCTAAGTAACTTGTAAGTGGTACTGCACTTATAATGTCAGGTCCGGTTTCTACCCAGTATGTTTTATCTTCCCTGTTGTACAAAACAGCGTATACTTTATAATCTTCTTTTAAAACGTCAGTGTAATAATACTCTGTAACATCGGATGATTTTTTTGATAAAATTGTTCTTTTTGTAATTTTTATTTCCGTTTTTTCACCATCCAATGTTTCTATAACATACCAATTAAAATCATTCATTTTATCAAATGTCACAAAGTTATTTAAATCTGAATCCGAGTAAGAAAAGCTTACTTCATTTTTATCCATAACGTTCGTATTTGAGCAAGCTGTAAAGAGCATCATAGCACTCATTGTTAAACTTCCAATTCTTATGTATGTTTTTTTCTTCATAAAATCGCTTCCTTACATAAAATTAGCATAATGATTATATATTTAAATATATTAAATTGTCAATAAAAAATTAATTTTATTTGTTGACAAAAGGCAATAAATGAGTATTATATTTTTGCAGGAGATATAACTATGGAAAAAACTGGAAAACAAAGTGAATTATTAAAAAAGAAAATATCAGAATATAAAGAAAAATTAACGTCAGCAATTAAAGATTGTAATCAAGTTTATATTACAACTCATTTAAATGAGGATTATGATGCAATTGCATCAATTGGCGCTATGGCGCTTATTTGTAAACGTCTTAAAAAGGCTCCGTACATTGTTGTTGACCAAAAAGATTATGATAGTTTATCAGTTGAAAAAAGTGATATGTATGAAGCGTTAAAAGACAAAAACTTTGTAATTATTAATCTAGATGATTTTAAAAATAACAGAGTAGAAAACTCACTTTTAATAGTACTAGATACTAATAAAGGATTCATGACGCCGCTTAAAAATAATTATGATGACTTTAATAACATAATAGTAATAGATCATCATAAAACGGATGATAATACTATAAAAACAAAAAACAAGTTTATACTTCCAGATATGGTATCAAGTACTAGTGAAATTATGTATTGGATTTTAAAACAAATGAAAATAAATCCAAAAGATAGACTTTATAATAATTTCTTGTTAACTGGTATTTTGCTAGATACAAATAAAAAGGATAAAAATATGTATCCATCTACTTATCTTTGCATAAGCAATTTAGATACTCCTTTAAAGACTGATAAGGACAAGGTTGACATGTACTTTTCTACTGATTATGAAAGTGATAGGAGAGTTCAAGATCTAGTAGATGAAATGGAATGGATAACAATGAGATTTGGTATTGCAATAGATAATGGTAAAGTATATTCTAAAGAAGAGGTTGCAAAGGCTGCTGATTATTCATTAAAGTATACATCAGAAGCAATTATAACGTTTGGTAAAGCAGAAGATGGAGGATACCACGTGAGTGCAAGGAGTAATCGTGGTAATATGAATATTGCATCTATCATGAATGTTTTAAATGGTGGAGGAGGAAATGATTATAGTGCCTCTTGTGATACTTTATATGTTGATGCAGAAACGTTATCAGAAGAAAAAGAAAAATTACTTGGAATGGTTAAAAAGATTTTATATTTAAGGTGTAATGAACAAAAGAAAAATAGGGATGAATAAATTTTGTTTTATATAATGATAGAGATTAGAATTAAAACTTCTAATCTTTTTCTATTCGTGATATAATTATTTTATTAACAGGAGGAATTATTAATGAAAAAAGATGTAGTAGAAGCAATAATAGAAATACCTTTTAGATCTCGTAATAAGTACGAGGTAGATCATGATACTAAAAGGATAAAATTGGATAGAGTTTTATATTCAGCGATGGGCTATCCAGCAGAATATGGATTTTTGGAAAACTCATTAGCACTTGATGGTGACCCACTTGATATATTAGTAATAGGTACAGAACCAACATATCCAGGATGCGTAGTTCCAGCAAGAGTAATTGGATATTTAGAAGCAATTGATAATGGATTTGAAGATTATAAGTTAATATCAGTTGTTGATGTTGACCCAAGATATAACGAGGTTAACAGATTAGAAGATTTATCTCCATTTATATTAGATGAGATAAAAAACTTCTTTGAAAATTATAAAACTCTTCAAAAGATAGAAGTAAAGGTAGGAAAATACCACAATAAAGAAGATGCTTTAGAATTAATTGAGACTTGTAAAAAAAGATATAAAGACGAAATGGGGAATAAATAATGGAAAAGAAAACATCTATTATAATTGCTGTAGTAATATTTTTGATAGCAGCTTTGGTAGCAGGCTTTTATGAACTTATGATAGATAAGGATATTGAGGAGAATATTGATAAAAAAACAACAAGTATAAAAGAAACTAAAAACACGGAAGAAAAACAAGATAAAAAGGATGATGAAATGATGGACGGAGTAACACTTAATTATCAATCGTCTATAAGAATAGAAAAAAATAATGAAATCATTTATTTTGATCCATATAAAATTACTGATTCTAAAAATGATGCAAACTATATATTCATAACACATTCACATTATGATCATTTTTCTAAAGAAGATATAAAGAAGGTTATGAATGATAATACTAAGTTTGTAGTTACAAGTGATATTGAAAGTGATATTAAGGCACTTGGCGTAAGTGATGGTAACATACTTGTTACATATCCTAATGAAACACACGAAATAGGAGACTTAACATTTGATGCAATTCCTTCATACAACATAAGTAAGTCTTATCATAAAAAATCATATAACTGGGTTGGATATAACGTTATAATTGATGGAACTTCATATTTTACAGTAGGTGATAGTGATGTAACAGATGAACTTAAAAATGTAAAATGTGATGTTATATTTGTTCCAGTAGGTGGTACTTATACAATGACTGATAGTGAAGCATCTAAATTAGTAAATGAGATAAAACCTAAGTATGCAGTTCCAGTTCATTATGGTGAAGTTGGATCAGATAAAAACGCATCTAATTTCGTTAGTCAGTTAGATAGCGATATAAAAGGTATTATATTAAAGTAGTATTATGAATAAGATTGATGAAAAGAAGAAAAAGCTGAAAACATTTAACGTTAAAAAAGACATAAAAAGAGTTTTAAAAAACGGTGCATTTTTAATGCTTTTAGCACTTGCAGTAGAAGCTTTTACTTTTAAAGAACCTTATTCTATTGTAACGGGATTATTTTTACTTAGTTTTTCTTTTGTCTTTTTTCCGTTTCTTGATAAATTACTATCTTTGATGAAAATAGAGTTTAATTTTGCAAATAAATCATTTATCGTAATAACATCTTTAGTTATCGCAGCTTATTCTATTAAACCTGAAGAAGATAATTTTCTTAAATGTATTTTACCAGGTTTAGAAATTATTTTAACTTGGATAGTTACCATGATATATAAAAAAATAATCAATAATAAAAAGTCAAGATTGCAATAAGAATCTTGCTTTTTTGTTTTTTTAAAATGTGCTATAATATTAAATATGAAAAAAAGGAAGTGGTACTTATGAAGAAAAAGGTAGTAATAGGAATGAGTGGTGGTGTTGATTCATCAGTCGCTGCAATTATGCTTCAAAAACAAGGTTACGAAGTAATTGGACTTTTTATGCGTAACTGGGATTCTTTTGCAGATGGGGAAGTAGAAGGTGCGCCAACAACTGATGAGGGAATATGTCCTCAAGAAGTTGATTATAACGATGCTAAAAAAGTATGTGACAAACTTGGAATACCACTTTATCGTAAAGACTTTATAAAAGAATATTGGGATTATGTATTTACTTACTTTTTAGATGAATTAAAAAAGGGAAGAACGCCTAATCCAGATATTATGTGTAATAAGTATATTAAGTTTGATCAGTTTGCTAAAGAAGCAGAAAAACTAGGAGCAGACTATATTGCAACAGGACACTACTGCAGGGTAAAAGATGGGCAATTAATGCGCGCTAAAGACGACAATAAAGACCAATCATACTTTTTATCACAAGTATCTAAAAAGCAACTTAAAAACGTCTTATTTCCGATAGGAGATATGATAAAGCCTGACGTTAGAAAAATAGCAGAAGAATATGATTTGGTAACAGCTAAGAAAAAAGATTCAACTGGAATATGTTTTATTGGAGAAAGAAACTTTTCTAACTTCTTAAAGAATTACTTGCCAAATCAGCCAGGAGACATAGTTGATATAAAAACTGGTAAAAAAGTAGGAAATCATATAGGACTTATGCATTATACAATAGGTCAAAGAAGAGGCCTTGATATTGGTGGAACAAAAGATAGGATGTTTGTAGTTGGTAAAGATTTAAATAAAAATATTTTGTATATAGAATCAGGTAATGACGAATATTTAATTACAACTTCTTGCATTGTAGACCAAATAAACTGGACTTATGAAAAAAGATTAGAAAAATGTACAGCAAAATTTAGATATAGACAAAAAGATGTTGAAGTTAGCCTAGAGTGGTTAAATGATGAGGAAATATTAGTTAAGTATCCACAAGGTGTTAAATCAGTAACACCAGGACAAGCATGTGTATTTTATGATGGTGATATATGTTTAGGTGGTGGTATCATTAAAGAGGTAAGGAAAAACGGAGAGAAATTATGGTATTTATAAGCCATAATTTTTTTGTTATAAATAGTTTGTTATGATATAATTAAAAAGAGGATGATAGTTATGGAATTTATTAATCATTTAGGTTATAACTCAGTTGTTATATTAACATTTTTCTTTATATCTTTAATAGCGCTTATACTAAATTATATAACCAAGGGTAAGAGCAATAATGTTTTATTTTCATCTTATAGAAGTAGTTTACTAAAACCACTTACTTACGTAAGATTAGTAACTCATATATTTGGTCACGCAGATTGGAACCATTTTATGAATAATTTTTTATATATTCTTTTAATTGGTCCTATGATAGAAGAAAAGTATGGTAGTAAGAATTTAACCATTATGATTTTAGTAACTGCTATTATAACAGGAATAATTAACATGATTTTTACAAACAAAAAAATTCTTGGTGCAAGTGGGATTGTATTTATGCTTATAGTTCTTTCTTCATTCGTTAATATAACAACTGGAAAGGTACCAATAACACTAATTTTAATTTGCATTTTCTACGTTATAAACGAAATTATTTCAGGAATATTTAAAAAGGATGACATATCACATACCGGGCATTTAATTGGAGCTTTATGCGGATTTATATTTGGATTTTATGTGTTTAAGTAAGTTAGAACTATTATTTTATTATTTATTCAAAAATATTATTTGCTGTTGTGGCTTTAATTCCTAATATTGTGAAAATAGTAAAAGGATATTACAAATATGAAAGTGATACACTTAAGTTTATTTTAAAGTTAAGAAGTAGTGCTTATGATAAGATGTCAATCGGAGAAAAAATCTGAAGTTCTTTCAATGACATCATATTAATCTGGATACAAAAAAACAGCTTTAACATTAAGCCTGTTACTTTGACAAGTAATATCATCGCTGTTTTTATTGAAAATATAATAATATTATCATAATTAGATTTTAGATTGTTTTATTATTCGGCATCATAACAATCGACATTATGTGACTTTTTGTATTCTTCACCAGTTATAGAAGATAATGTTTTTGAATATAATTTACCATTCTTATAAGTTACTTGTATTTCAGAAAGAACTACATTATCATTTGAACATTTAATTGCGCCATCGTTTCCTAAATCGTCTAAATAATATGTAAATGAATTTCCCTTTACTTTATATCCATAACATTCGCTTGATTTATAGTTGCTACAATATTCCATATCCCCATCAGTTATCATTAATTGTTCACCCTTGGTATTAACAACTAATAAATAATTAGAATCAATGTAACTCAAATCAATTATAGCAATATCATCAATTACATCAATACTTTCAATATTTGATGCCATAATATTTGGTATTTTTTTACCATAAACGTATATATCATACACATCCTCTGGAAAATCAGCATTTTTATTAAGTTTTAAAGTAACTTGTTCTTTATCAAACTTATTTGATGTATTTTTTGCAGTGGTAGTAGTCTTGTTTTTATTACTGTTATTACTGTTATTACTGCCACTTTTAGAATCGTTTTTATTTTGTTTGTCATTAAAATAATATCCTATTCCAAATGCTATTGCTATTATTACTATTAATCCTATAACTTTCAAAACTGTTTTTATCATTATAGTTTTATTTGATGGTCTACCAACATCATTTTTAAATACTCCCATATTTACTCTCCTTTAAATTATTGTAGATAAATATTATTTTATATCTACCTTATATTTTTATAATAACAAATGCCACCATCGGAGTCAATTGTTTTTTTACTTGTTCGCAAAAAAAAGAAGCTTAATTTGCTTCTTCAATATTTTCACTACTAGTTGTAGTTTCAAATGTAATCATTTTATCTACTAAGCTTTCAAAGTTTTGCTTTAGCGTGTTTTTTTCTTCATCAGTCATAATTTCTTCTGAATCAGAATTAATGGTATCAATATATACTGCCACAATATTTCCTTTGTTAACAAATATAACTGTTGGCGCCTGAATTCTTTTGTTCCCATCATCATCATCAGTTTTAATATAATCTGATAATTTATCTGCTAACTCCTGATATTCCGTATTATTATTATTATTATCTCTCATATCTTTCAAGTATCAAAAAAACTAGTGATGTGTTTGTTATTGCTAATTATTATTTTCTTTTAAATAGTCTTTTAATAAAACTTTTTGGTTTTTCATTTATATCACCATTATATTTTAATTCTGTATTATCAAATGTCATTAAATCCCATGAACCTATACGACTTTCGTGATATTTATTACCATTTAAAAATGGTATTTCCATTGTTTCCTTTGATAAAAATACATTATTAGGATCAGACTTGTGATAAGAAATATAATTAGATTTAGATTTTGATATAGCTTCAATAGTCATATCTTTTTCATTACTTGTTTTTATAAAATAGATAGGATCAAAGCTAGAATCTGAATATATCTTTTCTAAAATAATTCTTTTAATATTTTCAATGCTTCCAAACTTTTGAGATATAAAATTTTGTCTAATGGATAGGATACCATCACATTTTGAAATAATATAACATTCGTCTTGATTATCAAAAAGATTATCTATTAATTGATTGATAGTATTTTTATCTTCTATGCTTACAAATTCCTCCGATGATGATATTGAGTCAATGTCCCTTGTTATTCCTATAATATCTCCTTGTTCTCCAATAATCGGATCTTCATCGTTTACGAATACTCCTTCTATATAAATTCCGAAATTCTCTACATAAGGCTTAAAAGCCAATCTATAATCAATAGTGGATTCTTTAAAAGCATTATTAACAGACGTTTTTATTTTCTCAGTGCTAAATATTCTAATTACTGGGGAGTTTAATTCTAAAAGAGCTAAATAGTAATCATTTGTGATAGGATTTTTACTTAAAGGAAAGGATGAACCTTTTGGAGCATGATAACTTGATGATTTTATAAGATTATAATTATCACTTACTTCTACATATTCAATTCCATTTTTAGATATCAATAAATTTTCTTTCATCCTAGGCATTGCTAATTGTACTTTTCCATCATAAAAATATTTATCTCTTATTTTATAAATTTTTTTCATAATTTCCTCCATTATAAATTTTAAATATTCTCTTTCAGCTCTGACAGTTATTATATATAATTGATGTATTTTAGTCAAGAAAGACAAATGGCATAACTGTAAAGAATACAACTTTAACAAAAGTATTAGATTCTTTTAAATATAACTTTCAAGTTTTATTGGATAAATTATTAATGTAAATATCATCAGAATAATTAAAAAACAAGAAACATTATATTGTTGATAATTACTTTGTAAGACACAAAAAAATCAATCTTTCGATTGATTTCTATATATCAAGTTCGAACTATTTAGTTCGAACAGATTCGTTAATGGAGTCATAAAGGTTGAAGTCGGATAACCTTTATTTTTCTATATAATAGGTAGTAATAAACTACCAACTGATATAAGTATACTATGAAAATACTAATTTTAACAAAAAAGTGATGATAATTATTAGCAGGATAAAGGGAATGATAGCACTACACTAATTTACATTTTATAAATAAAGGATTTATAGTGCTATCATTTCTTATTTTACACTTGCAAAATTGAGTTAAAAATATGGCAGAACTCTACCATACTTTCAATTTATCCCTTTTAATTAAATGGTTTGTAAGGTTCTATTTTACTTCCAAATGTTGGATGAATCTTGGATGTTTTAATTTAGTAATAAAATTTACCAAAATGCTGGTATAATTATATATTGAAGTGACAGATAAATAGTAATTTGAAAGTGAGTTGAAATATAATGGATTATTTTATAATGGAAATGTGGAGTGGAATATGGACATTAAGAAATACTATTCCATTGTCATTTATTGTTTTTTTGAGTTGTATATGTATTGAATTATTAATAAAATTTATTAATAAGAAAAAACAAAACATTAAAGTATCAAATTTAATCTGTCAGTATTTATGGATTTTAATAATTTTATGTATATTAAAAATAACTGGTATTTTAAGTGGTAAATTTGGTATAACAACTCCATTTGATAGTTATATTAGTTTTAAACTTTTTGAAGATGGTTTTAATGCAGCAACTATATTAAATATCCTTTTATTTATACCATTTGGATTTCTACCAATATTTATATTTAAAAACATTCATAAACATTGGTGGAATGGAATAATACTTGGTGGAGTATTTTCTATTGGAATAGAATTCTTACAAACTTTTATAGGTAGATTTGCCCAATTAGATGATGTTATTATGAACACTTTTGGGACACTTGTTGGTTTCTTACTTGGAATTTTAGTAATGAATTTCTTTAAGAATAAAAATGTAACAAAATAACAACAAATTACAATTTAGTAATTACTACAATAATAATTAGTATAATAATTTTAGGTTATTTATGGATTATATCATTAATGCAATATAATTGTTAGAAAATAATTTTTTTGAGTTAGAAGTGGTTTAAATATGAAAAATAAAAATGAAATAGTAATAATATCAATAATAACTATATTAATATTATTTTTAAAATTGATAAATGTGTTTCAAATTGAAAATGGTTTAGGCTATCCTTTCATTATTGTTTTAATGATAATTTGTTTTAGTCTTGCTACAATATTTATTCAAAAAAATATAGATAAAAATTATAGAATAAATAAATTAAATTATCAAAATTTAAACATTTTAAAATACATATCGTCAATTTTAATTATTGTATTACACTTGCGTCCGTTTCTTAACTTTTCAAATGAATTAGATCTAGCATTTAATAATATAATTACAAGAATATGTGTTCCTATATTTTTTATAATAACTGGCTATTTTGTTGCAAAAAAGGAGAAAGAAAATAAAAATTATATAAAAAAATACATAAAGAAAACAATACCATTATATTTTGCTTGGAGTTTGTTGTACATACCTGTAATAATAGGTACAATAATTCGATATTTGCCAATCATAAATGAGTATATATCAAAAATCAATATTACTTTACCTTTACTAATTATTCTATCAATAATATTACTACCTATTATAGTGTTGATTGCTTTATGCTATACAGGAGTTTATTATCATTTATGGTATTTTCCTGCAATAATATTTTCTTTGATTGTTTTAAAAAAATGGAAACAAAAATTTAATATAAAATATTTATTAATAATTTCCTTTATATTATTATTGTTTGGAGCTACAGAAACTTATTATGGAGTTTTACCGTTATCAATAAAAAGAATATTATCTTATTATTATAATATTTTCTTTACTACAAGAAATTTCTTATTCTTCGGATTATTTTATGTAGTATTAGGTTATTATGTAGGTACAAAGGAAAAGGCATATTCAAAATATTGTTTTCTTAAATTAATTGTTTCGTTTTTCTTATTAACTTTTGAGGCAATATTACTACATGATACTGGTAGACTTAATAGTAATATTTTATTATCTTGTATACCATTAACTTACTACTTATTTATTTCGGCTATTTATATTACTAATAGTGTGAAATTAAATTTCCAATTTGGTACTTATTCTAAATATTATTATTTAATACATCCTATGATAATTTTTGTTATATCTTTGTTGTATAAAAATATAAATTATTATCCATATTTAAATATTTTGATAGTACTACTGATTACACATATTACTTCAGCTTTAATAATTAAATTAAAGGAGAAAAACAAAAAGTTAATTATTTAATAAATTACAATTTAGTAATTAGTTAGGAAAATAGTAATTTGTAGAGGAGATATTTATGGAAGATAAACAAGTATTATTTAATAATATAGATAAAGTTCACACTACCGAAATGGGTATTGATAGAATTAAGAAAAATCTTAAATTAGATACTGATGATGTTGTTGAGTATTGTAAGAATAAAGTTTTAGATAAAAATTGTAACATCTATAAACAGGGTAAAAATTGGTATTGTGAAATTGATAATATAAAAATAACAATCAATTCATATAGTTATACAATTATAACAGCACACAAATTAAAGAGGTAAAATAGATGGATTATCAAATAATAGAATTAGAAGAATTTAATGTAATAGGAATAAGGTATGAATTATCAAAATCATTAAGTAATAATGTAAAATTAGCACAAAACCATTGGAAAATATTTAATAGTAAATTAAGAAATAATAAGTTATATTTAGGAAGTAATTGGTGTAAATATGCTTTTATTGAAAAAATAGAAAATAAGATATTTTATTATATATCTATTCCTAAAAAAGATTTTGTACCAAATGATTTTACAGAAAAGATAATTTTGAAAAGTAAATATTTAAGGGTAGAACATATTGGTAATATGAATAAACTAAAAGATACTATCAATTATGTTTATAAAGAAATAATACCTAAAAATAATATTTTAGTAGAAAATAGGCAATTTGTTTATTTTGAAAAATATGATTATAAATTTCATTGGAATAGAGAAGATTCTGTTATTGAGATCTATATTCCGATTAAATAACAAATTACAATATGGAAGTGAGATGAGTTAATGAATATTCACTTTGGATTTTCATATATAGGTTTAATATTTTTACTAATGTTGATGTTACCAAATATTATATGGAGTAAAAATAAGCCTAAAGGCTATGATAAATATGTAAAAAATGAAAATAAAGTATTACTACTATTGGAGTGGCTTGGAGAAATGCTAGTAACCTGTCTGTCATTGATATTTAGTGATTTTAATATAAATAAAATATCAAACTGGTCTAGTATATTGTTAATTGCCTTTATTATAATGATTTTATACGAAATATATTGGATAAGATATTTTAAAAGTAATAAAACAATGAAAGATATGTATAGTAGCTTGTTAGGAATACCAGTTGCAGGAGCTACTTTGCCAGTAGTTGCATTTCTGTTACTAGGTATATATGGTAGAAATATATTTCTTATTATATCAACAATAGTATTAGGAATAGGACATATAGGAATACACTTAAATCATAAAAAAGAATTAGAATAAGAAATTACAATTTTATAGTTATTGATTTATAGTAATTTACCGAAAAGATTGTCAGTAATGACAGTCTTTTTTGTACGACAAGCAGTTATACAAATAGATTAGTTCAGTGCAACTAATCTATTTTTTATAAGAATTATAAACGAATTAAATGCAATTATTTTTTTATTATTTATTGACATTTAATTATAACTACTATAAAATATAGTAGTATAGTTTGTAGTAGAAAGAAGGGCTTAAATATATGAAAAATTATGACAACTATTTTCTTCCTGTAGATAATATGGAAGAAGCAAAAAGATATTATGAGGAAATATTGGGGTTAAAAAAGAAATTTGATTTTTCTGATAAGGGAATGGTTGCTTATAATATTGGAAATGAAGAACCTGCAATAATTTTAAAAGACAAAAATAAATTTGAGAATTTAAAGCCTACAATATGGTTTGAAGTAGAAGATGTTGCAATCTTCTATAAAGAAATGTTGAATAATGGTATAAAATTTTTGAGTGAGCCTTTTAAAATTGGAACTGGTAATGCAGTCGAGTTTGAAGATCCATTTGGAAATAGACTTGGCGTTACAGATTATATTAAGTAAGGAGTAGAGATTATGTCAAATATAGATTTGGTATTATTAGGACTTATTAAACAAAAATCACAAAGTGCTTATGATATTAAAAAAAATATAGAATATCGTAATATACCAAGATGGGTAAGAATTAGTGAACAGTCTATTTATAAGAAAGTATTACAATTAGAATCAAAAGAATATATTGTTAGCCATAAAGAGAAAGAGGAAAATATGCCAGATAAAGCAGTATATACTATTACTGACAAAGGTAATGATTATTTTAATAGACTTATGAATGATATTTCAAATTATGATGTTAGTCTATATTTGGATTTTAATATTATTATTACGAATTTAGATTTAGTAGATGATGAACAAAAAAAGATTCTTGTTTCTAATATAAAATCAAAGATATTAGAATTAAAAGAATTGCTAAATGAAAGACAATCTCATAGACAACATATTCCTAATGTTGGAAAACAAATGTTCAAACAACAATTAGCATTAGTAGAAACATTAGAAAAGTGGATAATTGATTTTGAGAATAGTTTAAAAGGACAAAATTAGCAAATATTGATTTTAAGTTAAAAGATAAATTTGTAGGGAGGGAAATTCCATGAAAATAATCAACATTGGTATTCTTGCTCATGTAGATGCAGGAAAGACGACTTTAACGGAAAGTCTGCTTTATACAAGTGGAGCGATTTTAGAATTAGGCAGTGTAGATAAGGGAACAACAAGGACAGATACTATGTTTTTAGAACGTCAGCGTGGAATCACAATTCAGGCAGCAGTTACTTCTTTTAATTGGAATGACTACAAAATCAATATTGTAGATACTCCTGGACATACAGATTTTATAACAGAAGTGTATCGTTCCTTATCTGTTCTTGATGGAGCTATTTTAGTAATTTCTGCTAAAGATGGTGTACAAGCACAAACAAGAATACTATTCCATGCACTTCAAAAAATGAATATACCAACAATTATTTTTATAAATAAAATAGATCAGTATGGAATTAACTTAAATAATATTTATCAAAATATCAAAGAAAAACTTTCAAATGATATTATTGTTATGCAAAATGTAACATTAACTCCAGAAATATCAATTAAAAATATCATTGATTTAGATGAATGGGATCCTGTAATTTCCAAAAATGATAAACTTTTAAAAAAATATATTGCAGGAGAAAAATTGACTATACAGGAATTAACGCAGGAAGAATATAGGTGTGTTAAAAAAGGTTCGTTGTTTCCTATATACCATGGAAGTGCTAAAAATAATATAGGAACTCAACAACTCATTGAAGCTATTTCAAATCTTTTTTGTCCTGAAATGAATAAGAATTATTCAGAACTATGTGGAAGAGTTTTTAAAATTGAATATACAGACCATAAGCAAAGATTAGTTTATTTGCGTCTTTACAGTGGAACATTACACTTACGAGATACAATTGTATTGTCAGAAAAAAAGAAAGTGAAACTTACAGAAATATATATTCCTTCAAATGGAGAAATGATACAGACAGAAATAGTTTGTTCTGGAGATATTTTTATAATACCTAACAATACATTAAGATTGAACGATATTATAGGAAATGAAAAGATTTTGCCATGCAATGTATGGAATGACAAGCCTGTACCAATGCTACGAACAAGAATTGAACCGATAAAAATAGAAGAGAGAGAAAAATTATTGGATGCTCTTACAGAAATTGCAGATACTGATCCTCTTTTACGTTATTGTGTTGATACGATAACACATGAAATCGTCATTTCTTTTTTAGGAACAGTGCAGTTAGAAGTTATCTGTTCTCTGTTGATTGAAAAATATCACATAAACATAAGAATCGAAGATCCAACCGTAATTTATTTGGAAAAGCCATTACAAAAGGCAGATTATACTATTCATATTGAAGTACCACCAAATCCATTTTGGGCATCAATTGGATTATCAATAACTCCACTTCCAATTGGCAGTGGAATACAGTACGAAAGCAAAGTTTCACTCGGTTATTTAAATCAAAGTTTCCAAAATGCAGTAAGAGAAGGTATTAATTATGGACTGGAGCAAGGTTTGTATGGCTGGGAAGTAACAGATTGTAAAATATGTTTTGAATATGGTGTTTATTATAGCCCTGTTAGTACTCCCTCGGATTTTCGTTTTCTTGCCCCAATTGTACTTGAACAAACATTGAAAAAAGCGGGAACGCAATTATTAGAGCCATATCTTTCGTTTATACTTTTTACACCACAGGGATACCTTTCTCGTGCATATAATGATGCACAAAAACATTGTGCAATAATTGAAACTAGTCAATCAAAAAATGATGAAATTATTTTTACAGGACATATTCCTGTACGTTGTATTAATGAATATCGTAATACTTTAACTCTATATACAAATGGGCAAGCAGTTTTTTTGACAGAATTAAAAGATTATCAAATTGCTACTTGTGAACCAGTTATTCAATCACGTAGACCAAATAATCGAATAGATAAAGTACGCCATATGTTTAATAAAAAAGAAAATTAAGTTACTATTCGCTAAATTACAATTTATTAGTGAGATTGGTTTGAAATATAACTAGTCTTTTTATTTTGAAAGAAAGAATAATAACAAATATCACAGGGCGATGATTTTGTCATACATAATATAATAATATAAAGAATTAATATAATAAGAATATAAATATTTATATTAAAAAACAAGTATTAAGTTGTTACTTTACTTGTTTTAAAAATATTTTTATATAGCTGTGTTTCATCTGTACTTCTTATATTTGATAAATTAATAGTAATTACTCCGAGTTCTAATTTGTTACTTTTAAATTTATCATTATCTTTTATAGGTATTATTCTTATTAAATCTCTCCAAGTTTTACCTAAAATATTTTCTTTATTGTAGATGTTTGTAATTTTTTTGTGGCTTTTACCTTCTAAATCTTTAAATGATATTTTGCTTTTAAAAGTATTTACATAAACGTCATCATTATGTATTTATTATTCTTAATAACTATAATATGTGGCATAACATAAGCAACATTTGTACCTGTAATATTTTTAATTGAATCATTACTTATAATTGGAGTAGTATTTGTAAATCTTCAAATCATCTCAATTTTTCTTTTTAATCTATCACTTATTTTTAATTCTTTTGTTTCTATATTTAACATAAAAAGGCTCCTTTACATAATAAAAAAACTAACTATTTCTAGTTAGCATTTATTACTTTCAGAAGTAAATTTTCCGAGTTTCCTATCAATCTGGAGCGATAGTTGAGTGATTACACAACTTTTTCTCACACGAGGATGATATATAAATCATCCAACTAATAATATTATAGCACTTATATATTTTTTAATCAATATAAGTAATTTGTTAATTCTAGCTCATCAATTGTAATAGCAGCTTTATCATATATTTCATTATAAGCAATAATTTTAATTAATCTTTTAACGTCATATAGCCATTGTACTGTAATCTTTTTAAAACGTTTTGGATTGTCAGTTGGAATAGGTAAATTTTCAACATAAAAGCCATCGTGTGAATAATAATTCCTAAGTGATCTTATTTCGCTTTCAAGAGTATTTATATCAATGCCTTTAAAAAAATAATCTTTTAATTTTGGATATTTTTTTAAATATTTTTTTAAAAAGCATTTATCTTTTCCTTTACCTTTTGCTTTTTGTTTTTCATAATCAATTACTTCTAAAACTTTATAGTATTGTAAGAATTCCATTTCATAATAACCAATCTCTTTATTAAAATTGATAAATGGCAAATACGTGTTACTATTTTCAAAATCTATGTTTAAGAATAGCGACAATATTTTTTGAAAAATCGTTTTTAATTCTTTTTTATCTTTACATATATTAAATGTTGGTATCTTTTCGGAAGAATACTTTTTTTGTTTGTAATTATAAAAATTATATGTTCTTTTTGAATAATCATAAATAGTTGCAATATAGCTTTTGTTTTTATTTAAAATACACATATGAAGTGTTGAATCAATTCTAGCCGATATGCGTAAAATATCGTCGATAGAAACACTTTTTTTAAATTTTATTTGCAAATAAGTGCTTGGCTTAATGGAAAAGTCATATATATTTCCACTAGGATTAAACGAGTGTATTAAATAAACACTTATTTCATTGTTGCTACTATATTTTAATGAAAATAACTTTTTAGGTTTATTTGTTTTTGCTTTAATTGTTATTTCTTCTTTGATACCTTTTCTTTTAATAGATATTGGATTATCTGAATAGTAATATATTAATTTATCATTATAGTAATCAAATTTCTTTAATTTTGTTTCTGGTGTTATATGTTTTATTGGCTCTAATGCTTCACGACCAATTGCATACATTTTTGATATTATAGTTGTACTACTTATTGAACTATAACTAGTTGTCTTAATGTTAGCATTAAAAAAAGTTATTGGATAGTATTTACTATTAATGCCATAATATAGTTTTGATTCAATAAGTTTTCCTGGACCACTTGCAAACATTTCGAAAGAGTCATATTTATCAACACCATTAACTTTTATTTCTATATAATCATCTTTTTCATTTAAAACAATCATATCTTGTTTTTCAACTTCAATTTTTTTGAATGGTTCCTTATCTATATAGCCTAGTTCATTGTTCAAATACATCAACTCCTATAAGCATTACACCATAAGAGATATAAAATTTATTGAAAGTATGGTATAATTATTAGTAGATAAGGTTGCTTATTTGTTTGTGAGGTGTTATTTTGGGTAAAGAAAAAGAAAAGAAAGAATACTTTTTAAAAAGTAAATTCTTTCTAAAATTATTTGGTATTCCTTCAATTTGTTGGTTTTTATTAGAATTGTTGGTAAAAGATGTTCCTAATGATGATGGTTCTATAACTACTTGGCCCGAGTTATTGCAAGAAACATTTATAGTAATAGCAGTTTGGCTAATAATATCTTTTATTATTGCATTAGTAGTAAATGAAGTTAGAAAAAGTAAGCCTAAAACAAAAATAGTTAAAGAGGTTCAATATATTACTGAACCTGATGATAAAATAACTGTTAAGCCTGAAGAAATGAAGGAAGAAATTAAAAAAGAACTTAAAGAGAAAATGAAAAAAGAAGCAAAGAAAAAGAAAAATGAAAAATGTTTATTTTCATGTGAAAGTGTCGTTGATGGATACGAATATAAGAAAATGGCAAAATACTTTCCAAAAAGAATGTATTGGGTATTTGTTATTAGAGGAACAATTTTTAATGTAATTATATCAGCTTTAATTGCATTAACCACACAAAGTTGGATTGCAACATTAATATTTCTTATAGCATATGAAATATACTTGTTGATTTATTATAAAGTAAGATTAGAGCCGATGGCAGAAAGAGTTCATAATGCAAGATTAAAACGTGGTGAAATTGAAGTTAATTTTGAAACAGAATTTTATGAAGATTATTTTATAAGAAAAGGAGAAAAATCTTCAGTAACAATAGATTATTCTGAAATTACTAGATGTGTTGAAAACGATACTAATTTTTATTTAGAATATGCCAAAAAAAATATGATTATAATAATACAAAAAAATAGATGTGATTTAGAATTAATTAGTTTTATTAGAAATAAGTTCAGTAATTTAGAAAATAATTTAGGAGATACATCTAGTTATAAAGGAATTAAAAAAGCAAAGAATACTAAATTAATAAATACTCTTATGATAATACTATTCATTGCTACATTATGTTGTTTATGGGGAGCTATGTGGTCAGTATCATTAATAAATGAAATAAACCCACAACATGGATTTAATTTTACTAAAAACACTTGGGTATTTTGGTGTTGGTTACCAATTCCAATTTCCTCTATTATATTAGGATTTATATATAATGGTAAGGGTTTAAAATGTACTAAAAATATAGTTGCTGGATTTATAATAGGATTCTTATTATTAGTGTATGGAGCATTTAGCTTATTTCCTACTTTTTCAGAAGATTATAGTAAAATAAATGATTATAAACAATATATAGATGCAAGTATTCCAAGTAATAGAGAATTAGAGATTCAAAATTGGAAAACATATTTTGATGATAATAAAACTGAATATGCAATTATAAATGCATATTATGATAAAGAAGACGTAAGTATATTAGAAAATAGTATTGAAGAAAGTAATAATTGGATTTTAAGTACAAAACTAAAATCAGAACTTAAAATATTATTACCAACACAATTTAGATCTAGTGATAATGTTTATTATTCAATATATAACAAAACTACTAATGAATATAATACAATCCCAAATGAATCAAGAGAATATGAAATATATTCAATGTATTATGATAAATCTCTTAAACAATTATCAATACACAAATATAAATATAATTTTAATAAATAAAGATGATTTGAGTTATAACTCAAAATCATCTTTTTCTTTGTCTTTTTTATTTTCCCAACCTGTAATTCTATCAAAGGTTTTTTCACTAATAATTTTGTTATCATACATATTACTAATAACTTCTGAATAAACATCTTCTTTATCTTTTCTATTAAACATTCTTTTTAAGAAGTTGATTAGTTTTTCAAATAATTGTTGTAATTCCTGAAGTTGAAATTTTAAATTAAAATTGTCTTTTCTATATTCATTGATTTGTTTTTCTTGTGTTTCTACTTTTTCACTTAAATTATCTACTTTTAATTGTAATGCGTCATTACTTCTTTTAAGTTTTTAATTCTTCTAGAATCCTGTCTAGCTTGTTTAGTTATAATATTTAAGCTTGCTGATAATCCTTTCACATTTCTATACTCATCAGTTGTTTTATCAACTTTACGAATAGAACCATTATAAAATGTTGATTTAACATTACAAAAATCACATATAAACTGAATTCTTGTTTTAAGTTCCTCATCAATAGGTATTTCTTTAGTTATAACTTTTAACATAGTTCACCATCCTTTCTTTTTGGGATGGATGATTTATAAACACAAAAAAATCATTCTTTCGAATGATTCATATATGTAAGTTCGGATTTTCCGAACAGATTTTTCAATGGAGCAGGTGAGGAGAATCGAACTCCCGTATACAGCTTGGAAGGCTGTGGTTCTACCATTAAACTACACCTGCATCAAGTAGGCATTTTTAATTATACTGATTTTTAAACTTATGTCAATAGCCTTCTAAGAAAAAAATGATTTTTTTTGATAATTCAATATTATTATATGCAAAGTAATATTTTATTATTCAAATAAATATGATAGAATTATAACAGAGGTGTTAAAAAAAGAATGATTTTAAATATTTTAATTTTAGTTATATTAATTTTACTAAATGGAGTTTTATCCGCTAATGAACTTGCGTTTTTATCGATAGAAAAGTTTGAACTTGATAAAATGATAAGGAAGAGAAAGAAAAATGCAAAAAAAATAAGAAAAATATTAGAGGATCCAAGTAATTTTTTATCAACCATCCAAGTTGGAATAACGTTAGCAGGTTTTCTATCTAGTGCGTTTGCAGCTTCTACTTTTGTAGATAAAATAATGAAAACTGGTTTTGTAATAATAAACCCTAATTTTACAAGTGGATTTTTAATGGTTGTGATAACCATTATTCTATCTTACTTTACGCTTGTATTTGGAGAGTTAGTACCAAAGAAAATTGCTCTTTCTAATCCGTTTAAAGTAGCTAGTTTCTCGGTTAACTTAATAAACGTTATGCAAGTAATCTTTTTCCCACTTATAAAGTTACTTTCTCTTTCAACTAATCTTATATGCAAAATACTTAAGATAGAAGAAAAAGAAGAAGACTTTACCGAAGAAGACATAAAAAGGATAATACTTACTGGTACCCGTGATGGAATAATAGAAAAGAAAGAACAAGAATACATATTTAATATATTTAAGTTTAATGATACAACCGTAGATAAGGTAATGACTCCAAAGGATGAGTGTGAACTTATAAATGTTAATACTAAGTTTGGACCACTTCTTAAGAAACTTAAAAAAACTAAGTTTACTAGATATCCAGTCTATGATGGAGATACTAACAACATAATAGGTATCTTTAACGTAAAAGACTACATTATGTATAAAAAAGATAATGATGATTTTAAACTTAGAAACTTACTTTTTAAAGTAAAGAAATTTAACTATGATGAAAAGATAGATGATGTGTTTGCAAGCATGCAAAAAGAGCACATTCAAATGGCAATAGTAGTTAAAAAGAAGAAGTTTATAGGTGTTGTAACTCTTGAGGATGCAGTAGAAGAAATATTAGGTAACATATATGATGAATATGACTTAGAAGATGATAAATAATCATCTTTTTTTGTTGCTTTAACCCATACTAAGTAGCCTATAGATGTATATAATAGGCTAGGAGGTAAAAAGATTATGAAAAGTTACTCTAATTACAATTTAGATGATATTTTAGTTAGAACTTTTATGATGCCTGCAGTAATGCCAAAAGATAAAATAAATATGATTAATATGCCTAATAACACTTATTCTTCTAATCAAAATAATAGTACGATTAATAACTTTAAATTTTTAACACCAGAAGAAGGTTTCTTAAGAGGTAATATGATTAAAGATGAATATGAATCATACCGTAATATGACGTATTTAAAGCCTAATATAACAAGTGAAAAACAAATGATGCTATATGATATTCAAAAAGTTTCTTTTGCAGCTCACGACCTTAATTTATACTTAGATACACATCCTTTTGATACTAACTATATAAACTTATATAATGAATATAACAAGGAAGCTAAAAGACTAACTAATTTATATGAACAAAAATATGGACCAATTGATTTATCGGATGATGTTGGTCTTAGTATGACACCTTGGCCTTGGATAAATGAACCTTGGCCTTGGAATAAATAGATAAGAAAGGAGTTTAAAAAAACATGTGGAAGTATTCTAAAAAACTTCAGTATCCTATAAACATCAGAAATAAAAATTTAAAAATGGCTAAAGCAGTTATGAGTCAGTATGGAGGAGCACAAGGAGAACTTGGTGCAGCTCTTAGATATCTAAATCAAAGATATACCATGCCAGATGCTAAGGGAAGAGCCCTTTTAAATGATATTGGAACAGAAGAGTTAGCACACGTTGAAATGATATGCACTATGGTTCATCAAATGATTAAGGGTGCAAGTATAGAAGAACTTGATGAAGCAGGTCTTTTAGGACATTATACAGAGCATGGTTTCTCATTATTTCCAAGTGATCCAAATGGATATTCTTGGACAGCAGATTATATATCTACAACGGGAGATCCAATCGCGGACTTAGAAGAGGATTTAGCAGCAGAACAAAAAGCACGTGCAGTATATGAAAACTTAATCAATCAAACTGATGACCCAGATATTATAGGACCACTTTTATGGCTTAGACAAAGAGAAGTAGTTCATTATAATAGATTTAAAGAATTATCTGATGAATATAAGAAAAAAGGATATAATTAATAAATAATTAACCAAGCTTACGATTATTAAATCGTGGGCTTTTTAAATGAAAAAAACTTATGAGTAAAACTTCATAAGTTTAATATTGCTTAGCCCAATATATTTTTGTTTTAGCATCTTTCCCACAACAGATACATTTTTTATCTCCGGTAGGTAAGTTATTATCAAAAGGCATACATCTTGATTTTAAACCAAGTTCATCTTTTATTTTGTTTTCACAATCCTTGCTACCGCACCAATTCGTGTATATAAAGCCGTTTTTATTTTTAGCTATCTCTTTCATTTCATCATATGTATCAGCGTTATATACCATACTGTTTCTTCTTTCTAATGCTCTTTCATACATATCGTTTTGAATGTTTATTAAAAGCTCATTAACCTTCATAACAGCCTCATTAACTGGTACCTGCATCTTTTCTAAAGTATCACGTCTAACTATTGTTACAACGTCATTTTCTAAGTCACGTTTTCCAATTTCTATTCTAACTGGGTATCCTTTAACCTCAGCTTCTGCAAACTTAAATCCAGGAGATTTTAAAGAATCATCTACCTTGTAAGTAATTAGTGAATCACTTAAATCTTCTTTTATTTCGTTAACAGCATTTGTAACTTTTTCATCATCACCAATAGGTATTAGAACTACTTTAAAAGGTGCAATTCTAGGTGGAAGAACAAGACCTCTATCATCACCATGAACCATTATTATCTCACCAATCATTCTGGTTGTACATCCCCAGGAAGTTTGGTATGGAGTTTCGTATTTATTATCTTTATTTAAGAACTTAATATCAAATGCTTTTGCAAAGCCTTGACCAAAGTAGTGTGATGTAGCACTTTGAAGAGCAACTCCGTCATACATCATAGCTTCAATAGCGTAAGTAGCTTCTGCTCCAGCAAACTTTTCTTTTTCTGTTTTTTTACCGGTAAAGACAGGAACTGCTAAAATATTTTTTTGAAAGTCTTCATAAACCTTAAGCATCCTAAGAGTTTCATCTATTGCTTCTTTTTCGCTAGAGTGCATTGTATGTCCTTCTTGCCAAAGTATTTCTCTTGTTCTTAAAAATGGCCTTGTTGTTTTTTCCCATCTTACTATTGTGCACCACTGATTATATAGTAGTGGTAAGTCTCTATATGATGAAATTATCTTTTTAAAATGTTCACAAAATAATGTTTCCGAAGTAGGTCTAATACACATTCTTTCTTCTAATTTGTTATTTCCACCATGTGTTACCCAAGCAACTTCCGGTGCAAAACCCTTAACGTGATCTTTTTCAAGTTGAAGTAAGCTTTCTGGGATAAACATAGGCATTTGTAAATTTAAATGTCCAGTTTCCTTAAATTTCTTATCTAAAATACTTTGCATATTTTCCCAAATAGCATATCCATAAGGTCTTATAATCATACTACCTTTAACTGATGAATAATCTACTAAATCTGCTTTTTTACAAACGTCCGTGTACCATTTAGCAAAGTCTTTATCACGGCTTGTTATTTCTTTTACTTGTTTATCTATACTCATTTTTAACACATCCTTATCCTATAATTCCTTTTAATAACCCAAACGATAGGGAGCCTACTATCAAACCTGCTAATAATACTCCGCAAGTTATTGCAAGCATTGCTTTTTTCTTATCCATATTAATTAATGATGCAATTAAACTACCAGTCCATCCGCCAGTTCCAGGAAGTGGAATACCAACGAAGAAGAAAAGCCCCCAAAATTCTGCTTTTTCTATTTTATCCTTTTTTGATAAAGCCTTTTTTTCTATTTTATTTACAAACTTACTTAAGTGTTTTGTCTTTTTTAGTTTGTTAAATATAGGTGTAATAAACCAAAGAATAAAAGGTATTGGAAGTAAGTTACCAATTATACATATTATAAATGCGGGGACTATATTAAGACCTAGCAAGGCTGCTGCGATAAGTCCTCCTCTAAGTTCCAATATCGGCATTAAAGAAATTAAAAAAACAATTAATTCCTTGCCAAACGGAATACTTCTTAGTCCATCAAATAGTCCTAAGAAAGTATGTACTAAACTTTCTGCCATAATATCACCTCATATGCATAATATTATATCATATATAATGAAATATTATGAAGACTTTGTTAATATCTGTGTAAATTAATGCAAAGTTTTTAATTAAAAAAACAAATAATCTAATTGTTATGATAAAATATATAAGTAAGGAATAATTATATGAAAAAAGAAATAGTAACTAATGAAAACGGAATAATTAAAATATTAAATGAATTTGGTATTACAAAGCCTATTTTAGAGGAAGCTAGTAAAATGGATATTAACGTGCCAATGCTTTTTTATGACAAAATTATAAATAATCCAAGTGCGGAAAACATAGATAACGTAACTAAAAACCTTTTGGGAGTGTACGGAAATTATCTTGCAACGCACTATTTCAAGATGCAAGGATATGACGTTGAAAATGAAGTAGGTGTGTATGATAATGGTAATCTATTAACACGTGCGGATATCTCTTTTATAGATTCTAATGGAATAAGAAACTATTGCGAGGTAAAGGCGGCATATCAAATAATTGATAACATAAGAAACTATAAAGATAACTCTTTAGAGAAAACTGGTTATTATAAAGATTTAGATGCAGAGATAATTAAATATAAGAAAATAGGTGAAAAGTTAATCAAACAGGTTAAAAAACTATCTAAAGATGGTTCTTTAGTAAACGTTATAATATTTGATGGTTGTTATATGGATGAAATAATAAAGCAAGAATTAAAGGATCTTGATGCTAATATAATTACCTTAAATGTTAACATATATGATTTAGAAGAAAACATAAAGAAAAACGTTCTTAGAATCTTAAGTTATTTTAGTAAGAACGTAACTATCAATATTGATTATAAAGGAAAAAAGAATAGATAACTTTATGAAATATGAAGTTATCTTTTTCATATAATTACTTAGGTGATTAATATTTGAAAATAACGGTTAGAGATGTAGTAGAAAATACTTCTTGTAAATTACTTATAGGAAACTTAGACGAAGAAGTTAAAGAGTGTTTTATAGATAGCAAAAAAGTTAAAGAAGAAGGATGCTTTATAGGAATAAAAGGAAATAAAACAGATGGGTCATTATATTATAAAGAGGCCTTTAATAATAAAGCTAGCATTTGCATATTAAACAAGATATTAGACCTTGATTTAAATGGTTATGACGATAAAACGGTTTTAATTGCTAATGATACTAAACAAGTTTTAAAAGAACTTGCTATGTATAAAAGAAGCTTATTTAAAGGAACGGTTGTAGGCATAACTGGTAGTGTTGGAAAAACATCAACTAAAGAGCTTATTTATAATGTTTTAGAAAAAAAATATAAAGTTCTTAAAACAAAAGGTAATGAAAATAGTCAGATAGGTCTTCCACTTACCATAACAAGGTTAAAGGACGAAGACGTAATGGTTTTAGAGATGGGAATGAATGATTTTAATCAAATACATAATTTATCCCTTATTGCAAAACCTGATATTGCTATAATAACTAACATATATGATTCACACATAGGTATTTTAGGTTCTAGAGAAAACATATTAAAGGCAAAGCTAGAAATTCTTGATGGAATGGATTGTGGAACGGTAATAGTTAATAATGATAATGGCATTTTAAATGATTGGGTAAAAACTTGTAAGGAAGAAAACATAATAACTTATGGTATTAATAATGAATCAGATTATATGGCAACCGATATAAAAGAACATGAAATAATAAACTTTAACGTTAAAAACATAGATAATATAAGTGCAAGTAGCACAGCTTTCATATATAATAAATTAGCTGCTATAATAGTAGGTAAGATATTAAATGTATCAGATAATGATATAAAAAAAGGCATAAATGAAGATATTAAAATAAAACATAGACTTGAAGAAATAAAATTAAAAGGTGATATCACAATAATAGATGATTGTTATAATGCGAGTTTTGAATCTGTTAAAAATGCTTTAAGTTATATAAATAAAAAAGATGGAAGAAAAATACTTATTTTAGGAGACATATTAGAACTTGGCAAAAAGTCTAAGCAAATACATAGAAAAATAGGCACGTTAATTTCTAATTGTGCTTATTTAATAACCATTGGTAAATGGTCAAAATATATATCAAAAGAAGCTAGAAAAAACGGTCTAAAGAAAAAATACGTAAAACATTTTAAAAATGTATCAATTGCAAAAAAATATATTTTATCCATAATTAAGCCAAGTGATAACGTTTTAATAAAGGCATCAAATGCCATTAATTTAAGTGAGTTAGTTAACTATTTAAAAGAATCTGAAATTGACAATTAGCAAAATTATGTGCTACTATGATTATAGTATTTAAGATAGGAGAAAGTAAAAATGAATTGTAAATGGTGCGGAAAAAAAATTGCTCAAAATTCAAAATTTTGCCCTAATTGTGGTAAGGAAATATTAGAAGATAGTTCTTCTAACATTAATCAATGTGAACACAGTACTGAGCCTGAAGTTGTAAACTCTTTTAATCAAGAAGGTATAAATAGCGTTGAAGAAAAAACTAATGTTTGGCTTGTAATACTTTCATATTTTGTACCGATTGCAGGTCTTATAATCTTTTTAGTAAAAAAAGATAAAGAACCAAAAACTGCAAAGGCAAGCGGAATATGTGCTTTAGTCAGTTTTATAATTAATATGATATTAATAGTTGTAATTTTTCTTTTTATGTCTTTTGTAGCATCAAAATCAACTGAACTTATAAATAATACTATTGATAAAGCAGATGATATTATAAAAAGGTCAGAGGAAAATCAAAAGGATTATGATAGTAATGAAGCGTCTAACACATGGTCTGATTATGAGGTATCAGTTAATAATAAAACAATTAAGTTACCTTGTACTTATGAAGAACTAAAAGATGCAACAGGTTTTTCTATGAAAAGTGCTGACGAAAAATCATATCTTTCAAAAAATTACTATGCAACTGTTAATATGTATAAAAATGATAAACTTGCGTTATATACTGAAATATATAATGATACTAATGATGACATAAAATATTCTGATAGTAAGGTAAGCATGATTTCACAAACAAAATATCAAGTTTCAACAGGAGCAGACGTAATTACGTTCCCAGGTTCTTTAAAAGCGGGTGACCAAATAAGTGTTGATGAATTAATAAATAAGTTAGGTAATCCTAGTGATAAGTCAGAATATAATGATTCTAATTATAGCAGTACAACATTAATTTATAATGAAAACTTAAGCTGGAAAACTACTAAATTTTATAAAATAACCATAGTAAATGGTGTAATTGATGAATTATCATTAGATAATAGAAAGTAAAAAGAAGGCCTTATTTAAGACCTTCTTTTAACATATCTTCTAACTTTTTACATTTATCTTTGTCCATATCACTTACACCTTTAAGAGGGTAGCTAATTTTTAAATCTTCATACTTATGTACTCCAAGGGTATGATATGGTAAAAATTCTATTTTTTCTACGTTTTTAATTGGTTTAATAAAATTTATAAGTTCATTTACGTATTCTTCTGTGTCATTAATGCCAGGCACTATAACAACTCTAATCCATAGTTTTTTATTTAGCTTCCCACATAGATTTAAGAACTTAAGTGAGTTTTCAATGTTAAAGCCAGTCATATTTTTATAATTATCTTTATTTGTACCTTTTATATCAAACATAACAAGATCAGTATACTTAAGTATTTCTTCTACGTTTAATATACTTCCTGCGGTATCAAGACACGTATGAATATTGTTTTTCTTGCATAATTTTAAACATTCTAATAAAAATTCTTTTTGCATTAAAGGTTCACCACCAGAGAAGGTAACACCACCATTATGCTTAAAATAAGGCTTGTAATTAATTATTTTTTTAATTAATTCTTCCGGAGTATAGCAATTTGCTTTACCATTTAAATCCCAGGTTTCCGGATTATGACAGAATTTACATCTTAAAGGACAACCTTGCATAAAAACAACAAATCTAACTCCAGGTCCATCAACTAATCCCATTGACTCAATACTATTTACTTTTCCAATCATCTTTAATCACCTAATGTTAATTATATATTAAAAAGTCATAATAGAAAAGAGTAAAAAAGAACATAGATAAATTTCTATGTTCTATAATTTAGCATCCTAATCTTTCGTGGAAAGTACGAGATATAACTTCTTCTTGATGTGCCCTTGATAATTTGTCAAAAAGAACAGCGTATCCAGATACTCTAATAGTTAAAGTAGGGTATTTACCAGGATTATTCATAGCATCAATTAACGTCTCACGGTTAAGTACGTTTACGTTTAAATGGTGAGCACCTTTTTCAAAATAACCATCAAGTACGTTTACTAAGTTTTCTATTTGTTCTTCTTTAGTATGTCCAAGTGCACTAGGAACGATAGAGAAAGTATTTGAAATACCATCTTCACAGCAATTAGTGTATGGCATTTTAGCAACTGAGTTTAAAGATGCAAGTGCACCAGATTTATCTCTACCATGCATTGGGTTAGCTCCTGGAGCGAATGCAACTCCTTTTTTTCTTCCGTCTGGAGTAGAACCTGTTTTCTTACCATACATAACGTTAGAAGTAATTGTAAGAACAGATAAAGTGTGTTTTGCACCTCTATATAGTTTGTGCTCGCATAAATCAGCGTAGAATTCTTCAAGTAATTCTTTACCTAGATTATCAACTTTATCATCGTCATTACCATACTTAGGGAATTCTCCAGTGATTTCAAAATCTACTGCGATACCATCTTCATCTCTAATTGGTTTAACCTTAGCGTATTTAATTGCTGATAATGAATCAACAGCAACAGAGAATCCTGCAATACCAAAAGCCATTAATCTATCAAGTTTTGTATCATGTAGTGCCATTTGACCTTTTTCATATGCATACTTATCGTGCATAAAGTGAATTATGTTCATTGCATCAACGTATGTTTTAGCAATTTTTTTCATTGCTTTTGAATATGCTTTTCTAACACTTTCATAGTCTAGATATTCATCTGTAATCTTATCTAATCCATCAACAACAAGTTCCTTTTTAACTTCGTCTATACCACCGTTTATTGCGTATAAAAGTGTTTTAGCAAGATTACATCTAGCTCCGAAAAATTGCATTTGTTTGCCAACTGTCATAGCAGAAACGCAGCAGGCGATAGCGTAATCACATCCATGAATTGGTCTCATAAGTTCGTCTGATTCATATTGAATTGCATCTGTATCAATTGATACTTTAGCACAATATTTTTTGAAGTTTTCTGGTAAATTATCACTCCATAAAACAGTTAAGTTAGGTTCAGGAGATGATCCTAAATTATATAGCGTATGTAAATATCTAAATGAGTTTTTAGTAACAAGTGATTTTCCATCTTCTGTCATACCACCTAAACTTTCAGTAACCCAAGTTGGATCTCCTGCAAATAACTCATTATATTCAGGTGTTCTTAAGTGTCTTGCCATTCTAAGTTTCATAATGAATTGGTCAATTATTTCTTGAGCTTCTTCTTCAGTTATTATTCCTTTTTTTAAGTCTCTTTCAAAATAAATATCTAAGAATGTAGATGTTCTACCTAAACTCATAGCAGCTCCGTTATTTTCTTTTATTGCAGCTAAATAACCAAAGTATAACCATTGCACGGCTTCTTTAGCATTATTTGCGGGCATTGATATATCAAAACCATATTTTGATGCCATGGATTTGATTTCACCTAAAGCTTTTATTTGTTCAGATACTTCTTCTCTTAACCTAATCATCTCTTCAGTTAATTCTTCTTTTTCTAATGATATTAAATCATTTTTCTTTTCTTCTATTAATCTATCGATACCATATAAAGCAATTCTTCTATAATCACCAATTATTCTTCCTCTTCCGTAAGCATCAGGAAGTCCAGTAAGTAAACCTGCGTGTCTTGCTTTTCTAATATCTGTTGTATAAGCAGAAAATACACCATCATTATGAGTTTTTCTATACTTAAAGTATTCTTCAACACTAGGATCTAGCTTATATCCATAAGCCTCTAATGCTTGACGCACCATACGCATTCCACCGAATGGATTAACTATTCTTTTAAGTGGTGCATCTGTTTGTAAACCTACTATTACTTCACAATTCCTAATTAAGTAACCTGGGTTATATGCATCAATTCCTGATACCGTTTTAGTATCAACATCATATATTCCTTTTTCAATTTCAATTTTTGACATTTCTTGATATTTGTCATTTAATCTTTTTGTTTTTTCTGTTGGTGAGGCTAAAAAACTATCGTCACCAGTATATTCTGTATAATTGTCTAAGATAAATTGTTTAACGTCTATTTCGTTTTTCCATTTATCTCCTTTGAAACCTTCATATTGTTCCATTTTGTTACCTCCTTTGATTTTTACACAATAACAATTATAACAAACCATAAAAAAATATCAATGTTGCTTTTGCAACATTGATACATAAATTAATGTATTTTACAAATGTTTACTATTCGTAGCTTTTTAATGCTTCTACCATATCTAGTTTTTTTAATTCAAAGTGCATAAATAAGTTAACTATAAATAGGAATAGAAGTGTAATTATAAAGGATAATAAATAACTTATAAAATTAATATTAAAAGTAAACATAAATAAATTTGTTTCACAAATTTTTATTACGTAAAGTGTTAAAAAGCTTCCTAAAATAAGTCCTATAAGTGAACCTATAATAGTTAATATAAACATTTCTTTATAAATGTATTTAGTAACTTCTTCATCATAGAATCCTAATACCTTAATAGTTGCAAGTTCTCTTCTTCTTTCACTTATATTTACACTTGCTAAATTATATAAAACAACAAATGCAAGTGTTGCAGCGCAAACAATTAGTATTAAAATAACATAATTTAACGTGTTCATCATATCCTTGTAGTTATTTTTTGTATCGGATGATAAAAGGGTAGAAGTAACGTTATTAATATCAGAGATATTGCTTTCTAAAGCTTTTTCTTTTTTATTACTTAAATTTTTAGTAATGGCAATAATAGTGGAGTAATTAGCGTTTTCACCTGATAATTTTTTATAAAGTTTAGGTGAGATATATACGTAATGCTCTATATAATTTTCTGTTATGTCAGATACTTTTACGTTTACCTTTTTATTGTTTGGAAGCGTAAGCTTTACATAACTATTCTTTTTTAATTTAAGTAGTTTTGCAAGCTTTTCAGATATTATAATTCCATCGTCATCCATTTTAATATCTTTTTTAGTTTTTCTTTGTCTAAGCGTTATATAATCGTTTATCTTTTCTTTGTTTTCAGGAACAATGATGTTAGAATTTTCACTTTTTTTATTATTTTTCAATAAAACGTTAGATTTATAAACATAAGTTATTTTCTTTATCTCATTTTCATCTAATATTTTTTCTTCTAAAACTTTCTTATCATTATTTGAAGCATTATTATTTATGCTAATTATCATGTCATATTTATCTATTTTATTATACTGGTTATCAGCTACTTTCATAACGGAGTCTTTTATTCCAAATGAAGCAAGTATTAATGCGGTAGAACCACAAATACCAATTACGGTCATAAATAATCTTTTTTTGTATCTAAATATGTTTCTTAAAGTAATCTTGTTTAGGAAACTTAAACTATTCCAGATTTTATCTATTTTTTCTAGGAATATTCTTTTTCCTTTTTTAGGAGCCTCTGGTCTCATAAGTTCTGCTGGTGTTTTGCTAGTATCTTTAAGGAAGACTAGTATTGTTGCTAAAACGGTAGATAAAATTGAAAAAACTAAAGAGAATATGGCATAGTTAATTTGCATAGTAGCATTTATACTTGGCATATCGTAAAAGATATTGTAGCAATAACCAACAAGCATAGGAATTAACTTATAGAACAAAATAGTTCCTATTATGCTTCCTAAAATACTTGCTAAAAACGCATATAAAACGTATTTAAAGATAACTGATGATTTACTATAACCAATCGCTCTTAAAGTTCCCATTTGACTTCTTTCTTCATCTACCATACGTGTCATAGTAGTTAAGCTAACTAAAGCCGCAACTAAGAAGAACATTAAAGGAAAGACCTTAGCTATGTTTTCTATTCTTTCTGTTTCAAGCTTGTATTCATAAAATCCGGCAACTTCACTTCGTTTTATAGAATATGCTAAAACGTCTTTTATTTTTGATAACTCATCTTCTTTTTCCTTTAGTTCACTGCTTACTTCCTTAATTGACGTATTAAGTTCGTCACTAGGTAAGTCCGTACTATTAAGTCTATTTAAATTATCTTTTAATTCATTTATGTCACTTTCAAGAACACTTACGTTTCTTTTGTGAGTTTCTTTAGCACTCTTTAAAATTTCTTCGTTAACTAATGATTTATACTTATTAATAAAACTATCATACTTTTTACTATAGGTGTCATACTTATTAGCACCCTTAATTGTTACATATCCTTCTGTATATAAATCAGATGCAAAATCGCCTTCACTTAAATACATAAAATAATCTACTTTTCCGTTTTTTAAATTACTAGTTCCTCTGTCTTTTGAAGAGTAGTAGCTGCTTCTTACAACACCTACTATTTTTATTTTTTTAGCGCGAAGACCATTTTCATCTTCTGGTTTTAGCGTAACTAAATCATCAAGTGATAAATTATTATCGGTTAAAAACTTTTCTTCAACTAATCCTTCGTTGATGGTTTTAGGATACCTTCCTTTAAGTAAGGTTAAATGATTTATATAATCATCACTTTTTAAGTCTCTGTCTTCATTTATACTATTTAACTTAATTACGTAGTCGGAGTTATTAATCGTTGTTATAACGTCTAATGTTTTTGATAGGAAAACTCCTTTAACACCATCTACTTGTTTTAAAGAATAGTAGTCATTTTTTGAAAATCCAGATGATGAAACTACCTTTAGGTCAAATAAATTAGTTTCCTTATAATATGCTTTTGCAGTTTCTTTCATGTCCTTTGGAGTAGATTTAAGGCCTACATAAAAGCCTGTTCCGATAACTATTATTAATAATAAGGAAATAAACTTTTTTTTATTAAGTGATATTTCTCTTAAAGCGTCCTTTAATATACTTTTTTTCTTTACCATTTTAAATCACCTACAGCCTTAGGTTTTTTATTTATTTTAACGCTTGATACACTTCCGTTTTTAAAGGTAATAACTTTGTTTGCCATAGGTGCTATTGCATTGTTATGAGTTATTATAACGACTGTCATTTTTTCTTTTTTAGCCATGTTTTGTAATAGTTTTAATATTTGCTTGCCGGTTTTATAATCAAGTGCACCAGTAGGTTCATCACATAAAAGTAATTTAGGCCTTTTAGCAACTCCTCTTGCAATTGCAACACGTTGTTGTTCTCCTCCAGATAATTCAGAAGGAAAGTTATCCATTCTTTTTGTTAATCCAACCTTTTTTATGACGCTTGTAGCATCCATTGGATTTTTACATATTTGTGTTGCTAGTTCAACGTTTTCTTTAGCGGTTAGATTTTGTACTAAATTATAAAATTGAAATACGAATCCAACGTCTTCACGTCTGTATTTAATTAGTTTTCTCTCCTTTAATTCAGTTATGTTAACACCGTCTACAATTACGCTTCCACTTGATGCTTTATCTATTCCACCTAATATGTTTAAACAAGTTGTTTTACCTGCTCCGGAAGGCCCTAAAATAATGGCAAGTTCACCTTTTTCTATTTCAAATGATGCTTTTTTAAGTGCTTTTACTATAACTTCTTCATTACCATAATTTTTACATACGTTTTTAAATTCTATATAAGCCATAAAAACCCTCCTTTTCCAGATATTATATTACAGTTTAGAAGGTTAAATGTCAACTCAAGTTAAAATATTATTTTATTTTTTTTAAACAAATGTTATAATGAATTTATAAGATAGGAAAGAAAGTATAATTATGGGGTGAAAATTATGGAAGAAAAAGATTTCGAAACATTAGAAGATTTAGATATTAATGATGAAAATACTCGTAAAGAGAAAACTAATTTAGATGAAGAAAACAAGGAAGATGTAAACGTAATAAATGAACAGAAGATAGATGACATTCCAAAAGAAGCTAAAGTAGAGGCTCTTCCAAACGAAATAGGAAGAGTAAGTGATGTTGGAGTGCAAGACGTAACTATAAAAGTTACTTCATCTTTAGCATTTGAAAAAAACTTAATTGATCACCACGTTATATTTGAAACAAATTCTAATCAAAAAATAGTTGGAACGGTAATTAGTTTAAATAGTGAAATAGGAAGCATTAAATTAATAGGGGAAATAAATGGTCCTAGATTTATTCCTGGTGTACTTGTAAAACCATCCATTGGAAACGTTTGTTTTGTTGCAACAGATGAAGAAGTAAGATTAATAATATCAGGAGATCAAAACAACTTTATGAAAAGGGTATTAATTGGTAATATGCCGCTTTATAACAATACTCCGGCATATGTTCAAACAAATGCTTTTTTTAGTAATCACTTTGCAATTTTTGGGAATACTGGTTCTGGTAAGTCTTGCGGAGTTGCGAGATTATTTCAAAATATATTCTTTAATAATACGCAAACTCCAAGAAATGCGTGTATATTTATATTTGATGCTTATGGGGAATATGAAAGTGCCTTATCAGTTCAAAATAGTCAGGTGTTTTTTAAGAGATATTCAACTAACGTAAGGGAAAATCCTAACACGCTAATAAAACTACCTTTATGGCTTTTAGATATTGATGATTTTGCGCTTTTACTTGAGGCTGATGATCCAAC
This sequence comes from uncultured Mycoplasmatota bacterium, assembly GCA_900547225.1. GTDB lineage: Bacteria > Bacillota_I > Bacilli_A > RF39 > UBA660 > Aphodocola. The sequence continues at coordinate 76,538 of URFW01000004.1, forward strand.
TCAATTACCAATAATTGAAAAAGCTTTAAGATTAGTTACTGTTTTCTCTGGTAGTGATGAGGAAACTAAAATATATAAAAATGATATAATTGCAAAGGCTATACTAGAAGTACTTTATTCTGGTGGAGCAGCATCACAAATACATGACCAAATATTTGCAATATTAACTTCATTTAATACTGAGGATTTAAACCTTGAAACTCCTATTGTACAACCTGGTTATACCAGAAGCTTAAGACAGTGCTTAATAATTGATAAGGAAGGCAAGATAGGGGAAATGCAGCTTGTAACTGAGTTTATTAAAAAGTTCATCAACCCTGATTTAAAACTAGAACTTCCTGATGGAACGATACCTTTTACATTGGAAAACTTAAGAGAAGCTTTTGATTTTGCACTTATTTCTGAAGGAATACTAAAAAGTGATAAATTATATGATAAGGCAAACGTACTTAAAGTAAGACTTGATTCACTTATTAAGGGTGAGTATGCCCAGTATTTCAAAATGGATAGGTACGTTGATAAAAATACGTTTATAAAAGAGCTTATTACCGCTTCTAATGGTGCAAGAGCGCAAATCATAAATATAAACATAAGTTATTTGGATGATAGACTTGCAAAGACAATATGTAAGATATATGCAAAATTATTGTTTGATTTTACTTCTAAATTGCAGCAGAGAGGATCTTTTCCTGTTCATCTAATATTAGAAGAAGCTCATAGATACGTGCAGCAAGATTCTGATTCGAAAGTGTTAGGATATAATATTTTTGATAGAATTGCTAAAGAAGGAAGAAAGTATGGCGTTATATTAGGTCTTATATCCCAAAGACCATCAGAGATGAGTGAAACTGTATTATCACAGTGTTCTAACTTTTTAATATTTAAGATGCAACACCCTAAAGATGTATCGTTTATAAGACAAATGGTTCCTTTTATAACCGATGAAATAGTTGAGAAAATGAAAGGATTGCAACCTGGTACTTGCGTTGTATTCGGTTCTGCATTTAAGCTTCCAACCATAGTTAAAATGGAAATGCCATATCCACAACCAATGAGCCAAAACGTCGATGTTTCAAGATTATGGTATTAAAGAAATCATAAAAGTGATTTCTTTTTCTTTATTCATTTTTTTAAATGTGTTAAAATATAAATATATAAAGAAAGGGTAACGATAATGAAAGAACAAACAAAAAAGATGATATTATTAATAGCAATATGCACAGTAACAATTGGAATACTTGTAGTTGCGCTTAAACTAAATCAAAACAGGGAAGAAAACTTACTTTCAGAATCTAAAATAAAGAATTATTTAACTGAAATTAAGTATGATGAAATATCAAACCACGTTATAGAACAACCAAGTTCTGTTATCTACGTATCAAATAGTAGTGAAGACAGCACCAAAAAATTTGAAAATATATTTATACCTGTAGTAAAAAAATATAATTTAGAAAACGAAATTATATATATTAATATTAATGGTATAACGGTTGTTGATCCATTTTATCAAAGTGCACCAGAGTTAGTTTTTTATACTAATGGAGAAGTGTCTGACGTAATAGATGTTAGTACATTAAAAACTAAAGATGACGTAATTAAAGTGCTAAAGGAAAGAAGTGTAATAAATGATTAACGTAGTATTATTTGAACCAGAAATACCAGGCAATACTGGCAATATAATGCGTACTTGTGCTGCAACTGGAACTCATCTTCACTTAATTAAACCACTTGGTTTTTCACTAGATGAAAGTTATATAAAAAGAAGTGGTGCAAACTATATAAAAGACTGTGATTATGAAGTATATGAAAACTGGGATGATTTTAAAAGTAAAAATAATGGTACATATTATTATTTAACCAGATATGGAAAAAAACCTCATACATCATTTGACTATAGTAATAAAGATGAAAATATATATTTGGTATTTGGCAAAGAATCAAGTGGTATTCCTCTTGAGATACTAAAGGATGATTTAGAACATTGCCTTAGAATTCCTATGAATGATAAGGTAAGGGCACTTAATTTATCTAATTGTGCTGCTATTATGGTTTATGAGGTATTAAGACAACAAAACTATAATGATCTTTTAAGAACTGAGCCATTTAAGGGAGAAGACTTTATAGAAACAGGAATAGATGCTAGCAAATAAGCTAGTTTTTTTAAATTCATTTAAAAAAGCGATAAATAAATCGCTTTTAATTATTTACTTCAAGTTTTATTGAGTTTATATTATCTTCCATAATTGAGATATAATCTTTTTTATCTTTTCTATCACTAGCACTTAGGGTAGATATAGTATTTAGTTTTACGGTTGTAAACTCATAACTTTCTTTTAATTTTTTAATGGTATCATTTTCTTTTTCATCATCTTTTAAGAATATATAACTTATTTTCTTATTAGCTAAAAGTTTTCTTACTTCTGAAAGAGTCTTTTCATTTAAATTATTGTTTTCTTCTAATGATATAACGTTAAATCCATACTTTTCTAAATATTTAAACGTATCACTTGAAACAACTATCGTAGTGTTACTTGCGTTAGTTGCAATTTGTTTTAATTCAGCGTCTATCTCAGATAAATTAAGTTTTAACTCTTCATAATTACTATCTATTACATCTGTTTCTATTTTTTCATTAATGTATTCTTCAAGACCTTTTTTTATGTTTGAAGCCATCATTAAATAGTTTGATGGGTTAAGCCAGTTTTCAGCAGGATCACCTGAATATGTCATACCAAGTGATGCATCAATTACCTTTATGTTTTTATTTTTATTTAAAAGGCTAACCGCATAATCCTTTTCTTTTTTTATAGTTCCATTATAAACAAATAAATCTCCTTTACTATAATCACTTAATTGTTTATTTGTTAGCTTATAATTTTTATAGTTTATTCCATCTGGATAAATACTATATATGGCAATTTTTTCTCCGTATAAGTTATCTAGTATATATTCCGTTGGGTAAGTACTTGTATAAGCCGTCATGGAAAACGTAGTATCTTCCTTAGCACACCCAGATAACATAAATAGTGATACGATAACTCCAATTATCACAATAATTTTATTTTTCATTTTTATTCTCCTTTTTTGGTACGGGATCATATCCATAAGTTCCAAACGGATTACACTTAAGTATTCTTATTGTTCCTAAATATAACCCTTTAAAAACTCCGTGAGTCTCTAGTGCTTCAATCATATAATTTGAACACGACGGAACGTGTTTGCAGTATCCGTGAAAACTTCCAGGAATTTTTTGATATACTTTAACAATCCCTATTAATATTTTTTTAATCATACTGATATTTTATCATTTTTTAGATAATAATGGTAGGGGTATATTATAAAAAAATAAATTTTATACTTTACGTAAAGTACTATTTTTGTAATATTTTTTAGTTTTTTTATATGGACAATTTATCTTATTATATGGTATCATAGTGGTAGCCAGTGGAATAAAGTGGTAGATTGTGGGGGATTAATATGTTCATGGGAGAGTTTCATCATAATATTGATGATAAAGCAAGACTTGTTGTTCCATCTAAGTTCAGAGTAGAACTTGGAGATACATTTATTGTTACCCGCGGACTTGAAGGATGTCTATTCGTTTATTCAAAGGAAGAATGGGAAATATTGGTTGAAAAACTAAGAAAACTTCCATTTACAAAGAAAGATGCTAGGGCTTTCTTAAGATTTTTCTTGTCGGGAGCTGTTGAGGCATGCTTTGATAAACAAGGAAGAGTAGCACTTCCACAACCACTTGTATCTTACGCTAACATAGAAAAAGAATGCGTTATAATTGGCGTGAATGACAGACTAGAGATATGGTCAGAAAGTAAGTTTAACACCTTACTAGAAGAAAATTATGATAACATATCAGACATAGCAGAAGACTTGTTTGATAATATGGAGGTTTAAATGAAACATATAAGCGTTTTACTAGAACCTACCATTTCTTCTTTAAACATTAAGGAAGATGGCATTTATGTTGACTGTACTTTAGGATATGCTGGTCATTCAAGTGCAATCTTAAAAAGATTGAAAAAGGGAAAATTATATGCTTTTGATCAAGATGAAGAAGCAAGAAATTATAGTGAAAACATTCTAAAGAAAGTTGGAGATAACTTTACTATTATTCCTAGTAACTTTGTTAATTTAAAAGAAGAACTAGAAAAAAGAGGTATTTTTAAAGTAGATGGCATTATGTTTGACCTTGGAGTTTCATCTCCGCAACTAGATGATGCCACCAGGGGGTTTAGTTTTCACTTAGATGCAGATCTTGATATGCGTATGGATAGAAAAAGTAGCCTTTCGGCATATGAGGTTGTTAATGAATATTCTTTTAATGACTTATACCGAATAATAAGAGATTATGGTGAAGAAAAATACGCTAAGCAAATAGCAAGAGAAATAGAAAAAGTAAGAAGTAAAAGAAAAATAAAGACGACGCTTGAACTTGCAGAGGTTATATCTAATTGTGTACCTGCTAAATATAAAAGGCTTACACATCCTGCTAGAAGAACATTTCAAGCGATTAGAATAGAGGTAAATAAAGAACTTAGTATTCTACCTAAGGCCTTAAATGATGCGATTGATATGCTAAAAAAAGATGGTGTAATAGCAGTTATTACTTTCCACTCACTAGAGGATAGGATATGTAAAGAAGTATTTAAAGAAAGGTCTAAAGAAAACGAAATATTTAAAGGAATGCCAAACGTTCCTGAAGAATATATTCCAGATATTAAAGTGTTAAAAAAGATAAAGCCTTCTAAAGAAGAATTAGAAGAAAATAAAAGAAGTAGAAGTGCAACTTTAAGAGTTGCTATAAAACAAAAATAAGGGTGATAATATGGCAAAACAAAGAAAGAGAAAGACTAAATTTGAAAAAATGATGATAACACTTACCGTAACTACGGTAGCATTTGTTTTCGTGTCCGTATTTTTCTTTAAGGCACAATTATCATCTGTTAATATAGAAGTCGAAAGACTTAAAAAAAGCGTAACTAAACAAGAAAAAGTAAACGAAAGTTTAACGATGAAAGTAAACGAACTTATTTCATTAGAAAATATGCAACTTGTTGCAGCAAGTAACGGATTGGAGTATAATAATAATAACATTATTGTAATTCAAAAATAAGGGTGATTTAAATGAAAAGAGAAATGTTAAATAAAAATAAAAACGCAACTGCTAAAATTTTTACTTTAATATTTTTTCTTTTTATTTTTGTGCTTATTTTAAGATTAGGCTATCTATGTTTAACTGGAAAAGTAGATGGTATAAACCTAAAAAGTTTTGCAAATAAGAGAAACACAAAAAAAGAAACGTTATATGCTCTAAGAGGTAACATATATGATGTTAATGGTGATGTTTTAGCACAAACAATAAATTCATACACGATAATAGCATACTTAGATGAATCAAGAAGTAAGGATTCTAAAGTTCCTCTTCACGTTGTAAATAAAGAAGATACGGCAGAAAAACTAGCTACCGTACTTGATATGTCAAAAGAGCAAATTTTAGAAAGATTAAATAAAAAGGCTTATCAGGTAGAGTTTGGTTCAAAGGGAAAGGGCCTTACCGAACTTCAAAAAGAAGCTATTGAAAACTTAAACTTAAGTGGAATAGATTTTATAACAACTCATAAAAGATATTATCCTAATAACAATTTTTTATCATATGTAATAGGTTATACTTCAAGTGATGAAAAAGGTAATATGAAGGGCCTTATGGGAATTGAAAAACAGTATGATGAAAAGATGACTGGTACTAATGGCTTTGTTAAATATCAAAAGGATTTAAATGGCTATAAGTTTCCTAATTCTAATGAGATTAGAAAGGAAAAAATAGATGGAAATGATGTTTATTTAACAATTGATTCAAACGTACAAATGTCTTTGGAAACGGCTATTAATAAGGCTCAAAATGAATCTAGTGCAAACTGGATAGTTGCGGTAGTTGCAGATGCTAAAACTGGAAAAATATTAGGTTCTGCAACAAGCCCATCATTTAATCCAAACACAAAAGATATAAAAAACTACTTAAACCCACTTGTATCTTATACTTATGAACCAGGATCTGTTATGAAAACTTATAGTTATATGGCAGCTCTTGAAAATAATCCTACCTGGGATCCTTATAATACTAAATGTGAAACTGGTCCTTATGAGATAGGTGATGATACCGTAAGAGACTGGAACAAAACAGGTTGGGGACTAATACCTTATTCAAGAGGATACACGCTATCTTCTAACACTTGCGTTGCAAACATGATAAAAAATTATTTGTCAAAACAGAAACTTATGGATTATTATAAAAAGTTAGGATTTGGTCAAAAAACAAATATTGACCTTCCAAACGAGTATACTGGTAAGGTTAAGTTTAAGTATGATGTCGAAGTTGTTAATGCTGGATTTGGACAAGGTATTACAACAACTCCTATCCAGCAGATAAAAGCACTTACGGCGATTTCTAATAATGGCGTAATATTAAATCCTTATATTGTTTCTAAGACCGTTAATTCCTCAACCAAAGAAGTAACTTATAAGGCAGCGGTAAAAGAAGGGGAGAAAGTTGCATCTACTGAAACAATAAATAAAATAAAAGATTTAATGTACCGTGTTGTAAACTCTGATTCATCGGAAACAACAGGTAGTAAATATAAAATGGATGGCTATGATTTAATTGGTAAAACAGGTACTGCTCAAATAGCTAATCCAAGAACTGGAAAATATTATGATGGTAAGTATGACTATATAACTTCTTTTTCTGGAATGTATCCTAAAGATGATCCTAAGGTAATTTTATACGTTGCTTTTCAAAGAAGTTACAACTCTAACGTACTTCCACAAACGGTTCAAACAATAGTAAGAGATACTGCCAAATACTTAGGCATATTTGAAGAAGCTCCTGAAATAAATAAAGAAGTTACTACGTATAAATTAGGTAGTTATAAAAATAAGACAACTGAAGCTGTTAAGCAGTCTTTAGATGCGTTGGGCGCAAGCTACGTTATTTTTGGGGATGGAAACAAAGTAATTAGTCAGTATCCAAATAAGAATTCTAAGGTAAGTACAAAAGATAAAGTATTTATATTTACAAATGGAACTATAACAATGCCAGATTTAACTAATTATTCTGTTAAAGAGGCTGACGTCGTATTATCTAAATTAGGAATTAAGCACACTATTAATGCATCAGGATATATAGGATATCAAAGCGTAAGCGCTGGAACCGTTATAAATAGTGATACGGAAGTTACGTTAAACTAATAAATTTAGAAAACTTTCTAAATTTTTGAAATTTTTTTCAGAAATTTATGTCGTGGGAAAACCTTTCTGATGAATATTTATATGGAAGTAAAAATAAAAGGAGGTATGATATTATCGATGCTAAACTAGATGTAACACTTTCTTATGTTTACCATCTGATAATATTGACATAATCATTATGTATGTAAGAAGAGAAATAAAAGGAGAAACTTATCGTAAATTAGTTGAGTATGCTTTTAAAAACTGTGATATGGTATCTTTTACTGAGTATCCTGATCAAAATTCTAAGTTTAGTAGAAGAATACTAAAAAAACTTATGAAATGTGAAAATTTGACTAAAGATGCTTTAATAAAAAATTATTCTGATAAATACGTAGGATATATATTTAATAAATATAAAGATAGTAATATAATATTTGATAAAAAGTATTTAAGAAATAGAGAAACTACTGATTACGATACTTATGAATTGTTCAAAGAAAGCAAAGAATATCAAAAAAATTTAAAGAAAGAATACAGCGATTTTGGGATAAATATCTCCTTTGAAAATATGAGTTATGAAGAATATGTTGAATTTTTTGAGTATGAAAGAAGACTAACTTATTTACTTTACTCAATTGATTATTGTGTTTATGAATATTATGTAAATAAATTTTTAGAGAAATATAATGATTTTATTTTAAGAAAGAAAAAAATATATTTTTATGAATTTTTCGGACTAAAAAGAACTCATATAAGAACAATTTATTTTATGAAGTTTAATAATGAAATAAAAAAGGAACTATTAAATAAAAATTCTATCTTTGATTGGGTTAGTCCACTATCAATTGAGAATGTTGGATTTTATAAAGGAGATAAATGTTGGTTATCTTCAATAAGTCATGAAGAACAATGTTATATATATTATACGAATGAAAAAGAGCATAATTATTTAAAATCAATTGGTATTAAGTTTAAAAATGAATAATACAAGTTATAAAAAAAGTTACTAATTTATCAGATGATGATATAAAAGCATTAAAATAATAAGAAGCAGAACTAATTTAGTTCTGTTTTTCTATGTTAATTTATAGTATAATTTTACTTGGTGATGTGTATGAAAAAAGTAGAGTTGCTTGCTCCAGCAGGTAATATGGATTCTTTAAAGGCAGCTGTTATGGCAGGTTGCGATGCGGTTTATCTAGGTGGGGTTTTATTTGGTGCAAGAGCGTTCGCTGGTAATTTTACAAATGAAGAAATCGTTTATGCAATTAATTATGCACACTTATATGGTGTTAAGGTGTATGTTACAATTAATACGATAATTTATGATAGTGAAGTAGAAAGATTTTTAGACTATGTAAGATTTTTACATAAAAATAACGTTGATGCAGTAATAATTCAAGATATTGGTATGTTTGATTTATTAAGAAAAAAGTTTCCTAACCTTGAATTACACGCATCAACCCAAATGAACATTCATAATTATGATGGTGCCTTGTTAGCTAAAAAACTAGGATTTAAAAGAGTTGTTATGGCACGTGAAACGCCAATAGATGTTATTAAAAAAATTAAAGAAGAAATAGATATAGAAATAGAAGTATTTATTCACGGAGCTTTATGCGTAAGTTATTCTGGTGAGTGTCTATTAAGTGCGTTAGTTGGAAAAAGAAGTGGAAACAGAGGTACTTGTGCACAAATATGCCGTAAAAAATATGATTTTTATGATGATGATAAAAATAAATTAAATACAAATAATTATCTTTTAAGTACAAAGGATTTATGCACGTTAAAATACGTTGATAAATTAATAGAAATCGGTGTTGATAGTCTTAAGATAGAAGGAAGAATGAAAAGAAGTCCTTATGTTTATCTTGTTACAAAAACGTATAGAAAAGTAATAGATAATTATTATAATACAGGTAAACTAAAAATAGATGAAAATGACATAATAGAACTTAAGAAAATGTTTAATAGAAATTTTACCAAGGGATTTATGTTAAATGAGGATAATAATAACTTTACATATGATAAAAGACCTAATAACATTGGAATAGAGGTAGGACAGGTTATATCAAAGGTAAAAAATGATTTGAAAATAAAATTAACTTATGATGTATCAGTTCATGACGGCCTTAGAATACTTGATGATAAGGAAGATAAAGGACTTGTCATAAACAAGATGTTTATCAATAATAAAACCGTTTTAGAAGCTAAAAAAGGGGATGTAATAACACTTAAGTATGACAAGTACGTAGAAAAAAATAGTAAGGTATTATTAACTTCAAGTAAAAAGCAATTGGATTCTATTTCTGAGGCAATAAAAAATCAAGAAAGATTTATTTATATAGATTTAAATTTTACTGCAAAAGAAAATGAAAATCTTAAACTAACCATAACAGATGGCTTAAATACTGTAACAGAGGTGCTAGATAAAACACCAATGCGCGCTATAAATAAAGAAACAAGCTTTGATGTAATTAAAAAGCAATTATCTAAGTTAGGTAATACGGTGTATAAAGCTCGAAGCATAACACTTAATTTAGATGATAATTTATTCATAAATATAAAAGACATTAATGAAATAAGAAGACGAGCTATAAGTAAACTAAATGAAAAAAGACTATATAAAATAGATTTTGTAGAAAAAGATTATACAATTGGCGTACCAGACTTTCCTTCTATAAAACAAACAGCTGTTTTGGTGAACAAAGAAAATGAGAGTTTAAAGGATAAATATGACCTAATTTATACAGAAGATGAAAAAACGAAAGATGAAGATTCTATTATAGTATTTCCTAGAATAACTAATGAGCATCCTTTTGTTAAAAATACCGTTATGACAGGAGATTTTGGAGGATTACTTAAGTATGATAATTTTCAAACTAACTTTTCATTTAACGTGGTAAACTCATATTCAGTAGCGTTTTTGCATAGCTTAGGTGCAAAATTAGTTACGTTATCTTATGAATTATCACTAAGTCAAATAAAAAACATGATAGAAATTTACAAAAAAAGATACAATAAAAATCCAAATACTTCACTAATTATCAATTCATATCCAGAAAGCTTTGTATCAAAGTTTAATTTAAATAAAAAGTATAACGTTAAATCTGGCTATTTAAAAGACTCTTACGGCAATTTCTTAAAGGTCAAAACAAAGGGTGATATAATGGTCGTTTATCACTTTAAAAAGGTTAATTTGTATGATATAAAGGAAGTATTTGAAACTGGTGTTAACTTATGTCTAGAAATTAAATCATATTAATCATAAATACTGGTTTTTAACTGGTATTTTTTTTTAAAATATAGTACAATTATTAAAGAATAGATTAGAAGGTAGGGATAATAATGGATAAAATAGAATTTTTAAGAAGTATGAACGTGGATGTAGATCAAGGGATACAAAACATGATGGACGTTCAAACATATGATGAAATGCTAGGAGATTTTTATGATAGTATTCCGGAAGAACTAAACAAAATAGATAATTTTAAAAACGCAGGTGATATGCCTAATTATGCTATTTTAGTTCACGCGATGAAAAGTAATGCTAGAAGTTTCGGATTTATGAAACTTGGTGATATTTGTTATGCACACGAACTTGCTGGAAAAGCTGGTGATGTAAACTATGTCAATCTACACTATAACGAATTATTACAAGCTGCAAAAGAAACTATTAGCATAATTGAAAAATATAAAACTATGTAAAAAAAGGGGATGAAGCTAGTGGATACAAATTTATTAGAAGGTACCATTAAAGAAATTTTATTGGATGATAAATTAAAAGTTTATGTCTTTGATGTATTTGATGATTCTGTTTTAAAATATACTATCTCAAATGGCAAATTAACCAATTGTGGTAGTGATACTTTAGCTAATTATTTAGAAAACATAAAAACAAAAATAGATTCTCCTTATATACCTGGATTTATGAACTTGGTTTCTATTCCAAAAATGAAGGAAAAAGCGTTGTCTGGAAATTCAAAGGTAATGTTTGAATACCAAGCATTAGATAGCAAATGGTATAAAATTACCGCAATGCTTATTAATTTTTCTGGTAAGGAACTTATAGTTTCAGTAAGAGAACAAATGGATAATAATTGTGGTACAAAAGAAGCAAGCGATTCAAAATATAATGTTTTGATAGGTAGAATTGCGGATGCTATATTGAAAATAGATAATGTATTTAATTTAGACAACAGTAAAGCAAGCGTTAATAATATAGAAGATTATATTGATTCAATTTTGAAAAGTATAGTAAATTCATATCCAGACTTGAAAAATAGTTTAAACAAAAACGCCGCGAACGTTAGCGGAAGGGCGGATGATGTTATTTTAATAATAGATGACGATATGGTAATGCGAAAGATGATTAAAAAAATATTCGCTGATGAGTATAAAATTGTAATGGCAGAAAATGGGAAAGAAGCACTTGAATACTTAGAGACTAATAGCAATAAAGGTCTTACTGAATCTTCTGATAACATTCTTGGTATATTCCTTGACCTTACTATGCCAGTTATGGACGGGTTTGCGGTGTTAGAATACCTAAGTAAAAATAATTATTTATATAAAATACCAGTTATTATAATAAGTGGTGACTATGAAAAAGAAACAAAGGCAAGGGTATATAATTATGGTGTTGCAGATATGCTAGAGAAACCATTTGATTTTGAAGTTGTAAAGCATAGAATAGGTAATTTTATTAATCTTTATAAATCTAGTAATTCTCTGAATAATTTGATAAGTGATCAATCTAGGGATTTAAAAGATTTGATTAATCCATTTGTCGAAAGTTATAGATACGATTATGAATCTAATATTAATAGTGTTAATGAGTATATAAAAAAATTAGGCACCCAAGTTATGAAAGATTTTCCGGAATATAATTTAGACGAAGAGAAAATAAACAAAATGGCAGATGCTTCAATGTATTATGACATAGGTTTTTATTCCATACCGAGAACTATTTTATTAAAGAAGGATTCATTTAATGAATCTGAGTTAAAGAAAATAAAAAATTATCCTATTTTTGGTGAGAAAATGCTAAATTATGTTCTTTCTCTAACTCAAGATGAACTATATAAAAAGTATGCTCAAAACATAACTAAATACTATCATGAAAATTATAATGGTAGTGGTTATCCATTTGGACTTAAGGAAAATCAAATTCCTTTGGAAGTTAGAATTGCATCAGTTTGTATAAATTACAATAATTTATTAAAAAAATATGGAAATAGAGCATTCGATATTATAGTAAGTAAAGAAAACGTTTCTTTTTCACCAGATATTATTTCTAGTTTCAAAAAAATAAAGAATGAATTAATATAAAGGAGTTGACTACTATGGGATACAAGTTATTTCCCAGCATAGGTTTTTCGATTTGTGCTTTAGTTTTCTTAAGTTTGGTCGGAATTATGTATTTAAGCAAGAAAAAATTTAAAAATCTTGAAAATAAAATATATGCCTTTATGCTAATCTTTACGATTTTTTTACTTGTTTTAGAAATAGTTTGTGTTTATACAATGAGTATAAGATTTAAAATACCACTTTTAAATGAAATATTGTGTAGGGGATATATACTAGGTTCAATAATCTGGGTAATGTGTTTAATTATATATACGTGGTCATTGGGAGATAAGAATAAGGCTAAAAGGAACATAAAGAAAACTAACAGAATAATTACGGCCATTTCATTTGTTGTAATTTCGGTATTATTTATCATATCATGCATGCTTCCAATAACTTATTTAGGTGGAAGAGGGAACTTATATGTTATTGGTGGCGCTGCTGTTAGCGTTGTTTATGTTGCTGGTTTTGCAATGGTTTTTGTACTTTTACTTTTCCTTTTAAGAAATAATTTTAATTTACCATGGCAACAAAGAGCGCCAATTTATTTTGTTGTTGTATTTTTTGCAATAGTTACGGCATATCAAATTCTTACAGACTATGATTTTAATGATTTGACTTATATATTTGCTTTTTGCGTTACAGCACTTTATTTTACTATCGAAAGTCAGGATAACATTCTATTAAATAAACTTGAAAAATCCAAAGAAGAGGCTGAATTAGCTGACAAAGCAAAAACGGAGTTTTTATCTAATATGTCCCATGAAATAAGAACACCGCTTAATACAATAATGGGCTTTAGTGAATCATTATTAAATGAAAAGAGTTTAACCGAAGACGTTGTAAAAAGAGATACCAAAAGCATTCATGATGCAAGTATCAGCTTGTTAGATTTAATAAATAATATTCTTGATATATCAAGAATAGAATCTGGTAAAGAGTCAGTAGAAGAAAAAAATTATATGCTTCAAAATTTGGTTTTTGAAATAAACAGTGTTATATCATCAAAAATTAATAAGGAACTATTGGAATTTGAAATAGACGTAGATCCTAATATTTCTTCCGAATATTATGGAGATTATTCTAAATTATATAAAATAATAGTATGCACATTAGTTAATGCAATAAAATATACAAACTATGGCAAAGTAACATTAAAAATTAGTGGAACAATAAAAGAAGAGAATATTATGGATTTTGACTTTTCAATTTTAAACACCGGACATGCTATGAAAACAGAAGATTTTGAAAAGGATTTTAATGATTTTGTTAAACTTGGTAATAATGCTCAAAATAATATAGATAGTGTAACGCTTGGTCTTATTATTGCTAAGAGATTGGTAACTATGCTTGGTGGAGATATAAAATTCATTAATGAACCAGGAATGGGAACTCAGTATCATATACTAATAAAGCAAAAGATAATTAATTCAAAAAAGATTGGAAATATTTTTGAAGCAACTAATGATAATATACTTGATAATAAAAAATTGGTTGATTGTACAGGTAAGAATGTTTTGGTGGTTGATGATAACATGATAAACATAAAATTGGCCAAGAGATTATTAGAACAGTTCAATTTTACGGTTGATTTTGTAACTAGTGGTGTTAAATGCATAGAAAAGGTTAAAACGAAGAAGTATGATATGATTTTTCTAGATCATATGATGCCAGAGATGGATGGAATTGCAACTATGAATGCATTAAAAAATTCTGGTTATAGCATACCTCCCGTTGTAGCTTTAACGGCAAATTCTTATTCTGGATTAAGAGAAAAATATTTAGAAGCAGGCTTTTCTGATTATTTATCTAAACCAATAAATTTTAGAGAATTAAATAAACTAATGAACAAATATTTTAATAATAAGTAAAAAAAGGTGGTGATCTTGATGATAGAAGGCTTAATGCTTACCATGGGAAGTTTATTATTTATAATGCTTCTTTTATTGGTATACTTTTCTAAGCAAAGATTTCTTTCAATAAGAAATAAAATCTATAGATATATGTTAATTGTTGAAGTTATACTAATTGTGTCTGAATTAGTGGCTACCTTTTTCGTTGGTTATTGTAACAATAATTTTGTTAATTTACTTATATACAGAATTCACTGGTCAACGGGAATAGTTTGGTTTTCATTATTATACTATTACAGTGTTGTTTTCATAAGTGATATAGATGCACCTTGCTTGTTGGAATTAATAAGAATGAATAAAAAAACTAAGATAATAAGCATTGTATTTTTAATCGCTGCGGTAGGTTTTTTCTTTGTTCCTTTTCAAAGGCTAGATCCTTATGCAATTTCTTATATTCCTGGGGCAGCATCATATTATGTATTTGGTTTTTGTGCATTATCTGTTTTACTTATAATAATACATGTTCTTAAATATAGTAATGTAATAGATACTAGAAAAAAAGTATCCGTTTGGCTTATGATTGTTGAACTTATTTTAATATTTGTTCTTCAAGTATCTTTTCCATATATTGCAATGTCAGCTATTGGAGCAGCTGTTCAAATGTTTTTCTTATACTTTAACATAGAAAATCCTGATTTAAAGATTATAAAAGAGTTAGAAACAGTTAAGGATGATATAGAAAGATCAAATAGAGCTAAATCAGATTTTTTATCTAATATGTCTCATGAAATAAGGTCACCAATGAATGCAATAGTAGGATTTAGTGAAACCCTTTTAAATAGTCCTAATTTTGATGAAAAAAGTGCTAGAACTGATATATCACATATAGCATCCGCTGGTAATAACATGCTTGATATAATAAATAATATCCTTGATATATCAAAAATAGAATCTGGTAAAGAAACGTTAGAAATGAAAGAATACTCAATAAGCAGCATTGTAATGGAACTTTCTAGTATAATTGAGGCAAGAATAGGTAATAAGCCGGTAAAACTTATTATAGACGTTGATAAAAATATACCTTCTAAAATGTATGGAGATTCTACTAAGTTATTTCAAATTCTGCTTAATATATTAACTAATTCGGTTAAATATACTGAAGTTGGGAAAATAAAGTTAACCATAATTGGTGTAAAAGAAAATGATATGGAAAAATTATCAATAAAAGTATCTGATACTGGTTATGGTATAAAAAAGGAAGATTTTGATAAATTATTTGAAAAATTTTCTAGATTAGAAAATGCAACGTCAAATGAAATAGAAGGTACAGGACTTGGTCTTGTAATCACAAAAAAGTATGTTGATTTAATGAATGGTAAAATATGGTTTGAAAGTGAATATGAAGTAGGAACTACATTCTATGTTGAATTAAAGCAAAAAATTATTTCAGAGACAGGGATAGGAGAAATAAGAGAACCAATAAAAGAAGAGAAAAAAATAGATAAAATTGATTGTTCTTCTTATAACGTTTTAATTGTTGATGATAATAAATTAAATATTAAAGTGGCAAGTAGGTTACTTGGAACCTATAAATTCAACATTGATACATCAACAACTGGAAAGGATTGTATTTATAAGGTAAAAGAAGGTAAAAAGTATGATATGATTTTCCTAGATCATATGATGCCAGAAATGGATGGTATAGAAACTCTTCACATTCTAAGAAAATTAGATGGTTATAGTTTGCCTCCTATAGTTGCATTAACAGCAAATGCAATTACTGGTATGAAAGAAATGTATTTAAAAGAAGGCTTTGACGAATATCTTTCAAAACCTATTAATATTACAGAATTAGATAAATTAATAAACAAATATTTTGACAAACACTATTAAAATCTTGACCATGATGGTGGTATATGATATTTATAACCATAAAAGATATTTTGAAATTTTTTTAAACTTTAATTTATTTTATATTTCTAAAGTAGATAAAATTTATCTACTTTTTAATTTGTAAAATAAATGTAAAAGAAGTAATAAAAAAGTATGAAAAAATAAATAATAATATTATAATGTAAATAGATAATAGAAGTAAAAGGAGTAAGACATGGAAAAACAAAGAAGAATAAAAATGTTAAGTCTAAGTGCCGTTATAGTAGCAGTACTAGGATTAACAGTTGCATTTGCAGCACTAAGTACCACACTAAATATAAAAGGCTCAGCATACCTAGATGCAGCAAAATGGGGAATAAAGTTTCAAAATCTATCTGAACCAAGTATAGTAGGAGAAGCAAGTGATGCAAAAACCGCAAAGATAGAAAAAGATGTATCAATAAATGATATAAAAGTAACACTATCAAAACCAGGAGATAGTGTAACGTATACAGTAGATTTAGTAAATGATGGAGATATAAACGCAAAGATAGAAAACATAGAAAAAACGAATTTAACAGAAGAACAACAAAAATATATAACGTTTACGGTAAAATATAAAGAAAATGACACAGAATTAAAGATAGGAGATATCTTATCAAAAGGACAAGTAAAACCATTAGTAATAAAAATAGAATATAGAAAAGACTTAGAATCAAGTGACTTACCAAAAAGTGCTCAAGAAATAAATTTATCATATAAGTTAGATTTTGTACAAACAGATGAAGAAGATGAAAAATTAATAGGTACAACATCAACGTTGGCAGCTGGTACTAATGATAAAGCTACAGGAACGTTTTTTAATGGTAATATAGCAAAGAATAAAATAGAAAGTATAACATTTTATTCGACAACAGATGTGCCAACTGATTCAATAGATTCATGGGATGCATCATTAAATAAAGATGGTTCTGTAATAGCTTATTATAAAGATGACGATAAAAATGATTTATATGAGCTATATATAGGAGCACAGGGAGGGGTAAAAGCTCCAAGTGACTCGTCTTCCTTATTTTCATACTTTACAAATTTAAAAAGAATTGATTTTGGTTCGTCATTTAATACATATAACGTAGTTAATATGAAAAGCATGTTTAATAATTGTACGTCTTTAACGAATTTAAATTTATCTGGATTTAATACCATTAATGTTACTAACATGTATTGTATGTTTAGTTATTTGACATCCCTAACTAGTTTAGACTTATCAAATTTTAATACTTCAAGAGTAACTAGCATGACTGGTATGTTTCAAGCTTGTTCAAAATTAACATATTTAAACATAACAAACTTTAATACCTCAAAAGTTAGTAATATGAGTTATATGTTTAATAAATGCTCAACACTAACAGGCTTAGATTTATCTTCTTTTGATACATCAAAAGTAATCAATATGAGTTATATGTTTTATAATTGTACTTCTTTAATAAATTTAGATTTATCTTCCTTTGATACTCCAAAGGTTACCAATATGAAAACGATGTTTGCAAACTGTAAATCGTTAAAAAAATTGAACATTAGTAACTTTGATACTGAAAATGTGACTAATATGAGTTATATGTTTCAACAATGTTTAAGCTTAACCAATTTAGATTTATCTAGCTTTAATACTAATAATGTCACTAGCATGAAAAGTATGTTTATTATGTGTGAAGCTTTAACATCACTTGATTTATCTAACTTTAATACGTCGAATGTAACAGATATGAGTTATATGTTTGAACAATGTAATTTATTGACTAGCTTAAATGTTAGTAATTTTAATACAAAAAATGTAACAGATATGAGTTATATGTTTTATGAATGTAATTCTTTAACATCACTTGATTTATCTAGCTTTAATACAATAAATGTTGAGAATATGAATGCCATGTTTAGTCATTGTACAAGTATGGTAAGTTTGAACATATCTGGTTTCAATACAAAAAATGTTAAAAACATGAATGCTATGTTTAGTCAGTGTACAAGTATGGTAAGTTTAAATGTATCAGGATTTAACACATCTAATGTAGAAGACATACAAAGTATGTTTTACCATTGTACTTCACTGATTAATCTAGATTTAAGTAATTGGAACGTTTCCAAAGTGACTTCTTTATATAGTACGTTTGATATGTGTTCAAGTTTAAAATCTTTAAATTTAAATAATTGGAATACTACTAAAATAACAAGTATACGAACAGCTTTTTATGGATGTTCATCACTTTCTGAATTGGATTTGTCCTCATTTGATTTTAGCAATGTGACAGATTATACTGAAAATTCATTTTATAATGTAACGGTTCCGATTTATGTTAAAAATGATAAATCAAAGGAATTCTTGCTTAGTAAGAATAGTAGTTTAAACGTAATTGTAAAATAAAAATTAAAGAACCAAAATGGTTCTTTTTTTGTAAATATAAAAAGTTATTACATGATTTAGAGAGTGCAGGTAAAGCTTTATCGTTTTTTTAATTTTTTTATAATTTTTTAGATTTTTTTTAGAATTTTAGGGGGTATTTTGAAAAAGTGTCTAACTATAGATATGAGAGGACCTAATAGTTTGGGTATTTATGCTTTCCACTTTTTATTTTTTAAATAGAAAGTGTGGTGATAATTATGAAGAAAGAAAATAAATTTCTTAAAATAATTATTCTTCTTTTACTATTAATATTAGTAATACTAATATTTAAAATATAAAAGAAACAGCATATACCCAAATAATTTAAGGGAATATGCTGTTTCCATAAACAATACATGGAAAGCAAACTAACCTTTATTGTTAGGTTCTTTCACTAACTAAATTATACAACATTAACTTAGTTATGTAAATAATGATGAAAGGAAATATTTATGTTAACACTTAAAAACATTAAAAAGATATATGAACAAGGAGACGAAGCAGTATTAGATGATATTAATTTAACTTTTAATAAAAACGAGTTTGTATCAATATTAGGATGCTCTGGAGCGGGGAAATCTACACTATTAAATATAATAGGAGGTTTGGATGATAAAACTAGTGGTAAATTACTTATAAATGGTAAAGATATTTATAAACGTGATGATTTAAATCTTGATTATTATAGAAAAAATAACGTTGGTTTTATATTTCAAAATTATAATTTAATAGAACATTTAACTGTTTATGAAAATGTCATGTTACCTCTTCTTTTAACAAACTCTAAAAACAAACACAAAAGGGTTTTAAAAATTCTTGATAAAACAGGTCTTAAGGGAAAGAAAAATAGCAAGATATGTGATCTTTCAGGTGGTCAAAAACAAAGGGTTGCAATATCAAGAGCATTAATTAATAATCCTGATATTATATTAGCAGATGAACCAACTGGAGCTTTAGATTATAAAACAGGCTACGAAATAATGAACCTTATAAAAAAATTATCTAAAAATAAATTAGTTATAATGGTAACTCATAACAAAGTACTTGCCAAAAAATATTCAAGTAGAATTATATATTTAGATAAAGGACGCGTTATAAGTGATACAAATCCGTCAAAGGAAAAAAACGAGTATTTTAGTACAAAATTTAAAAGTGGAAATCTAAGCATTAAAAACGCATTACTTTATAGTATAAAAACGATAAAAGCTAAAAGAAAATCATTTTTATTAACTTCATTATCATCAAGTATCGGTCTTATTTTAGTTGCTTTAATAATATCTGTTTCAAATGGTTTAAAAAAGGAAATGAATTTATATGAAAAAAACGTGTTATCATCTCTTCCAATTGTAATACCAAGCGTTAAAACAAAAATAAGTGATAAATCTAAAATACCTAAAAATAAACTTTATTCATATGACTATAAAGAAGAAAATTCTATAAATCCAATTAATGATGATTTTGTTAAATATATTAATAAAATGAAAACAAAGGATTTATGTGATATAAAATATGATAGAAATTTAAAATTTAATGTTTTAACTGAAGGTTATAATTTGCTTGATAATGTAGAATTTAGCCAAATGCCATCTATAAATTACATAAAAAAGAATTACACTCTTTTAGCAGGTTCTTATCCTAAAAATAAAAATGAACTTATGTTGGTTGCAGATCAAAAAAATAGAATAGATAAAAACATACTTGATGCTTTAAAATTTAATGGTGATGTAAACGTAAGTGATATATTCAAAAAGAATATGAAACTTATTTTTAATGATGATTTTTATATTAAGAAAGATAACGTTTATTTTATAAATAAAAATTACGAAAGTGTTTATAAAAACAAAAACAATGTAGCTTTAAAAATAGTTGGAATAATAAGGCTAACTAAAGATGAGGAAGAAAGTTATAAAAATGATTTAGCAAATGAAAAGTCATCTTTAGCATACTTAAGTAATTTAGCAGATGATGTTATAGATAAAAATATAAATAGTGACATAATAAGTGATATAAATAAAAATGATAATATTATGGTAGAAGGCATAAACATGGCAGAAGGCGTTCTTAAAAAGAAATTAGGAGGCGATAAAACATCTGATTTGATTTACATTTATCCTAAAGATTATACCTCTAAAAACTTAATTATAAATTACATTAATAAATATAATAAAAACAAAAAGGAAAGTAAGAAGGTAACTTATATTAATTATTCAAAGGAAACCATAGAAGCATCTAAGCAGATGATAAACACAATAAGTGTGGTATTAATTTTATTTAGCAGTATTTCACTTATTTGCTCGTCCATAATGATAGGAATTATAACTTATATATCAGTTAATAATAGAGCAAGGGAAATTGGAATACTAAGAAGTGTTGGCGCTAGCAAAAAAGAAGTTGCTATGATATTTTTATCAGAAGTTCTTATAACTGGAGCATCTTCTGGAGTGATAGGAATTTTTATATCTAATATTTTGCTTTTCTTAGGAAATATAATTTTAAGAAACTTAGATATTATTAATCAAAAAATTACGCTTAATGCTCAAAATTCTGTTAGTCTTATTTTAATTAATGTAGTATTAATAATGTTAGGAAGTGCTATTCCGTCTTTTTCAGCTAGCAAAAAGAATCCTTCTTTAGCTTTAAAAGAATAATAATTTACTGTATAATAAAAATGGTGATGATAAATGAAAGTACTTACTGTAAAACAACCATGGGCTAGTTTAATTGTAAACGAACATAAAAAATATGAATTTAGAAGTTGGAAAACTAAATATCGAGGAAAAATTCTTATTCATGCTGGTAAGTCATTAGAAAAAGATATGCTAAAAAGATTTGATAAATATAATTTAGATATTAAGCTTGGAGCGATAATTGGAGAAGCTTATCTTACGGATTGCATATTGGTAACAAAAGAATTTCAAGATAACCTAAGAAAGATAGATAGCACCATTTATGCTAGAAGCAATCATGAAGAGATGTATGCCTGGAAATTAGAAAATATAAAAAAATATGAAAATCCAGTTTACGTAAACGGTAAACTTGGGTTATGGAATTATGAAAAGTAGTGTATAATTAGTAAAGAGGAGTGTATAACATGAGATTTACAAATGAAGTTGTAAAAAAAGAATTTAGTAAAATTAAAAATTATTTATGGATAGGTGTGCTACTAATTATTTTATCCTTTGTATTTTTATCACTAGGAGATAAAAGAGATAGTATGGATAAAAAGGATGCATTAAATATGCATAACTTAATAGTGGATAATCTAAAAGCTAAAACTGGTAAAACGGGGTTTATAAACGCAAATAACATACCATATAAATTCGCAGTATATAAAGATACAACAGATGCATATTACTTTGTTACTGATGATAAGTATATATACGTTGTTTATATGGATAGTGATACATTTAATAGTCTTAATAATAAAAAAATAGAGAAAAAAGCAAAGAAGATAATTGGAATAACAAAAGAAACGCCAGATGATATTAAAAAACTTGCTGTTTCATCATATAACGAAATAGTAGGTAATCAGAACAAAATAACAATTGATGACTATGATGATTACTTTGGAAGTATTTATCTAGATATGACAAGTAGTAATAGTGGTTTTTATTATCTAATGTTTATAGCGTTTTTACTTGTAGGTTTTATTTTGCTAATTATTTATGTAGCATCTAATAGCAAATTTAAAAAGGGAATAAAAAAACTATCAGATGAAGAATTAAAAAAAATAGATGATGAACTAAACAGCAAAGATTCATTTTATTATGAGAATGCTCACTTAGTTTTAACTAAAAACTACGTTGTTAATTTAGGAACCTCTTTTTCTATAATTAAATATAGTGATATAATCTGGCTTTATCCTTATGTTTTGCATGCGAGAGGTATTAAATCTTCCGAGTCAATAATTGCAGTTACAAACGATGCGAAAAGACATAGTATTGCAAATATAAGTATGATTACAAAGGCAAAAAAGGAAGCATTTAACGAAATATTTGACACCATTGCATCTAGAAATCCTGATATGTTGGTAGGATATAACAGAGATACTTGTGATAGGGCAAATGTTTTAATAAAAGAAATTAAACAAAAGAAGAAAAATAGTAAATAGGCTGTAAAGAAATATATGTATTTCTTTATAGCTCTTTTATTATGAAAAACAGTTATGCTATAATTAAGTAGTTGGTGGGTCATATGAATTTAATAATTAATTATATAGCAAAAATGTTTAAACATTCTTTTTTATTTACGTGTTTCTATATTATTCTTAGATTTATAATTATTAGAAGAAATAAAAAGATAAACGTCAAAAGAGAAGTATTATTATATGTATTCTTTTTATTTTTATTAGGACTTTATACGGTTGCTATAACAGGAGACTTTAACATAAAAAACGTACGCATAGATGAAATTAATATAATTCCATTCAAAATAGTAAAAGATATTTATATATCTCATAATTTAAATTACTTTCTAATAAGTTTTTTAGGTAATATATTTATATTTATTCCAGTTGGACTCTTAGTTTCTTTGATATGGAATATGAAAGATAAAAATGTTATTTTAATAGGCTTTTTAATATCTTTATCTATCGAATTAACTCAACTTTTTCTTAAAAGAACAACTGATATAGATGATTTAATATTAAATACTTTAGGAGTTATAATAGGTCTTTTAATAAGTAAACAAATAAAAAATAAGAGGTAGTATATGAAAAAGTGGTATAAGAATTATTTGAATAAGAAACCTTCATTTGACAAAGAAAGATGGATTGGAATATTTTGTCTTATTTTTACAATATCTGGTGTGTTTGGATTTTTATATGAGTTTATATTTTATTATTTTAATGGAGGTATGGTAAAGTTTTACTGGCGTGGTGGAAACTTCTTGCCTTGGATAAACATATATGCAATAGGTGCAGGATTAATTTATTTTTTAACCTTTAAACTAAGAAAAAAACCTTATTTAGTATTTTTAATAAGTATGATATCAACTGGAATACTAGAGTTTTTCTCAGGTTATTTTATGGATATTATTAGGGGTGGTAACAGATGCTGGGACTATAATAACGAAATATTAAATTTTGGTAATATCGGTGGCTTCGTGTGCTTAAGAAGCGTTTTGGTATTTGGACTTTCAAGCCTTCTTTTAATGTACGTGGTGATACCATTTTGTTTTTATTTAGCTAAAAAAAGTAATAAGAAAACGTTTTTGATAATTAGCGTAAGCTTATTTTCCATAATTATGATAGATGAGGTATATAATCTTTTAATATCAAGAATATTTAATTTACCAAGAGCATATGGCACGTATAAAAAATTAGGATTTAACTTTGTTAAATTTAAATAAGGAGCAATAAAAAAAGCAATCGCTTTTCTTTTTTTCTTACAAAATATTTAAAATGTTTAAACATATACTTATTACAGGTGATAGCTATGAATAATAAGAAAGTTGACAATAAAATAAAAATATTCGTAATAGGTGTGTTCATAGTATTTATAGTTGTAATTTTAAAAGTATTCTATATTCAGGTGTTTGAATATGATAAGTTAAATAATTTAGCATCCGATTTGTGGAGTAGGAATCTTCCGTTAGAAGCAGACAGGGGAAAAATATACGATAGAAATGGTATAGTTCTTGCGGATAATATAACCACAACTTCACTTGTTTTGATACCTAATCAAATAAAAAATAAAGAAGAAGCAACTAAGAAATTAGCAGAAATCCTAAACGTATCATATAGTGATATGAAAAAGCACGTTTATAAAAACGCATCAATTGATAGGGTTCATCCTTTCGGAAGAAGATTAAATTATAAAGTTGCAGAAAAAATAGAAAAACTAAAGTATGATGGTGTTTATTTAGTAAGAGAATCAAAGAGAAACTATCCTTATGGTAAAGAATTATCACATACATTAGGTTTTGTTGGAATAGATAATCAAGGCCTTTCTGGGATAGAGCTTCAGTATGATAAGTATTTAACCGGAAAGTACGGTGCTATTAAGTATTATTCTGATGCAAAAGGAAATAAGCTTGATTTATCTCAAGTTTACGAAGCGCCTCAAAACGGAGTTAACATAACGCTCACCATAAATCAAAAAATTCAAGAAAGCGTAGAAAGAGAACTTGATAACGTAGTTACAAAATATAATCCTGAAACAGCACTTGCAATAGCAATGGATCCAAATACAGGTGAAATACTTGCTATATCATCAAGACCAAACTTTGATGCTTCAAACTATAAAAATTATGATGCAGAAACTTTAAGTAGAAACCTTCCTATATGGGCAACTTATGAACCTGGTTCGACTTTTAAAATAATAACTTTATCTGCGGCTTTAAATGAAGGATTAGTTGATCTTGATAAAGATACATTTTATGACTCTGGAAGCGTAAAGGTAGCAAACGCTAAAATAAAGTGTTGGAAAGCGGGAGGACATGGTGCGCAGACATTTTTACAGGTTGTTGAAAATTCGTGCAATCCGGGATTTGTAGAACTTGGAAACAGACTTGGCAAGGATAAACTTTTTTCATACATAGATAAGTTTGGTTTTGGTAAGAAAACTAACGTTGATTTAAACGGAGAAGCATCGGGTATTATCTTTAATTTAAACAAAGTAGGTCCAGTTGAACTTGCTACAACGGCATTTGGTCAAGGTGTATCAGTAACGCCAATCCAGCAAATCACGGCGGTTTCAGCAGCTATAAATGGTGGGACGCTTTATAAACCATACATTGTAAAGAGCCTAAACGATCCAGAAACAAACTCCGTAATAAAAGAAAATACTCCTGTTAAGATAAGGAAAGTAATAAAAAAAGAGGCTTCTAAAAACGTAAGGAGAGCACTTGAGAGTGTTGTTGCAAATGGTAGCGGTAGAAATGCATACATTGAAGGATACCGAGTAGGAGGTAAAACAGGTACTGCACAAAAAGTAAAAGACGGGGCATATATGGTTGGAAATTATATATTATCTTTTATTGGCTTTTTACCAGCAGATGATCCTAAGATAGTAGTTTATGTTGCAATTAATAATCCTAAGAAAGTTGTTCAGTATGGTGGCGTTGTATCTGCTCCCGTTGCAAAACAAATATTAACTGATTCAATTGAAGCACTTGGTATAAAAAGAAGGAAAACTACTTCTGAAAAGAAATATAACTGGGATGATAAAAAGTATTATACGGTAGAAAACGTTGTTGGAATGGACGTAAAAGAAGCTGTCAAAACACTTTCTAAATATAATGTTACTTATAGTGGTAGTGGAAATAAAGTAATATCACAAAGCCCTAAAGCTAATACAAGGCTAGAAGAAGGTAGCACGGTAAGGTTGATGCTTGGTAATTGACAATTTAATAAAAAAGATTTAGACTACTTATACATGAAAAGAAAGGCGTATTATGAAACTTAAAAATAAGAAACTATTATCTATTTTACTTGGTTTAGAAATGACTATTTCTTTTGCGGGATGTGAAGGCTTAAAAGATTATAATACCAGCCAAAATGACACTACTTATCATACTAGTCAAAATAGTACTACCTATTCATCCACTAGCCAATATACAACTTACAAATCACCCGTTTCAGAGACTACCACAGAAGAAAAAGAAGAACCATTTATAGAAGACGAGGGTTATGTATGTGCACTTGCTAATCTTAATTTAAGAAAAGCACCCAATTTATCTTCTGAAGTTTTAGAAGTTATACCAAAATTTAGTAAATTAAGAAAAGAGAAGACCAATGGTACGTTTGATTACATATCATATGATGGTACTTATGGTTATGTTTCACATAAATACATAGAAAAATTAACTAATCCGTACGTTGAAGTAGATATATCAGACCAAACTTTATGGTTATATGAAGATGGTGATGTAAAGTTAGAAGCAGACGTAGTAACTGGTAAAAAGGCTAAGTATGACACGCGCCTTGGATGTCATAAAATATACTCTAAAGAAAAAGGTAGATATTTAACCGGATCTAACTATAAGGTTTGGGTAGATTTTTGGATGCCATTTGATAGGGGACAAGGACTTCATGATGCATCTTGGAGAAAAACGTTTAATAAAGATGATTATTTAAACGGAAGTCATGGATGTGTAAATATGAAGTATACTGATGCAGAAGAAGTTTATAACGAAGTAAGTGTTGGTACTAACGTTTTAGTACACGAATAAAAAATAGTAAAGTTTTAATCAAGTTGGTATAAAAAATGTGTAAAAAATAAAAATATATAGTATAATTAACTAGGTAAGAAGAGGTGAATAATAAATGTTTGTTTTAACAAAATCTTTATTAGCACTTATGATTGGTTTTATAATTTCTGTTATAATGGGTTATTTTATGATACCTTTGCTAAAGAAATTAAACGTAAGTCAAAGAATAAGTGTGTTTGTTGGACCTACTCATAAAAAGAAAAATGGTATTCCAACGGTAGGTGGATTAATCTTTATAATTCCAACCTTTATAACGATTATGATAATGTATTTTACTAAGAAAATTAGTATTAACAGTAATTTACTTATAGTCTTATTCGTATTTGTTGCGTACGCCTTATTAGGTTTTATTGATGATTTTATGAAGATAAGAAAAAAACAAAATGAAGGATTAACGGATGTTCAAAAACTACTTGGACAAGTAATAATAGCAGTTGTGTTTTTCTTTATTTACATGAAAAGTGGTTCTGAGCCATTACTTTGGTTTCATGCTTTTAATTTAAAAGTTAACGTTGGATGGTTATACGGCTTCTTTATATTATTTATGCTTGTTGCATCATCTAACGCAGTTAACATAACAGATGGCCTAGACGGACTTGCTGGTGGTTTATCTTTTATTGCAACACTTGTAATGGGAATTATAACTTGGTCAACAACTTGGCTTTTAGGGTATCAAGATATAGCTATTTTTTGCTTTATATTAGCAGGCGCTATACTAGGATTTTTAGTTTATAATGCGTATCCTGCAAAAGTGTTTATGGGAGATACTGGTTCCCTTGCAATAGGTGGTGTGTTAGCATCTGTTGCAATACTAACAAGACACGAACTTACATTTGCAGTAATAATGGGTGTGTTTGTAATTGAAACGTTAAGTGTTATCTTGCAAGTATTTTGGGTTTTAGTACTTAAGAAAAAATTGTTTTTAATGACACCACTTCATCATAATTTTGAAAAATTAGGATGGAAAGAACAAGACATTGTTAAGTTATTTTGGATCGTAGGTTTAATATTAGGAACTTTAGCAGTTGTTTATGGAGCTTGGTTATAAGCTTCTTTTTCTTTACATTAGATTTGAAAGTATTTGAAATATTTAGATTTATTTGTTAATATTAATATGCTAAAGATAGGAGATAAATAATTTTGAAAGAATTAATATTAAACGAAGATAAATTAAAATATAAAGAAATAGATGATTACGTAACAAGGGTAAAAGCGATTATGGTAAATGATCAAAAAGAACTTCTTTTAGGTTTTTCATACAATGATTATCAGTTCCCCGGTGGTCACTTAGAAAAAGATGAAGAACCAGTTAAAGGACTTATAAGAGAGTTAAAAGAAGAAACTGGAATAGATATAGAAAAAGAAGAGTTAGAACCATTTATGATGATTAAGCACTTATCTAAAAATTATTCTAACAAAGGTAAAAACAGATGTAACGTGATTTTATATTATATTTGTACTACGAATAAAAAGCCAGATTTGTCAAAAACAAACTATACTGCGTACGAAGAAAAAGGTGACTTTAAATTAGTTTATGTTCCTTTAGAAAAGGCAGAAGAAACGCTAATAGACCAGGCAAATAAATGCCCATCATTTAGACCAATAGCATATGAAATGTTAGGTGTGTTAACAGAGTATATTAAGGAGAACTTGTAGTTCTTTTTTTCTTTTCATAAAATAAACTTAAGTAGAAAGGTGATGCCTACTTATGAAAAGAAAACTAGATATTCCACTTATAATTACCGTATTTTTAATATGCATATATGGGATAGTTATGATATATTCTGCTTCAAGTGTATGGGCAGAGTATAAATTTAATGATAAGTTTCATTATGTGTTAATGCAAAGTATATTTTTTATAATTGGAATAATCTTGATGATAATAGTAAGTAAAGTACCATATAAATATTACCTTAAAAAATCAAACATGATATTATTTATTTGTTTTATATTACTTATTCTTGTTTTGGTGCCAGGAATCGGAAGTGTAAGAAATGGTTCTAGAAGCTGGTTTGGAGTTGCAGGTCTTGGTATTCAGCCTAGTGAATTTATGAAGCTTGCTTTAATCATTTTTACTAGTAAATACATATATAATAATCCAAAAGACATGAGAAGCGTAAAGAAAGGTGCTTTTCCTATTTTAATAGTTACGATGTTATCTTTCTTTTTAATTATGCTTCAGCCAGACTTTGGAACGGGAACTATTCTTGTAATGACAATTGTTGCAATGCTTTTTATATCAGGCGTAGATTTTTCATTTTTTATTAAAATTGGAATGCTTGGTATGGTAGGGGTGTGCGTTCTTATTGTAATTGCACCTTATAGAATGGAGAGGATAGTATCGTTTCTAAATCCTTGGAGTGACCCTTTAGGAACTGGTTTTCAGGCAATTCAGTCTTTGTATGCAATAGGTCCAGGCGGATTATTTGGAATGGGATTTGGCAATTCCATCCAAAAACATTTTTATCTTCCAGAACCACAAACGGATTTTATATTTTCAGTAATATCAGAAGAGCTTGGGATAATTGGAATTATTTCGGTTTCGTTTTTGTTTTTAGTAATAATATTAAGAAGTATAAAAATATCGATTAAAGCTCCGGATAATTTTGCGAAGTTTTTAACATTTGGAATTATATTTCAGCTTTCTTTTCAAACCCTTTTAAATTTAGCAGTTGTAGTAGGTCTTGTTCCCGTAACAGGAGTTACGCTTCCGTTTTTTTCGTATGGAGGAAGTAGTCTTATTATTACACTTATATCAATTGGAATAATACTAAACATATCAAGATATAGAGAAAATTAGAAAAAAGTAAAAAAACGCTTGACAAAAACCATATAACTAGTGTATAATTAAACCATCCTAGAGGTACTATGAAGTTATTATTCATCAAAAAGGTGTTCTGTTTAAAGGGACATCTTAATGATGAACGATTAATAATTTTTATAGTCTATCTTGAGTTTGTTAAGATAGTGAAAATGGCTAAATTAAGCTAATCTTATTTAACTCTAGGACTTACAATTGTAAATGAGAAAGAAAACTCATTGGAATAAGATACTACATTAAATACTGATAATATTTAAAAATGAATTTGGGGTTTGCTTGAATTCAGAGTGGTTTTTCATTTCAAAACTAAAAAGATAATGGTTTTATCAGAGCCGTTATCTTTTTTTGTTTACAAATACCATTCTTTTTAATTTATTAAACTCATATAATTATGATATAATGAATAGTAGGTGAAGAATATGAGAGTAATTATATCAGCAGGTGGTACTGGAGGACACATATATCCGGCGCTTGCAATTGCAAATAAAATAAGAGAAAGAAATAAAGATGCTGAAATATTATACATAGGTACTAAAAACAGAATGGAAAAAGATATAGTACCTAAGGCAGGATTTAAATTTGTCGGGTTAAGTGTAGAAGGTTTAAGAAGAAGTTTAAGCCCGCGTAATATAAAAAGTGCATTCTTATTTATAAATGCTACGTTTAAATGTAAGAAAATAATAAAGAAATTTAAACCAGACGTTGTAATAGGAGTTGGAGGATACGTTTCAGCACCTGTTATTTATGCAGCTCATAAACTTGGTGTTAAATGCTGTATTCACGAGCAAAACTCATCTTTTGGAATAACTAATAAATTTGCTAGTAAATACGCTGATAAAGTTTTTGTGTCATTTAAAAGTCTAGAAGAAAAAATGAATGATAAAAAGTTTATATATACAGGAAATCCTTGTAGTGAAAATGCTATATCATCTAAAGAGGCAGATAAAAAAGAATTTGGCTTATCAGATAACAAAAAACTTGTTTTAATAGTTATGGGATCTCTTGGTTCAAAGACGATTAATGATAAAATGAAGGGCATGTTAACTCTTTTTAATAATAAAGATTATGAAGTTATGTTTGTAACTGGTAAAAACTATTTTGATGAGTATAAGAAAAATAAGTATACAAAAAACATAAAATTAGTTCCTTATATTGATGGTATGACATCTCTTTTAAAGAAAACTGATTGTCTAGTTTCAAGAGCGGGAGCATCTACTTTAGCAGAAATATCAGCACTTAACGTACCATCAATTTTAATACCTAGTCCTTATGTTACTGAAAATCATCAATATAAAAATGCTATGGACTTAGTTAATTCTAATGCTGCTCTTATCTTAGAGGAAAAAGACTTAGAAGGTGATACCCTTTTAAGAATGGTAGAAAAAGTTCTTAATGATAAAGTTTATACTAATAACATAAAAAGAAATTTAAAATCGTTTGAAGTTAAAAACAGTGCATCATTAATATATGATGAAGTAGTAAAGTTAGTTGGTGATAAAAAATGAAAGATTTAATTACGTTTATAAAGAAAAATAGCATTGGCTCATATAAAGAAGACGTTAAATTAGAGAAAAATACCACATATAAAGTGGGTGGGGTAGCAAGTCTTTTTGTGTATCCTAAAAACACTGATAAATTAATTATTCTTTTAGATAAATTAAATAAAGAAGGAATAAAACACAAAGTATTAGGTTTTGGCTCTAACGTTATCTTTAGTGATAAAAGATATGATGGCGTTATAATAAAACTAGATAATTTTAATGACGTTAAAATAAAAGATACTACCGTAGTTGCGGGTGCTGGCGTAAGTCTTGTAAAACTATCTTATAAAGTACAAAAAGAAGGACTTACTGGCCTTGAGTTTGCATCAGGTATACCAGGAAGCGTAGGTGGTGCAGTATTTATGAATGCTGGAGCCTATAAATCAGACATGGGATACATAGTGTCAGAAATAAAAGTTTTAACACCAGAACTTAAGGTTAAAACATTATATAATAAAGATTTAAATTACAAATATAGATCATCATTCTTACA
Organism: uncultured Mycoplasmatota bacterium; assembly: GCA_900547225.1. GTDB lineage: Bacteria > Bacillota_I > Bacilli_A > RF39 > UBA660 > Aphodocola. The sequence continues at coordinate 108,363 of URFW01000004.1, forward strand.
ACAAAATCCAAACTACATATGTTTAGAAGCTACGCTTGTTTTAAGGCATGGAGATAAAAAGGAAATTAAAGATTTGATGGAAAGAAGAAGACAAAAAAGACTACTTACTCAGCCTCTTTCTTTTCCGTCAGCAGGCTCAGTATTTAGAAATCCAGAAGGAGATTTTGCAGGAAGATTAGTTGAAGATTGTGGTCTTAAAGGTTTTTCTATTGGAGGCGCTATGGTAAGTGATAAACACGCTAATTTTATAGTAAATAAAAAAGATGCAACAGCATCAGACGTTAGAAACTTAATATATTACGTACATGATAAAGTAAAAGATGAAACAGGTGTAGATTTAAAAATAGAACAAGAATTTGTAAACTGGGAGTAAATTATGAAAAAGACGAAGAAGAAAAAAAGAAGGTTAAGAGTTGGTAGATTAATTTTATTGCTTTTAATTATTGGAGCAATTTCTTTTTCGTGCTATAAATTTATAGATGTTCCAATAAGAAGTATAGAAGTTACTGGAAACGAGATATTATCTGATTCTGAAATAATAAAGGCAGCATCTTTAGATAATGATCCATCATTTTTTAGTGTTATAAGCATGCTTGTTAAAAATAAATTAAAGGAAAATCCATATATAAAAGATGCTAAGGTATCAAAGGGATTCTTATCCATTAAAATAAAAGTAAAAGAAAAGAAAGTTTTGTACATAAAAAAAGATACTGGTGAAAAGGTTATGATAGATTCGGTAAGCAAAGATGAAAAGGAAGTGTGTGCACCATTTTTAACAAACGAAGTTCCAGCTAAAAAACAATCTAGATTTCTTAAGGCAATGAATAAGTTAAATAAAAGTATTATTTGTCAGATGTCTGAAATAAAATATGATCCTAATGATATAGATAGTGATAGATATTATGTTTATATGAATGATGGTAATAGTGTTTATTTAACGGTTAATAAGTTTAACAAATTAAATAAATATAACACAATACTTGAAAACATAGGAAAACAAAACGGAACGTTATACTTAGATTACGGAGATTACTTCGAGGTAAAGTAGTCTTCTTTTCTTTACATAGAAAAAATTGTGTGATAATATTTAATTATGATAAGGAGTATATGATGAAGGAAAAGTCTAATAATAAAACATTAATAGTAGTTATAATTCTAATTATTTTATTTATTATGATTATATATTTATTTTCACTTTATAATAATAATTCTAATGCTAAAAAGGGCGTTACAAAAAAAACTTCTGAATTAAAAAAACAAGATGATTGGTATGTCCCAAGTGGTGAGGCATCTAAAATAGAAATATATAAAAGTGATGCTAATAACTACCCGGTATTTATTAAAGATGATAAAGATACGTCTTATAAAACAAATACTTTATACAAGATGATGGAAACTTATAGATGTGATGTTTCATCTTGTAAAACGTATGGATATAATGATTATAAAAATGAAGTTATAATAAAAGACGATGGATACCTTATATATAATTACGAAACTAACAGGGCATTAAAACTTGATATGCCAGATGCAGAATATAACACGATAGATTTTATGTCATACGAAAATAAAGATTATGGTCTTTCAGTATCAAACATAAACGGAATGTACGCCTTTTATTCTTTAAAAAGCAATTCTTTTAAGACTGATTTTAAGTATACTAACATATTTGCATCAAACTCATCTTCTTTAATTGATAACTGTTTTATTGCCGCAAAAGAAAGCGAAGGAAAAACTTACGTAGTAAACTATAACACCGGTAAAGAAATAAAAGAAAGCGAAGCTTATTTAGGTTCGTTTGGTAATGGAAAAGAAATATATTATTTTGAAGATTATGGTGATATTGAAAGAAATGCCATAATTTATGATAAAGATTTTAATAAGGTATTAGATGGTTCGTATGATTTGTTTTCATCTACTAAATCTGGTAATTTAGTTGTTAGAAATAATGATGAATCATTTAGCATTTATACAAAAGAAGGAAAGCTTGTTAAAAAAAGTAAGAACTATAAAAAAGTTTTACTCATCTTAAATGATTATGTAATTATAAAAGATACGGATGACTATTTAAAAATAGTTAATACTGACGGAAGCTTACTAGCTAAATATGCTAAATTACAAGATAATTCATATTTAGATATGTCTTTAAGTGGATTTTACAAGTCAGGTGAAACTTTGATATACCTATTCGTAAATAAAGATGATGGTATAATAAGATATTCATATAATATTAAAACTAAAGAAACTAAGACAAAAGAGTATTCATCTATTAATTAAAAGGATTATTATACTTAAGTAATTCTTTTAATTTTGACTTTTAAAAAGTTAGTTTATATAGTATAATACTTTTATATGGTAGAGTTTAAAAGGGAGTATGAAGCCTATGAAAAAGATATACACATGTATTGATATTGGAACTGATACAATAAGAATATTAGTTAGTGAATATTATGGTAAGAAATTTAGAACTCTTGCGGTATCATCAGTTAGATCTAAGGGAATAAAAAGGGGCGTTATAGTAGATGAATCACTTGTTTTAGAAAGACTTAAACTAGCACTAGATGATATTTCATCAAGAATTAATATACCTATTAAAAAAGCTGTTATAACAATACCAGCTTATAATGCAGAATGTACGCTAGTACATGGTAACGTACCAATTGTAAATGAAGAAAAAATGGTTACCGAAAAAGATATATTAAGAGTTCAAAATTCAGTTGTTAATGACATACTACCTAACATGGAATTAGTTTCCGTAACTCCTATTGACTTTACTATTTATGAAAATGGTTCAGAAATAGAAACGTTAAAAGATCCTAAAAACAAGATTTGCGATAGGCTTGGAATAAGGGCGATGATGGTTTGTGTTCCCAAGACTTCCGTTGTATCTTTTGCTAAAGTAGTAGAAAAATCAGGTGTAGAGGTAGTTGACCTTGTTTTATCTCCGATTGCAGACTTTGAAGAAGTTAAAACGGAAGAATTAGAAAGCGGTATGACAGCAATTATAAACATAGGAAAAACGATTACTACTGTATCTATGTTTAACAAGGGAATAATTACCAATACTTCGGTTTTAAAAATAGGAAGTAAAATAATAGATGATGATATATCATACATTTATTACACTACTAAAAAAGCTGCTAGAAAAGCAAAGGAAAACTTTGGTATAGCACATCCAAGATATGCAAATAAAAACGAGACTTATGAGGTTAGAGACGTTAATGGAAAATTAGTTAGGATTAACCAGTATGAACTTTCAAAGGTTATTAATAAACGTTTGGTAGAAATACTAAATGTTGCTAAAAATGAATTAAAGGTATTAACAAATAAGCAAATTCGTTATATAATGGTATTAGGTGGTATAACAGATATGCCAGGATTAAACTTTGTTTTGGAAGATGTTTTTGGAAATAATGCCAAAACTTACACGATAAATACCTTAGGAATTAGAAAAGCAAGGTTTATTACTATATCAGGTGCAATTAAGCACTTCGTTAAAAAGATAAAATTAAGGGGAAAAGAATATTCAATGTTTAGTAGTTATGATGAGGATGGCTTAGTTCACAGTAAGACTAGAATAGGAAGAAGCGATTCGATATTTGGAAGGTTTTTCAGCTACTTTTTTGACAATTAAGGAGGAAATAAGATGTTTGGTTTACCAGTAGATCAATTAGCAAAAATTAAAGTTATCGGTGTCGGTGGTGGCGGCGGTAACGCAGTTAATAGAATGATAGAATGCGGTGTTAGAGGAGTAGAATTCATAGTTGCTAACACTGACTTACAAGTATTAAATTGTTCAAAGGCAGAAACTAAGATTCAAATTGGATCAAAGATTTCAGCAGGACTTGGAGCAGGTGGAAGACCTGAGGTTGGAAGAGAAGCTGCCGTTGAATCTAAAAAAGAAATAGAAGAGGCTTTAAAAGGCGCTGACATGGTGTTCGTAACATGCGGAATGGGTGGCGGAACTGGTACTGGTGCAGCTCCTGTTATTGCTGAAATAGCTCAAGGACTTGGAGCTTTAACAGTTGCAATAGTAACTAAACCATTTAGCTTTGAAGGTAAAAGAAGAATGGCACAAGCTATTGAAGGCCTTTCAGAATTAAAAGCTAACGTAGATACTTTAATCGTTATTCCAAATGATAGATTAAGAGAAATAATAGATAAATCAACACCAATGGTTGAGGCTTTCCATGAAGTTGATAACGTATTACATAGAGGTGTTCAATCAATATCTGACTTAATCGCTGTAACAGGTTTAATCAACCTAGACTTTGCAGACGTTAAGGCCGTAATGGAAAAAAGTGGTAACGCACTTATCGGAATTGGTATGGGTACAGGTGAAAATAGAGCAGTTGAAGCAGCTCGTCAAGCAGTATCTAGTCCTCTTCTTGAAACAGATATTTCAGGAGCAACCGATGCAATTATCAATATTACAGGTGGCGCTAACCTAACTTTATTTGAAGCTGAAGATGCAGCAGAAGTTGTAAGATCAACATCAAATAATGATATCAACACAATCTTTGGTGCGGTAATTAATGAAAACTTAAATGACGAAGTAATCGTAACTGTTATTGCAACAGGATTTGAAAAAGGAGAACAAAAAGCAAAAGAAGAAGCAGCTAAACAAGCTCCTGTTCAAACTCCAAACATGCAGCAGAGAGTAAGTAACATCATTCAAGATGATGATGACGATGATGACATTCCAAATTTCTTAAAAAATAGAAGAAGTTTCTAAAGAGTGCTTTTAGTTAGCATTCTTTTTTTATTTATAAACATAATTAGACACTTTAATTAGTGTCTTTTTTGTATACTTAAAGTGTGGTGATACAAATGAAGATATACGTAGATTTAGTCTTGTTTTTAAACTTCTTTTTTGATTTTTTGCTGCTTCTTGCAACATCCCTTATTTTAAGAAGAAACGTTAAGATAAAAAGGATACTTTTAGGAGCATTAATAGGTTCTCTAAGCATATTTTTACTATTTGTTAGTATCAATTCTTTTACGTTGTTTTTAATAAAAATACTTATTTCTATTTTAATGACTTTAATTTGCTTTGGTTATAAAACAATAAAATATACTTTAAAAAACATATCATATCTTTATTTACTTAGCATAGTATTAGGCGGTGCTTTATATTTTATAAATTCATCATTTTCATATAAAAATTATGGCTTTATTTTCTTTAATAATGGATTTAGTATTAACATCATCATAATCATATTACTTACCCCTGTAATAATTTTTTTATACGTTAAAAAAGTGCGTGAGGAAAAAGAAAGGTTATCTAAGTATTATTCTGTTTCCATTACGTTTTTAAATAACAAAACAAAGACATTTACTGCGTTTTTGGATACTGGAAATAACTTATATGATCCATATAAGAAAAGACCAGTTATATTAATTAGTAAAAGCGCACTTTCTGGGTACAATCCTAGATGTATATTAGTACCATGTCTTACCGTTAATAAAGAAAGCTTAATAAAATGTTTTAAAATAAAGAAATTAATCGTAAATGGTAATTTAATAGAAGATGAGTGCTTAATTGGTATAAGTGACAATAATTTTAATTTTGATGATGTAGACTTATTACTGCATAATAAAATTGTAAAGGAGAGATAAATTATGAAGAAATTATTATGTTTATTAAAGAACTTATTTAAAAAAGTAGGACAGGTATTTTTTGTTGGTGCGAAAGATGTACTTCCAGAGCCTCTTTCTAAGGAAGAAGAATTAAAGTATCTAAAAGAAATGGAAGAAGGAAGTGTGGATGCTAAAAACAAACTTATAGAACATAACTTAAGATTAGTCGTTTATTTATCTAAAAAGTATGAAAATACTAAAATAGACTTAGAAGACTTAGTAAGTATTGGAACCATAGGATTAATAAAGGGAATAAATACTTATAAGATAGGAAAAAACATAAAACTTGCAACTTATGCATCAAGGTGTATTGATAATGAGATATTAATGTACCTAAGAAAAAATAAAAAAAGAAACGCTGATGTTTCGCTTGAAGAGTCACTATCTTTTGACGCTGAAGGAAATGAACTTCATTTAGAAGATATTTTAGGAACTGATCCTGATTTAGTAACTAAAGAACTTGAGGATAATGATCTTAAAATGACTCTTCTAAAGGAAATAGAAAAACTTCCATCTAGGGATAAAGAGATTATGAAATTAAGATATGGTCTTTTTGGCTCCAAAGAAATAACTCAAAAAGAACTTGCAGAAAAACTTAATATATCGCAAAGTTATATATCAAGAATAGAAAAAAAGGTTATAAAGAAAATAAAGGAAACTATAAAAATTTAACTTTGTTCTTGTTAAAGATATAAATAAATGGTATTATTTATAATAGAGGTGATGATTGGTGAAATCATTTAATACTTCTTTAAAAAAGGATAATGAGGGTATAGTATTCATGGATTTTCCAGGAGTAGTTAAACCTACTAAAGAAAAGAAGAATAAACATGTGTTTCTAATAGCACTTATTATTATTTTAGTATGTATGTTATATGTTTTATCGGCGATGTTAAATGAAAAATACTTATATGGAAATAGTAATTATGTGTTTAATGTAGCAAATAAATTTGATGGAGACGTTGCGGTTATAAATAAAAAAGACAGAAAAAAATTATTTAGAAAGATTGGATTTGAGGATGTATCTTCTAGATATGAGGTTAGAAATAGTCATGTAATGGAAATTACGGAAGGCTCTCATTTTCTAAAAGATTGCGATGGTCTTGAAGACTTAATAAAGGTTTATTATGATAAAAATAACAAAGTTAATTATATAGATCTTACGCTTGTTTATAAGAAAAATAATTTTAAATCAACACTTGTAGTTGCAGATGTAAATTCTATATTAAAAAACTTTATTAGCGTTTCAACGTATAAAAGTTACATAGAAAAAGCTTTAAAAGATGGAAAGTATATGATTAATGAAACCAAAAGTAACATAAGATTATCTTATTTATTAACCAATGAATACGATGATTATTATTCTTTAAATATAATTGTAGAATAGGCCATTATATATGGTCTTTTTTCTTTTTATTTGAGTATAAAAATGTCATATTATTGCATAAACTATATTAGGTGATTATCTTGAAAGAAGAATTTAAAGCATTTGTAAGAACAAAACCAGAATTAGTAAGTTATGTATCTAGTGGTGAAATGACTTGGCAAAAGTTTTATGAAATATGGAATCTGTATGGAAATGATGAAAAAGTATGGGAAAAATACAAAGAAAAAAACATAAATGAAAGTAAAAAAACTAGTGATTCCTTTAGTTTTTCTTCATTAATGGATTCGGTAAAGAAAATAGATATGAATTCTGTTCAAAAAGGTATTAATAGCATGCAAAAAGCAATAGAACTTTTACAAGGATTAACTATAGGTAAGGCACCAAGTAATGCTGCAAGCACATATCAGCCAAGACAAGTATTTAAGAAGTTTGAGGATTAATGGATACTAAAATAAAAATAATGATAGACTCTAATCCTGATTATAAAAGATACCTAAGAACTAATTCATATTGGTATAAAACTTTAAATAGAAATCCTTTAATGATAGATAATTTCATAAGAGAGGTAAAAGAAAAGTACAAATTAAGGACAACTGATAAAATAAATGATATAATGGATAAAGTGGATATGATTAGTAAGTTTATTAATGTGTTGAGGTGATAATATGGTAGATAAGGCTTTTTTAATAACTGATATGATAGATGGATCTAGTGTTAAACAAAAATTGGATAAAATAAAAGAAAAAATAAAAAGTGATTATGATGTTAAAGGTTTAATAGATAAATTTAATCATGCAAAAGAAAACTATGAAAAATATAATCTAAAAGAAGAATTCATAAAGGCTAAGGAAGATATGCTTAAAAACGAATTAATAAAAGAATATGTTATGATTCAAAACAAGATAAATATGCTTACTTTACAAATAAATAATAGAATAGGTAAAATAACAAAAAAACATTATTAAAAGTGATGTTTTTTTCATTTGTTTATTGTATACTTTAAATGGTGAAGAAAAATGAAAATAATTAGTGGTAAATATAAGGGAAGAATATTAAAGGGATATATGATAGACGGAACAAGACCTACAATGGATAGGGTAAAGGAATCGGTTTTTGCAATGATTCAAGAATACGTTAAAGATTCTTTATTTTTAGATTTATATTCTGGCACTGGAAACATTGGAATAGAAGCTATTTCTAATGGATCAAAAATGGCTTATTTAGTAGATAATAATATGGTTGCTACAAAAACCATTAAAGAGAATATAAATATGCTTAAAATAGATAATGCTCGTATTATAAAGGAAGATGCAGTAAAGAGCTTAAATAACTTCATAAATACTGGTATAAAATTTGATATTATATTTTTAGATCCTCCATATCATACAAATGAGCTTGATAAATCACTTGCCATAATAAATGATAATTTATGCTTATTAGATGATAATGGGATAATAGTATGTGAAACAGAAATAAAAATAGATTACCAAAAATATAGTAATCTTATAATTTACAAAACCAGAAAGTATGGTTCTAAAGAAGTCACAATTTTAAAAAAATACTATTCATTAACCGAATAGTATTTTTTTAATATTATTTTGTTGTAGTTGTAGTTGTAGTTCCAAATAAACATCCATCTGGTAAAGTTAGTTTTAAACTGTCTTCGGAGCCATCAACTCTATTAACTGTACTTTTTAAATTTTTAGCTGCAGGTAATGTCATATTATTAAATTTTCCTTTACCTTGGATAGTCAATGTATTGCGATCTCCTGTCAATATATAATTCTTATCATCTATATCACTTGCTTCTATTAAATCATTAGTGGTTATTGAATCATTGTTTTGAGCACATAACATTTTTGCGTTTTTTTCAATCATCAAAACAGAATCGTAAAATGAATCTCCTCTAGACTTTTGTAAAGTTTTATTTATTTGTTGTGTTGCAATTACCATTATAATTGCTAATACTACGATAACCGCCAACAACTCGATTAACGTAAAACCTTTGTTATTCTTTTTCATTTTTTTCCTTCCTTTTCTTTTTTCTTTTATAGTAATTAGTTTTTTGCATTTTATCCTTAAGTTTAATAATTAATTTTAATATAATATGTTTTTGAAAGGAGAAAAAATAATGTTAATAGGGAAAATAAAATACGAAAGATATATCATTAGTTGGCTAAATGATAAGAAACTATATGTAAAAGAATCTACTTACGCAAACTATTCATTTATCGTGTATAATTACATAATACCAGAAATAGGATATTATAATTTAAAACAATTAAATAATAGTCTTTTGCAACATCTTGTTGTAAAACTATACGAAAAAAATTTATCAATAAAAACTATAAAAGACATAATTATGGTTATTAAAAGTAGTTTAATAAAAGCCTTTGATGATAATAAGGTAAAGAGATTTAGTTTAAAATTAAATTATCCAAAAGAAAAAAACATAAAAAAAGTGAATGTATTATCTCGAATTGAGCAACATATATTAATGGAATATGTATTAAACAATAATGATGCTAAAAATTTGGGAATATTAATTACAATGTATTGTGGTCTTAGAATCGGAGAGATATGTGCATTAAAATGGAAAGATATTGATATGGATAATAAAATTATTTATGTAAATAAAACTTTACAAAGAATATTCTTAAGAAATGAAAAAAGATCTGAATCTAAAGTGATAATAACTACTCCCAAAAGCAAAAAATCATGTAGAGATATTCCAATAAATGATGCTTTATATAAAACACTCATTAAAAATAAAAAGAAAGATGATTATTATGTATTATCTGGGAATTTAAAGTATATTGAACCTAGAGTATATAGAATTTATTTTTCAAATTTATTAAAAAAATTAAAACTTAAACACTTTAATTATCACTCATTAAGGCATACGTTTGCTAGCACATGCATATCACTTGGAATAGATTATAAAACTGTAAGTGAGTTGCTTGGACATTCAACTATTGCTTTAACACTTAATTTATATGTCCATCCGAGTCTTCAGGACAAAATAAAATGTACTGACGCAATAGCAAAAAATTTAATGTATAAATAGTGTAAACATTTAATAATTATAAATTATTAAAATCCAAATATATTGACAATAATATTTAATCATGTTATTATTTTGTTGATAATAGTAAGTAGAAGATAAAGAGAAAGATTCTTATTTTTAATTATTAAACTTAAGGATAAAATGCAAAAAACTAATTACTATAAAAGAAAAAAGAAAAGGAAGGAAAAAAATGAAAAAGAATAACAAAGGTTTTACGTTAATCGAGTTGTTGGCGGTTATCGTAGTATTAGCAATTATAATGGTAATTGCAACACAACAAATAAATAAAACAATATCAAGAACAAGAGCAAACTCAATGATAAGTACTCTTAAAATGGCTGCTAATGGTGTAAAAACAAAACAAGCGGATGGATCAATTAAAACTTGTAGTTCTTCAGGAGAAAAATGCCTAGATGATGTAGTTGATTATGATACAGATGATTATACTATTAACGTTGATGGTAATTCTTCGGCATGGAAGGTAACGGTTACAGCAACATCTGGTGGTGAATTTGAAAAAGCTGAATTTAAGTTAGTAAGTGGATATAGTAATGGTAATATTGGTAAAACACATGTAGATATTGATAAAGCAGAAGGAGATAAGAAGCCAACAATTTCATGTTACGTTGATAGTAATGGAAATATTACAGCAACATCACCAGCGACAGAATAATAATTTTGAGAATTGAAATTATTCAATTCTTTTTATTTTGATTTATTATTATAAATTTAGTATAATGAATTTATAAAATAAGAGGTGATTTATATGTTATTAATAGGCTCACATGTATCTTTTAAGAGTAATACGCAGCTTTTAGGAAGTACAAAAGAAGCATTAGGTTATGAAGAGAATACATTTATGTTTTATACGGGAGCTCCTCAAAATACTAAAAGAAGTAAGATAGACGATAATTTAACAAATAAGGCTTTAAAACTTATGAAAGAAAATAATATAGATATAAAAAACGTTATTGTTCATGCTCCATACATCATTAATTTGGCTAATAATGAAAATAAAGAAAAGTATTTGTTTGCAATTAATTTTTTGAAAGATGAAATAAAAAGAGTAGAAAAATTTGGTGTTAAAAAAATAGTACTTCATCCAGGAAGTTATACCACTCTTGATATAGATAGAGGAATAAAGTGTATTATAAATGCCTTAAATGAGGTTTTAAAGGCTGATTCTACTGTTTCAATATTACTTGAGACAATGGCGGGTAAAGGAACTGAAGTAGGCTTTAAATTAGAGCATATAAAAAGGATAATAGATGGTGTAAATAATAGTCAAAGATTAATGGTATGTTTAGATACTTGTCATTTAAATGATGCTGGTTATGATATGTCTAATTTTGATTGCTTTTTAGATGAGTTTGATAACATAATTGGAATAGAAAAGATAGGATGTATTCACGTAAATGACTCTAAGAACATTTTATCTTCCAATAAAGATAGACATGAAAATATAGGGTATGGTACGATTGGTTTTCAAAACTTAATTAACATTATATATAACGATAGATTAAAAGATGTTCCTAAGATACTTGAAACTCCATTTGTAAAAGATAGATTATACCCTCCATATAAATTTGAGATAGAAGAAATAAAAAATAAAACCTTTAATGTTAATTTGTATGAAGATATAATAAATTATTATGAAAAAAAGTAATAGGCCTATATTATTTTGTCTATTACTTTTATTACTTCTTCTAATGATTTTTGATAATCAAAATTATCATACTCTTTATTATTAAGACTATCTGATACTACTTTTATAGAGTAGTATTTTTTAAATGGAAAATTAACTATAGCATTTAATTCCATATCGAATATAGCGTCTTCCTTTATGTCTGTTTTAAGCACAAAGCCATCTGATGTGTAACATATGGCACCCTTTATACCGTCTATCTTTTCTAAGTTAAAAGGTGAGTTTAAAGCATGGTATAAAGGGTCTCCAAAAGGCGTAAGATTAAAGTGGTAACCAAAGCTTTTTGTTGCCATAACAACTTCTCCAACTTTTAAGTTGTTAGATCCTACCATACCAATGTTAATTGCAATATAGTCTTTATAACTAATGTTATATTTACAATTTAAGTTAACAAGTGCACTTGTAATTCCGTTTCTTGATACATCTGTTATAACAAGCTCTAAATTATCTTTTTTATAATAATTATCATCTATTTTATCTAGTTTGTAGTGATTTATTATGTCATCAGCTTCTTTTTTCATTGCAATAATAAATAAATATTTCATAACGCACTCCTTTGCTTTAAACAATTATAACACAGTTTATTAAAAATTCTTGCATGAAAACTAAAAAGATAGTATAATTTACCTTACAAGGGGTGATTGTATGATAATTGACTTAACTAAGCTTATTTATAATAATCTATATAAATTGCCTATTAAAGGCGAAGTTATAGTACCCAAAGAAATGCTTAAAAATACGGATATTAGAAGAATATCGCCTGTCAAGGTAGAGGGTTATATATTTAATAATGAAGAAGAATATGAACTTTATATAACCATTAAAGGAACAATGATACTTCCTTGTGCTAGAACGTTAAAAGACGTAGAATATCCATTTAGTAGCGAAATAGATGAGATAATTGGTGAAAATGATGACAATTCATTAGAAATTAATCAAAATAGACTTGATATTTTTCCGATTGTATGGCAAAATATATTAGTGGATGTTCCTTTAAGAGTTCTTGCGCCTGATGCAAGTGATGAACCAGTTGAAGGTGATGGCTGGCGTCTTATTACGGAAGATACCAATGAGGAAGTAATTGATCCAAGACTCGCAAAGTTAAAAGATTATATCAAAGAGTAAGGAAGGAGTGAGAATATGTTAAAGTTGGATATCCAATTATTTGCAGTTCCATTCAGAAAAGTTAGTAAGACAAGAAAAAGAATGCGTCGTACTCACTATAAAATTGAAGCTAACGGAACAGTAAAATGTCCTAAATGTGGAGAAATGATTAGACCACATAGAGTTTGCCCAGAATGTGGCAACTACAAAGGAAAAGAAGTTGTTAAGAAAGAAGAAGCTTAAAATTAAGCTTTTTTTTAATCTAAAGTAAAAGGGTGTGTGGTTTTTTGGAGGAAATAAAATTTAAACTATTAATAAAAAATGATAAGTTTAGTATTTATGAGATATATCTAAAATATAGAAAACACTATGTTGGAAAGGTATATTTTGTAAGAAAAGAAAATAAAATAATGGTTAAGTATAACTTTGATGATTCTGAGTTTAATAGTATGGTGGGTATGATTATGTTAAATGATGTTCTAAATATTGGACTAAGGGATTTTAAAGATGCAGAAATATCTAAAATAAAAACTAAAAAAGATGTTTACATAGATAATTATTTAGATTCATTTGATGTAGAAAAGAAAAAAGATAAAAATGGAGTAAGTTACTATTTAAAAAATAGTTAAATACTTCATTTTTTTGATATAATTATAAAGGATAGGAAGTAGATAATTCATGAATGATAAAAAAATAAATAAATTAATAAAAATAATAATAGGAATTGTCATTTTACTTGTTGCGGTATTTAAAAGTGATTTTTTAAACGATATTTCTAAAACGGCAGCATCTATAAATGATAGTACAAAAAGTGATAAGGTAGATGCAAAAATAGATGGGAATCTTTCTGTTTCGTTTGTTGACGTTGGTCAAGCAGATTCGGTGTTGATTAGAAATGGTAATTATAATATGCTTATAGATGCTGGTAATAATGAAGATGGAGAAAAATTAGTTAACTACTTTAAAAGTCTTGGAATAGGAGAGTTTACATACGTTTTTGCGACCCATCCTCATGAAGATCATATAGGTGGTATGGATGATATAATTAATAATTTTAAAATAGATAATTATTATATGCCTAATAAATTATCTACCACTAAAACGTTTATGGATGTGTTAGATGCACTTGACAGGCGCAACTTAAAATATACTGTTCCAAATAAGGAAGATACTCTTAAACTTGGTGATGCAAATATAAAAGTTATATATTCTGGTGATGAGACAAACGACATAAATGATTCTTCGATAGTTTTAAAGTTAACTTATGGTAAAACTTCATTTTTGTTAACGGGTGATGCAACTAGTAACGTTGAAAAAGAAATATATGATGATGACATTAAAAGTGATGTTTTAAAAGTTGCTCATCATGGTTCTACGTATAGTTCAACTGATGAATTTTTAGATAGTGTTGGTGCAAAATACGCGGTTATTTCCGTTGGTAAAAATAACACATATAATCACCCATCTAATAGAACGCTAGATAAACTAAATAAAAGAAACATTAAAGTTTATAGGACTGATTTAGATGGTACGATAACATTTACATCAGACGGTAAGAATTTAAGCGTTCAAACTTTAGAGACGGATACTAACGGGTAGGTGATTTTATGAAATATGCGGTAGATAAAGTGGAAGATGATATCGTTTTACTTGAAAATATCTTAAATGGTGAAAAGATAACGGTTCAAAAAGAATGTTTTTCGTTTCCTATAAAAGAAACTGATATTGTAATTAAAAAAGATGGTGCGTATTTAAAAGATGATAAAGAAAAAGAAGATAGAATTAAAATAATAAAAGCTAAAATGGAAGCTTTAAGAAAGAAGGAGTAAATATGAAATTAATGCTAATTGGTGGTGGCGATATAGGAAAAAGTGAAACTAAATACGAAACAGGGGCGATAGATAAAAGAATTGTTAAGTTGTGCGGTAAGGAAAAACCTAACTTTTTATTTATTGGTCTTGCAAGTAATTTTGCGGATTCATACTATAAGTTAATTAAAGACATTTATAAAAACTTAGGATGCGAAACTGGTAAGATATCTAATAAAACGCTAACACATATAGAAGTCGTGGAAGAAAAAATAAGAAAAGCGGACATAATATATATTGGTGGCGGAGATACCGTTAAACTAGTTAACGTATTAAAAGAAAATGGTATTGATAAAATGCTTAGAGAAAAACTTGATACAAATTCTGTTTTAGCGGGAATATCTGCAGGAGCAATTGCGTATTTAAAAAGCGGTTTATCTGATACGGAAATAATAAATAACATCTCAGATAACTACGTTAAAGTAGATGGCCTAGGATTTATAGATTATATGTTTGTGCCTCACTTTTCTAGTGATCCTAAAAAGATGGAAGATTTAAAAAAAGTATTAGAAGATAATAAAAATGAACTTGCGTTATGCGTAGATAATTGTGCAGCTATAGAATTTACTGATCAATTTATAAGCGTAATAAAAAGTAGCAAAAAAGCTAAAGCCTATAAGGCTTATTATAAAGATAGACTTTACTTAGAAGAAATTAATTAAATCCTTAAATTTAAGGATTTTTTTAAATGTCGTAATTTGTCGAACGATTTATAAAAAAGTACAAAAAAGAAAAAACGGTAAGAAAAGATGTGACTATATAGAAAGTAATGATCCAATAATATATCACGTAAATTTTTCAAAAATAAAAGATATGTATTATAATAAAGATAAGTTAAATACATTTGAAATGGAGCTTGCTTTAATGATATTAGATAATAAAAGAGAATTAAAGGAAGTATCAGAATGTGATGATGTAATGGATAAAGTAAACGAAAAGATATGTAAGTTATCTGATGATGAAATATTACAAGGAATATATGTAAAAGAAGAGATGGACTCTTGGATGAAGAGGCTTGACTTAAAGTATGCTAAAGAAGAAGGCAAGAAAGAAGCCAACATGGAAACTGCTAGAAAGTTACTTAAAAAAGGTATGAAAATTAAAGACATAACAGATATCACAGGTATTACTAAAAAACAAATTGAAATTTTACGAAAAAGCCTTTAATAAAGGGCTTTTTCCTTTTTAATCAATGTGGTAAAATAGGGTAGTAGGTGAAAATTTATGGAAAAAGAAAACATAAGAAATTTTAGTATAATAGCGCATATAGATCACGGCAAGTCAACTCTTGCTGACAGAATAATGGAAAAAACAGAAGCGGTTACAAAAAGAGAGTCTAAAGACCAGATGTTAGATAATATGGATCTTGAAAGAGAACGTGGTATTACAATAAAGTTAAACGCGGTAGAACTTACCTATAAAAAAAATGGTAAAGACTATATGTTCCATTTAATAGATACCCCAGGACACGTGGATTTTTCATACGAGGTATCGCGCTCTTTGGCAGCTTGTGAAGGAGCTATTTTAGTGGTTGATGCTGCTCAAGGAATAGAAGCACAAACACTTGCAAACCTTTATCTTGCCTTGGAAAACAATCTTACTATAATACCAATTATAAATAAAATAGATTTACCAAATGCGGACATAGACAAAGTAAAAGAAGAAATTATTACAACCTTTGGTTTTAAGGAAGAAGATATTATTTTAACTAGTGCTAAAACAGGATATGGAATAGATGAGCTTTTAGATGCCATAGTAGATAGGATTCCAGCCCCTAGTGGTAATAAAAATGAAAAACTGCAAGGTTTAATTTTTGATAGTTTTTATGAATCTTATAGAGGTGCGATAATATGGACCAGGATAGTTAACGGGAAAGTATCTGTTGGTGATAAAATAAAGATGATATCATCTGATGCGGAATATGAAGTAGTAGAATTAGGAAAACATACTCCTCAAGAGAAAAAGGTTAATACGTTAAGTGCTGGAGAAGTAGGATATTTATGTGCTTCAATTAAAAGTGTTAGTGATATTAAAGTTGGCGATACAATTACCTTATCAAAGATGCCAGGAGAGGCACTTTCAGGTTATAAACCCATGAAACCGATGGTTTTTTGCGGTCTTTATCCAACTGAGTCAAATAAATATACTCTTTTACGTGATGCTCTTGAAAAATTAAAACTAAATGATGCAGCACTATCTTTTGAACCTGAAACATCTGTTGCATTAGGTTTTGGCTTTAGATGTGGATTTTTAGGAATGCTTCATATGGATGTTACGGAAGAGAGAATTGAAAGAGAGTTTGGTATAAATATAATTGCAACAAGTCCATCCGTTGTGTATGAAGTAACTCTTACAAGTGGTGAAGAATTATTTGTGGATAACCCGAATGAAATGCCTGATAGAACTAAAATCAAGGAAATAAAAGAGCCTTATATAAAAACAAATATTTTTGTTCCTAGTGAGTTTATAGGACCTGTTATGGAACTTTGTCAAGATAAAAGGGGCGATTACATAAACATGGACTATATTACCAAAACTAGGGTAAACATTCACTATGAAATGCCTTTATCTGAAGTTGTTTATGATTTCTTTGATAAATTAAAATCTTTTACAAAAGGATATGCTTCCTTTGATTATGAATTAATTGGATATAAACCAAGTGATTTAGTCAAAATGGACATCTTAATTAACAAAGAAGAAGTTGATGCATTATCTATTATTACGCACAAAGACTTTGCATATACTCGTGGTAAAGCAGTAGTAGAAAACCTAAGAAAATTAATTCCAAGACAATTATTTGAAGTTCCTATACAAGCTGTTATTGGAACTAAAGCAATTGCTAGAAGTGATATTAAGGCACTTAAGAAAAACGTGCTTGCTAAATGCTATGGTGGTGACATATCAAGAAAAAGAAAACTATTAGAAAAACAAAAAGAAGGTAAAAAAAGGATGAAAAGAGTAGGAAATGTAGAAATACCGCAAGAGGCGTTCTTATCAGTTTTAAAAGTAGATAGTAATTAGGAGGATATTATGATAGATGTTGAAAGTATAAGAAAAGCAGCTTTATATTACATTAATAATGATGTTACGTTAGAAGATGCCGCTTTATATGTAGGCATAAAATCAAAAAAAACATTAAACAATTATTTTGCAAGATTATGTGGTTCTAAAGATGAAAAAGATAGATTACTTTATAAAAAAATAGTATTAAAAAAATATGAAAATGAACAAAAGGGAAAAGTAAAAGGTGGTCAAACAGGTGTTAGAAAGTCAAGTTATACAAGAGATGAAGCATTAAAAATATATGATTATATAATTAAAAATTGTGCAACATATAGACAAGCTGAAGAAGAATTTCAAATACCTCGTTCAACTATTTATGAAATCGTTCACTCTAATTTATTAACCGATGATGAAAAAAAGAAAATAGATTTAGTATCAGAATCTAATGTTCCATCTTTTATTGATAATGGACATATAAAATGAAATTAAAAAAAATAATTGAAATAAAATATAAAGATAATATAATAAACGTTGATTTAGATAATGCTACTATAATAGATGGTTATATTCCTATTTTATATACAAATAAAATAGGTGAAGATAGATATATTGTTATAACATCAGTTATAAAAGAAGATGGTACGGTTTTGGTTCCTTTTAGAAAAAGTATTGCAACAAAAGATGAAGTAGATAATTATTTGTTTGATAATGATATATCGGTATATAAAAATAATAAAGCAATATATAAAGTTTCTGATGATTTATTTTATGTAATTGATTTGGAAAAAACAGAGTTTACAAAGAAAAATGATAAGATAATTCCGGTTAATCCTTTACTTAAAATGGTATGTTATTATGGTATAGATGATGAGAAAATAATAGTATATAAAAAAGATTGCGCTTATTTATATGATATTGTAAATAATAATAAAATTAGTCCTAATTATGACTTTATAAAACCTTATGAAGGCTATGATGGTGGGCATTTAACATATTATGTATTAAATCATAATAAATATTCAAAACCACTTATTATATCTATGAGTATGACAGAGGATGGTGGTATATATAATCAGGCAATATTAAATCATGAACTAACCGTTATTCTTCCAATTAATATATTGGGTGATAAAGAAAAAATAATTAATTATTGTGATAGTTGTTATGATGATTATATTGAAAGTGAAGAACTTTCTGGTGAAAGAGTGATATTTCAATGATAAAAAGTTGTTACATACACATTCCTTTTTGCAAAAAAATATGCTCATACTGTGATTTTTGTAAGAATTATTATAATGAACTAGTGGTAGATGGTTATCTTGATAATTTAAAAAAAGAAATAAGTAAAAATTATAAAAACGAAGTATTAGATACATTGTATATAGGTGGTGGAACACCTAGTTCGTTATCTTCTAAAAATTTAAATAAGTTAATTTATATTCTTAAAACATTTAAATTAAACCATGATTATGAATATACGTTTGAGTGTAATTATGAAGATATAAATGAAAAAATGCTTCTCGCTTTAAAAAGTGGTGGTGTAAATAGAATAAGTATAGGTATTCAAACTTTTAATGAAAAGTATTCTAAAGTATTAAATAGGGACATTAATAAAAAGAAAATGATAGAAAATATAAACCTAGCAAAAAGATATTTTTCCAATATAAATATTGATTTAATGTATGCACTTCCTGGTGAAAGTATAAATGATTTAAAAAGTGATTTAGAAATAATAAAAATGCTAGATGTTCCGCATATTAGTACGTATGCACTTATAATAGAAGAACACACTAACATTAAGTTACAAAACATTAAAGAAACTTGTGATGACATTCAAAATAAAATGTATTATCTAATATTAGATTACTTAAAAAATAATGGATATAATCATTATGAATTAAGTAATTTTGCAAAAGAAAAGTATGAATCAAGACATAATTTAACTTACTGGAATAATGATAATTACTATGGATTTGGAGCGGGAGCCTCTGGGTTTGTTAATAATATTAGGTATGATAATACTAAAAGCGTATTTAAATATAATGCTGGTATAACCAGAGTTTACGAAGAAAAATTAAGTATAAATGAACTAATGAAAGATGAAGTTATGCTTTCGTTAAGGAAAATAAGTGGTATTAATAAAGATATCTTTTACAAAAAATATGATGTTTTATTAGAAGATGCATTTGATTATAAAGATTTAGTTAGAAATAATTTTCTTACCGAGACAGGTAAATACGTATATATAAAAGAAGATAAGCTGTTTGTTTCAAATGAGATAATTATAATGATGCTTGATGCTTTTAAGTATTGAATAATTGTTCTAATTAATGTATAATACTTATATATTACGGAGGTATATATGGAACCTAATACTGAAAAAAAAGAAACGTTAAACGAAGATGCTTTAGAAGAATTAAATGAAATGGAGGATGTTTCAGATAGTGGTGATCAAAAAAATAATCAAGCTATTGATGGTATTACGTCAGATAATAATGATATGATTCCAATATTAGATGAAACTCCATCGTTAGAAAATATTAATGAAAAAGATAAAGTTTCAGAGACAAAAGATAGCGAAGAAAATTCTGATCAAACTGATGATAAAGTTAAAGAAAGTAATAATTTATCACAGCAACAAGAAGATAAAAATGAAACGTCTAATTTAACTCCTGATAATGAAGAAAATGTTAAGCCTAAGAGTAATAGCAAAATATTAATAATTGTAGTTTTATCATTATTATTAATTTTGGATTTAGCAGCTTTAATAATATATCTAATTGGAATAGACAAAGTAATAAGCTTTATAAAATAATATGCAGCCTAAATAAGGCTGTTTTTTTATAAACAAATCTATTCCTATTGACACCCGATGTGGGGTATATGATATTATAAACAATAGGAAGATAAGTTAATCTTGCAAGGTTATAAAGAATTAAAAAGCGTATGATAAACTAAATATGAGAGCATAACTAAAATGAGGTAGATAAGTATGAAATATAGAAAGATAAAAGTGGGAAAACAATATAAAAACAGAACCAATTTAATGCTGTTTTTACTTTTTACATGTTTTACATTATGTTTATCAGTAGGTTATGCAGCGTTAAATAGAGAGTTAAAAATAAGTGGAGAAGCAACATTTAGAGTAGATGCAGATATAAGAATAACAAGCGTATCATTATATGAAACAGAAAACGTAGGATTAGAAAATTATAATAGTAATTATAGTAAAAACACGATTAAATTAGGAGTAGATTTAAAGCAAGTTAATTCTACGGTATCATATAAAGTTGTAGTGGTAAATAAGGGAAATGTAGCAATGTGGATAAATTCCATATCTCAAGAAATAAATAATAATGATAATATGGAATACGTAATAAATGGTATAGGAATAAAAGAATTAATAGAGCCTGCTACAACAAAAGAATTTATTGTAAAGATAAAATATAAAAATAGCATAACGACTCTTCCTAGCAATACCAATTTAGATACAGTGCTTAAGTTTGACTTTAAGAAGCCAGAATCAGTATTAATGACAGGAAATAGTGGATCTGGAACAAGCACCTTTTATAACGGAACAATAGCAAAAAATAAGGTTGAAAGTATAACCTTTTTACCAACACTAGATCCAGTAGAAAATGCGATAGGGTATTGGGATGCTTCTGCAAACAAAGATAGCACTGTAATAGCATCATATAAAGACTCTGATAATAACGGGTTATACGAATTATATATTGGTGGGGTAGGAGAAGTATACGCACCATCATGGTCAGCATATTTATTTCAAAATTTTTCGTCGTTAGTTAGCTTTGATTCTATGAATTATTTTAATACTTCAAACGTAACGAACATGAGCTATATGTTTCAAAATTGTAGTGTGCTATCTTCAATTGATGTATCCGGATTTGACACATCAAACGTAACAAGCATTGCTTTTATGTTCTCTGCGTGTAAAGCACTAACAAACATTGATGTTGCAGACTTTAATACGAAAAATTTAAAAAGTACTCTAGCTGCTTTTAATGTTTGTTCTAAACTAACGGAATTAGATTTATCGAAATGGAATACTTCTAAAATCACTAGCATAAGAGAAATGTTTAATGGATGTAGTTCTCTTCAAACATTAGATGTAAGTACTTGGAACGTTTCAAATGTAAGTGAAATGAATTATTTATTCTCAAGTTGCTCATCACTAACTAATCTTGATATATCAAATTGGGACACATCAAACGTAACTAGTATGCAAAGAATGTTCATGGGATGTGCTAAATTGGTTTCATTAGATTTATCGAAATGGAATACAAGTAAAAACAGGAGTTTAAGTGAAACCTTTGAAAATTGTAAGAGTTTGATAAAGCTAGATATAGGTAATTTTGATACTTCAATGGTTACGGATATGGGTTCTACATTTCAAGGTTGTTCTTCTCTTACTTCTTTGGCCGTTTCGAACTTTGATACTTCAAAAGTTACTAATTTTACTGGCAGTAATCACGACTGGGATGGGATTTTTGCGAGCTGTACGTCTTTAACATCACTTGATTTATCAAAATGGAATACCTCTAATGCTGTTTACATGGCAAATATGTTTTATAATTGTAAATCACTAACAGAGCTTGATTTATCAAATTTTAATACGTCTAAAGTAACTGATATGTATAACATGTTTAGAAGATGTTCGTCGCTTACGATGCTAAATATTATAAATTTTGATACTTCTAAAGTGACAAATATGTCGAATATGTTTAATGAGTGCAACTTACTTTCATCTATAGACGTATCAAAGTTTAATACTTCCAACGTTAAGACCATGTCTGGTATGTTTTATAAATGTTTTTTGCTTACCAGTCTTGACGTATCAAACTTTGATACATCAAACGTAACTAACATGTATCAAATGTTTAGACAATGTACGTCTTTGACTAATCTTGACGTATCAAAGTTTAATACATCTAATGTAACTAATATGGGTTCTATGTTTGAGCATTGTTCAAAATTAACAAAATTAAGTGTTGAAAATTTTGATACTTCTAAAGTTACAAATTTTAGAGGTGATAATCCTGACTGGGATGGAATGTTTTCATATTGTAGTTCGTTAACGTCACTTGATTTAAGCGGTTGGGATGTTGCAAGTGCCACTGATTTTAGAAGTATGTTTTTAAATTGTACATCGCTTAAAGATATAAATGTATTAGGATGGCAAATAACTAGTGCCAAATATATATCAAGGGTATTTTATGGATGCACATCATTAACGACTTTAGATTTATCTACGTTTGATTTTAGTAATTCACCTTATTATAATCAGATGTTGCAAAGTGTAAAAGCAACCGTGTATGTAAAAGATCAAGCATCAAAAGACTTTATAAATAAAGTTAATTCTGGTATTAATTGCGTTATAAAAGAAGCATAAAAAGATAGTAAAGGATGATATTGCTATCTTTTTTGTTCTTGACACTTAATTATATAGAATGATATCATAGGCATTAGAAAGATAGTAGGAGGCTTTTATGAAAGGAAGATTAATCGTAATAGAAGGAGCTTGCGATGGAATAGGAAAAACAACTCAGTATAATTTATTGAAGGAATATTTAGAGAAAAATGGATATAGTGTATGTAGTCATCATTTTCCAACGTATGATTCAAAACAAGGAAAATTAACGGAGTATTATTTAAATGGAGACTTTGGAAATCCAAGCGATTTATCACCATACTTAGTAAATAGTATATATGCAGTAGATAGATCAATTACTTGGAATGACAAGTTAAAAACTGCTTATGATAAAGGAGATATTATTTTGCTTGATAGATATACAACGTCTAGCTTAATTTATCAATCATCATTAATGGATGACTATTATGAAAAAAAAGATTTCATAGATTATGTTATGGATTATGAATATAATAAGCTTGGTATAAAAAAGCCTGATAAAGTAATATTTTTAACTGCAGACTTTAATTTGGTAACTGATATGAGAAATAAAAGAAAGAGTAATGATGGGGTTAAAAAAGACGTTTATGAGCGTGATATAAAGTTAATGAAAAAAGTGTATGATAATTCAATGTTTGTTGCAGGGTATCTTGATTTTGATGTTGTAAAATGTGATTTAAATGGAAACTTAAGAAGCATAGATGATATACAAGATGAGATAAGAAAGATTATAGATAATTTGTAAATATATGTAAGTTAAAATTGACTTATCTTTTTATTTATATTAAAATTATATTTAGAATAACGAGGTGTTTATATGAAGAGATTTTTAAATATTTTTTTAGTACTAGCGTTAACAAATTTCATTGGCATTATAAGCGTTAAAGCCATAAGCATTAGTGCTACTGCTGATGGAAAAAGCAAAAATATCATTGTTGATGTAACTGATGCAAATGGATATGTTCTTACATATGATAAGAATTACCAAATAACATGCAATACACCAGCTCAAAATTCTAATGATCCATACGGTAAAAAAATAACAACAAATGGTAAAATAACTTTTAATTTTAAGTATAGTACAAAAGAAAATAAACGTTTTACATTTGGACTTAAAAAACCTGGGGATTCAGAATCAACCGTGCATGCAGACGTTGAAATAAATAAAGCACCAGCAAAAGAGAAACCACAAGAAACAACGCAGGCTCAAACAACGACAGCACCTGCAAAATCGAATAATGCTAATTTGAAAAGCTTAAGTGTTATTGGAGATGATAATAATGAAGTTTTAATAACACCTTCTTTTGATCCTAACGTTTATGAATATTCCGCTGATGTTTTAGGAACCGTTAAA
Organism: uncultured Mycoplasmatota bacterium; assembly: GCA_900547225.1. Lineage (GTDB taxonomy): Bacteria > Bacillota_I > Bacilli_A > RF39 > UBA660 > Aphodocola. Next base: position 132,919 of record URFW01000004.1, read on the forward strand.
ACGGTTCAAATAAACGCAACGTTAGAGGATGCTAAGGCTAATGTTATCATTAGCAACAATGCTAATGAGGAGTTAAAGGCTGGAGAGAATAATAAAATAACTATTACGGTAACTGCAGAAGATGGTACAAAAAAAGCTTACACATTAAATGTAAAGAGGGAGGCTTTAACGTCAGATGCGACCTTAAAAGAACTAACAATAGATGAGGTTAGTGACTTTAAATTTAAGGAAAATAAATATAAGTATACCATAAAGGTTGACAAAAAAGTTAAAACATTAACGTTATACTACGTTTTGTCAGATGAAAATTCAACCGTTGAAGTAGAGGGTAATGAAAAACTAAAAGATGGCTCTAAAGTTAGAATAATAGTAACTGCAGAAGATGGTACAAAAAAAGAGTATGTTTTAACGGTATCTAAAAATGATAAAAAAAGTAGTAATACATCAAAAATAAACGCAGAAAAAAATCCACTTATAATTATGGGATTAACCATGATTGCGTTTGGACTTGTAGGTGGAATTATATATACAATAAGAAAATAAATACCAATTAATCTTGGTATTTTTTGTTTCTTATAAATTCTCTTAATATTTTTGTTAAGGCTCTTTTTTCTATCCTTGAAACGTAGCTCCTTGATATTTTAAACTCCTTTGCAATTTCTTTTTGAGTTTGTTCTTTCGTGTTAAATAAACCATATCTTTTTATTACTATTTCTTTTTCTCTACTTGTTAATATATTTATGTATTTATATAATAATTTAATATTATCTTGAAGATCTATGTCATTTACATAATCTGGATTAGGTGTTTTTAAAATATCTATAAATGATATTTCATTGCCATCTTTGTCAAATCCAACTGATTCATTTATACTTATGTTTTTTTGATTTTTCTTATCACTTCTAAAATACATTAGTATTTCGTTTTCTATACATCTTGCGGCATATGTTGTAAGTCTTGTGCCATTTTTATTTGAGAATGTATCAATTCCTTTTATTAAACCGATGGTTCCAATGCTAATTAAATCATCTAAATCATTTTTTCCATTATCATATTTTTTTACAATGTGTGCAACTAATCTTAAGTTATGTTCAATTAGTTTATTTCTGGCATCTTTATTTCCAGATAACATCAGTTTTATTTGATTATTTTCTTCATCTTTACTTAGTGGATCAGGAAACGTCTTTGTTCCATAACTTCCCATACCAATAATTATTCCCTTTATTATTTCTGTTATAATACTTAAAAACAAATTTATCACTCCTAACAAATTATATGAAAAAATAATATTCATTTATGTTATAATAAAAAGGATAAAGAGACATATAAGTATGATATATGAGAAAAAACGTGATGAATTTTCTTTAATAAAATAATAGGAGGAGTTTTATGATTAATTTTAGTTTAAACTTTGATTTATTTAATAATTACTATTATTTTTATGAGAGATTATTAGTAATTTTAGTTTCCCTTGTGCCAACTTTAATATTGGTGGGATTTGTTTTATATAGTGATAGAAAGAGCAAAGAACCCACTAAAAACATTGTAATATGTTTATTATCGGGCATATTAACAATAGCACTTTCAGGATATTTTGAACAATTAATAATGCCTTATTTTGCTTCAAATGTATTTTTGTCATACGCATGGGCATTTATAGAAGAATTATCTAAAATGCTTATTTTCTTCTTGTTTATATTTGATAATAAGTATTATGATGATATTTATGATGGAGTTGTTTACATGATGCTTATCGCTCTTTCTTTCGCGGGGCTTGAAAACTTGATGTATGCTTTTTCGGAAAGTACGGTATCAAGTAGCATTAGTTTGGCACTTATGAGAGATGTTACAACAATTCCTTTACATGTAATATGTGGAATAGTAATAGGTTACTTTGTGAGTCTTGGAACGTTTTCAAAAGATAAAACGAAGAAAATAATAAATTTTTTGATGGCTTTATTATTATCATCGTTTATACATGGGACATTTAATAACATTATGGAATTGCTAGGAAGTATAGGTCAAACTAGCGCTTTAGTAGCCATTTTATTAGAGGTATTACCTTTAACTTTAATAATGATTGGATTATTTGCTATCGCAATAATATTCTCTAAAAGAACCATGTACTTAAATAAAATATATCTAAGTAATGGGACTTATGATGATAAACATAAATATTTAATGACGTATGATGAGTATCTTATAAGTAATGATAGAAAAAAGAGAGTAAAACTATATAATAAAACTAATTTTAATGGTAATAAAAACGATAATGATGTTGAAGTTTTGAAGGAGGATTTATAATGTTAAAGAGATTTTTGCCAGATATATATAATGAAAGTATTTTTACGATAAATTATAAGAAACTTAAAAATAAAGGTATTAAATGCTTATTATTTGATCTTGATAATACTATATCTCCAGCTAAAGAGGTAATTTTATATAAGGAAACAAAAAAATTATTTGATACTCTAAAAAAGGATTTTAAAATTATTTTATTTTCAAACAATTTTCCTAAAAGAGTAAGTAAGTTCGGAGATTTTTATGATGTTGATATAGCGTGTATTTCTCTTAAACCTTTTTCATTTAAATATAGGTATATTTTAAAAAAATATGATTTAAAAAGTAACGAGGTTGCATCTATTGGAGATCAATTATTAACTGATATTAATGGTGGAAATAAAATGAAGATAACAACGATATTAGTTAATCCAATGAGTGAAATAGATGAAACGGAAACTTGGCTTAATAGACAGATAGAAAAAGCAATATTCAAAAAATTTAAGAAAAAAGGTTTGCTTATCAGGGGTGAGTATTATGATTAAAAAGTGCATTGGTTGTGGAGCTTTATTTCAAACCGCTGATGAAAATAAACCTGGATTTGTAGAAAAAGAAAACTTTGAAAAATCTATTATATGTAAAAGATGTTTCAGAATAAAGAATTATGGGGATTATAAAATAGTAGAAAAAGATATAAATGAATATGAAAAAATATTTAATAATATATCATCAAAAAATGACTTAATTCTTTTTCTATGTGATATATTTACACTTGATGAAAGTATTAATTATATAAACAAACTTAGTGGTAATGTGATTCTTGTTATAACAAAAAAAGATTTATTGCCAAAATCCGTTAAAGAATATAAACTTATAAACTATATAAAAAAAAATTACTCACTTAATGTAAAAGAAATAATATTCGTAAGTAGTAATAAGAATTATAATATTGATTTACTTTATAATAAAATAATTAAATACAAAACCAGTAAACGAGTTTATTTGGCAGGAAACACAAACGCTGGAAAATCAACACTTATTAATGCTTTAATGAAACTATATGGACATGCTGATGGCTTTATAACAACAAGTAGTCTTCCTGCTACTACGATGGATTTAATAGAAGTTAAATTGAATGATGATATAATTTTAATTGATACACCGGGATTAGTAAGTCATAACAATTACTTAACGAATTTAAATGCAAAAGAAGTTAAAAAAGTATTTCCTAAGGTAGAAATAAAACCAAGAACTTATCAAATGAAGCCAAATCAATCTTTGCTTATTGAAGATTATGCAAGAATAGATTATTTATCGGAAAATCAAAATAGTTTTACCGTTTATTTGTCAAATAATATAAGTATAAACAGAATAAATTTAAATACTAATGATAAGTTAAGAAACTTAAAATTAACTAGTTTTGATTTGAAGTGTAATAAAGATGTAGTTATAAATGGACTTTGTTTTTGTAAAATAACAAAACCTGCTAAAGTAAATATCTATACCAAAGATAATGTTAATGTATTTGAAAGAAACAATCTAATTTAGATTGTTTCTTTTGTAAAATAAATGTAAAAGAAGTAGTAAAAAAGTATGAAAAAATAAATAATAATATTATAATGTAAATAGATAAT
>URFW01000005.1 GCA_900547225.1 uncultured Mycoplasmatota bacterium
ACAAAGGTAAGTGAAGACTTTTATGTAATAAGAGATAATGGAAGTACTGTAACAGCACTTGCTAAGTATAATTTACTAGTAGGAACTACTATAGATGAAAATTTTGAAAGTAAAACAATATCCTCATCCACCGAGGGATATGGACTTCAAAATTCTACTGCTAAAGGTCTTAGATATGTTCCGGCGGCCAGTGATGAAGAAGATCCTCAACCAGAACTTCCAGTCGTAGGAGTACTACCGTTTGATTCTGTAGTAAATAGTGATGCTAACAAAATAAATAATTGTGTCGCTGCTATGGAACATTGTTATCACGGATATTGGGGTACTGCAGACAGCGGATTAAATTCAAAATATGGCAGCAGTTACCCAGCGGATGTGTTTGATAGTAATTCAAATCTTTATGCACCATTAAAAAATTATGAAAATTATATTAAAAACACTTTAAACAAAACAAGCGTTAGTACTAAAATTTTAACGTATAATGAGGCTGTTAACTTAGGCTGTAATACAAATAGTAGTGATGGTTCGGCGAAGATTTGCTCTTCATCAAATTCATGGGTTTATTCAACTGGTTATTGGTTATCAACCGCAGAAAGTTATGTGTTTGTATACGCAATTGCTTTTACACCAGAGCATGGGGGGTCAGTATCTAAAGGTCAATTATATTCAGATATGTATGATTCAAATCTTATTGGCCTTCGTCCGGTAATTACAATATCAAAATCAGAATTATAAAACATTAAAACAAGTCTTTGTAAAGGCTTGTTTTTCCTTGTCATTTTTATTTACACTACGTATATAATTTTGTTTACTGGGAATATTTTTAATGATAATATTTTAATAGAGAATAATATATGGAGTGAGAATTATGAAAAAGGAAATAGTAGAATATTTAGGTTTTGAAGATGATAGTAAAAATCCAGTTGGAAGACCAAAACTTGCTGATAAAAAGACTAAGAAAAAATCTTTGATAATTGCGGGTATTTCTTTTACGTTTGTTATTTTACTATTGATTTTTGGATACGGAACTTTATTTGGGTTTAGAAATTTGAACTTGAAGGGTGCTATAGTGCAAAATAACATTAGCCAAAACGTTTTAGTAGATGAAATAAGCCCACTTGTTAAAGACATAACATTAAAGGTTGGAACGGCTAGAAAGGCATATTTAACCGTTTTACCAGCAAATGCTACTAATAAGGATATTATATACGAATCATCTGATAAAAACGTTGCAATAGTTGATGCTGGTGGAAAAATAACCGGCACGGGAGTGGGAAATGCAATTATTACGGCAACTACTAAAGATGGTAGTAATTTAAGCACTGAATTTAACGTAAAAGTAATTAAAAACGCCGAAGGAAAGTGTTCATTTACATCTCTTGCAAGAACAAGTGAAGGTATTTCCTACATAGCCGATTGTAAAAATGCTAAAATAAAAGAAATACAATATAAAGTTGGTAACGAAAATTATGAAAAATTACTTACTAAAAAGGTTAGTGATGAAGTAAGGTTTTCTAAAGAACAACTTAATAAATCCATAACTTTTAAGGTTGTCTATTATCCAAATAATAGCAAGGTTAGTAAGTATCATACAAAAACAATTAAATCAGAGATAAAAACTACAAGTAAGATAAATGGATCTTGTGATTTACAAATAAAAGATGTCAAAGCAAACCAAGCAAGGTATGATGTTACGTGTAAAAACGCTAGCGTAAATAAAATAGCTTATAAAATAGGAAACGGTAGTTACGTTGGCCTTGATTCAAGTTCACTAGCAGATGTTGTATTATTTGAAGAAAGCGATGTAACTAGAGTTATTTATTTTAACTTGGAGTATGTTGTTGATGGAACAACTAGCGTGAGAACTATTTCAAAAAGTAGTATTATTGAAAAAGGTAAAGTAAATGTAATAAATGAAGAGGCACAAAATGATTAAAAAAAATGAAAAGCCTAGAGTTGGAAGACCAAAACTTGCTGATGATAAAACAAAAAAAGAATCAATTTTCGTATGTTTATTTGTTTTTATTATAATTTCTGTGGTGGTGATTATAGGATATAATATAATAATGTTAGATTTTAATCCAAAATATAATGTTGGCAGTGTATATAATAAAAAGGCTTCTTCTTGTGCAGTTTATCATAACAAGATAGAATGTGGAAAAATGATTACTGCTGTTAAATACAAAATAGATAATGAAAGTTATAAAGAGGTATTGAAAAAGGAAGACAACATAATTGTAAACATTAGTGGTTATAAAAGAATAAGTATTTGTTATAAGGTAGCAAATGAAGAATATTTTTGCGAAAAATAAGGGAGTATTTATGAAAAATAAAAAAGGGTTTACTTTAATTGAACTTTTAGCAGTTATAGTAATATTGGCAGTAATAATTGTTATAGCAGCTATGAGCGTAAATAAAATAATAAAAAAGGCTAGAATTGATAGCAATGAAATAAACAAAAAAACGATTGCTAAAGCTGCTAAAACATGTTTGATTGAGGAAAGTGAGTACGTTAATTATTGTAGTAGTATAGAAGGATTAGCTGGACTTGGTTACTTAGATGAATTTGAAGATCCGTTTGATAAAGAAAACAGTAGTATATCGGATTTAGATACTAAGTATAGTATCACGGTAGAAAATAATGAAAAAATAAACGTAGAATACTTAGGGACTATTAATGATAAATATAAAATAGGGGATAAAGTATGTATTAATAATGAGTGTTTTTACGTAATTAGAGAAAGTGAAACTGAAGTTACTGCTTTATCTGTGCATGCTCTTGATGTAAATGAAAATAAGCAAAGTTCCACGAATCCATCAGAAATATCTTTTTCAGATTCAAATTATTGGAACGGTGATGTTCATAAAAATCATGAACCAACTCACGTATTAAATGAAAAATCTTTAATATATCCCTATTTACAAAATTATAAAAATTATTTAAATAAAAAAAGTTTAAAAATAAACTTATTATCTTATAATGAGGCAACAATTCTTGGATGTACTAATAATTCTTGTTATAACGCCCCATCATGGATGCTTCTTTCAAAACCTTATTATTTAAGTACGGCACAAGGAGAGTATCCCAATACTATTTCAAACGTCTTTGGTGGTTTTATAGGTAGTACTGATTACCCTATGAAAAATTTAATAAGACCATTAATAACAATATCAAAACAAGAGTTATAAAAAGCCTAAGTGGCTTTTTTTGTATACATAAAATTTTTTTGACAACAATATTAATGGTGATTAATGTGATAAAAGATATAATAAATACTAATTGGCATGAAATAATGCTTGTATCGGAAAGAGCAATTATATCTTTGATATTTTTGTTTTTTATGACCAAACTTATTGGTAAAAAACAGGTTTCAGAACTTAGTTTATTTGATTACGTAATAAGTATTTCAATTGGTAATTTTGCAGCAGAAATGACAACTAGTACAGACACACAGGTATTAAATGGATTATTTGGTGTATTAATATTTGGATTTGTTGCGGTATTAGTTTCGTATCTTACTATGAAAAGTATAATTCTTAGAAGGATATTTATGGGAAGACCAACAATATTAATGGAAAATGGTAGGTTTGTATATAAAAACTTAAAAAGGGTAAAGATGGATATAAATGATTTTTTAGAGACTGCTAGAATAGCGGGATATTTTGACGTAAGTAAAATAAAGTATGCGCTTATGGAAGCTAACGGAAAAATAAGTTTTATGCTAAAGGAAGAAAATAATCCAGTAACTATTAAAGATATGAATTTAAAGGCTTCTAAAGATGGCTTGGTAGCAAACGTTATAATAGATGGCAAGATAATGAAAAAGAATTTATCTAACATAAATAAAGATAGAGCATGGATATTAAAACAGTTAAAGGTATCTGGTAAAAACGTTAAAGACATATTACTTGCAACGGTAGATGTAAACGAAAAGCTAGCAATTTATGAAAAGAGGGATAGCGTAATAAAAAATGTGCTAGAATAATCTTTCTAAATTTGGTAAATTATGTTATCATTTTTATGGTGATGATATGAAAGATAAACTCTTAAAATTTATAAATAATAATAAATGGACCATTTTAACGGGTCTTATTTCACTTGTTTGTGTATCAATTATATACACGGCAAATAAGATAGCTCCATTTGGCAATAACTCGATGCTAGATGTTGATTTTTATCATCAATATGGGCCTTTATTAAATGAGTTATATGACAGGGTAAAAGATGGAGGTTCCATTTTATACTCTTTTAATACGGCAGGAGGTCTTCCTTTTTACAGAAACTTTTTAAACTATTTGTCAAGTCCGTTTAACATCATTTTATTTTTATTTAAAAAGGAAAACATAGTTATGGCATTTTCCATAATAATAGGTTTAAAGGCTGTTTTTGCGTCTGTTTCTATGAGTTACTACCTTAAAAAAACATTTAAAAAAGATGGCTTGCTAACTTGTTTATTCGGCGTTTTATATGCTTTTTCAGGATATTTCTGTGCGTATTACTGGAATATAATGTGGCTTGATGGAATGGTGTTTTTACCACTTATAATGCTTGGTATAAACAAAATAATAGATGAGGATAATCCAATATTTTACATAGTATTTCTTGCTATTATGCTTTTTGCTAATTACTTTATATCTTATATGATATGTATATTTAGTGTCATTTATTTTGTTGGACTATTTATATATCGAGGAAACTTTAAGATAAAAAACATATTAAAAAAGATTTTAATGTTTTCTTTATCTTCCGTTTTAGCAGCGGGCTTAGTTTCGTTTATGCTAATTCCACTAGCGCACTCGCTTTCATCTATTTCTGCAACGGGTGATACTTTTCCTGCAGGAACATCATCATTTTCAATATCAAATTATATATTTAATCATTTTACTGGTGTTAACAGAACTGTTTTTGCAAGTGATACGCTTCCACTTCCAAACGTATATCCTGGAATGCTTACGTTAGTTTTAATACTGCTAATATTTATGAATAAAAAGATTAATTTGAAATTTAAGATAATGTCTTTATTAATTCTTACAATCTTTTTCTTCTCGTTTAATATATCATCGTTAGATTTTATATGGCATGCATTTCACGTTCCAAATGATCTCCCATATAGATATTCTTTCATATATGTGTTTGTTCTTCTTTCACTAGGATATTATTCTATTTTAAGAATAAAGGATGTAAACATATTTATTATAAGTATTTCTTTTGCAATAATATTTGTCTTAGTTTTACTTGCAAACAAACTTGATTTTGAAAATATAAATGACACTAAAACGATTATTTGTCTTGCACTTCTTATTATATATTATTTAATAATAGTTTTATATAAAATGAATGAAAAAAAGACGTTTACATATGTTTTATTTAGCGTGGTTGTTATGTTTGAAGTTATATACGGAATATGTATCAATTGGGATATTAATCATGATATTAAAAACTTTATGAGTGATAAAAAGCCATACGAAACTTTAATTAATAAAATAAGAAAACATGATAATGATTTTTATAGACTAGAAAAAAATGATTACTTAACCCTTAACGATGGTGCTTGGTATGGTTATAATGGAATATCTACGTTTACGTCAATGGCGTATGAAAACGTTGCTAAGACCCAAAGAAAGCTAGGTTTAGCAGGAAACAACATCAATAGCTATTATTATAAAGAATATCAGACCCCAGTTTATAACACAATATTTAATGTTAAGTATTTGCTGGGAGATTACATAAAAAATGAATATTACGTTCCAATATATAGCAATAGCTCATATAATGCAACCGGATATAATTATGCATCAAGCATTTCTTTTGCCGTAAATAAAGACTTAGAGAAACTAAATTTAGAATCATATGCTCCTTTTAAAAATCAAAGCAATTTTGTTGAGCTTTCCACTAATGTTAATAACGTGTTTGAAAGAGTTAAACTAATTGATGTTAAAGATGGAAAGTTAACTGGGATAAAGAAAGGTGAAAATTTAGAAGGCAATTATTTTTATCAAACCATTAATGATAGCAAAAGAATAATTATAGATGTAGACAATTTAAAGCATGATAATTTGTATTTTTATATCGGAGGAGATAATATAACTGGTTTTCAGGTAGAAGATAAGTATTATTCTTTGACCTCTGATGAGTATTATGTTTTTGATGCTGGAAAATTTGAAAAAGATTCTGTTAGTCTAACGATAAAAATGAAAGAAGATATAGATAGTGGTAGTATTTATTTATATGCCTATACGTTAAATAAGGATGCTTTTCAAAATTTCTATAAAAAAATAAAATCCGAATCTCTTGTTGTTACTAAATATAGTGATACTTTAATAGAAGGTAATATACATGTAAGTGATGATAAAGTACTTTTTACTTCAATTGCATATGATGATGGTTGGAGTATTTATATAGATGGCAAAAAAGTTAAAACAAAAAAAATAATGGATACGTTTTTGTCATGTGACATTAAAAAGGGTAAGCATGAAATTAAATTAGTATACTATCCTAAACTAATGAAGAAAGGACTTATAACATCACTAATTTCACTTATATTACTTATTGTTTATTGCACTAACGATAGGCAAAAAAAGAAAAAAGATAAAAAAGATGAATTTATTGTTTAAATTTATCTTTTTTTGTGATAGAATGTTAATAGTTATAATATGAAGGTATATATAGTATCTTTGTATTACACTTAGGGGGATGGCATAAAGGAGGCTTGTTGTGATAGGTACAATTGAGAGAATAAAAAATAATGTTTTATTAAAGTGCAGCACACTTAATGATGAGATTATATCAAAATCCTTAATTGAAATTATAAATACAAGAATATACCGTTTTTCTGAAGAAATGATTAGTTTGGTTGGGGAATTAGATGATATAAACGAAGAAATTTTAAGAAATAAAACAAAAGAACTAATAGAAAATAAAATAGTAAAAAAAATAAAGAGAAAGTTATTTATTGATTCTTTAGCACTTCAAATAACTAATGATTCATTTATTGAGGATTATGTGGGTGATAAAATATCACTTGAAAAGCTAAAAAAAACCTACATAAGAGAATTAGAAAACAATAAAAATTCTAATCAGTTAAACATGACTGAGGACTTGAATTTAAATGAAATAATAAATGATGTAAGTTTATTTGTAGATGAACATATTAACAAAAAAATAAGCGAAAACGCGTTTTTAGTAGGATCTGTAAATAAACTAGTAAAAAAGTTAAGGGAAAATTTAGAGCAAGATTTAAAAGAAATGATATTAAATGCTGATAATAGTTATTTAAACATACTTGTAAACTCATTATTAGACGAAGTTGATATAAAAGAAGAAAAAGAAATAAGTGAAGAAGAAGGGGAAGATAATATGTTTGAAAATACCAAAGAAATAGTTGAGAAGAATGATACTTCAAAAGATAATTCATCATTGTTTGAAAAATATGATGATATGACTTTATTTAACAAGGTTATTCTTAGTTTAAACACCGCTGAAGAAAAGCTAAGCAGAAAAGAAGGAAAACTAGAAAAGTCAAAGGCTGATGTTGAAGAAAGATTATCTAATACAAATGCCAATATAGAGGCTAATATCGAAAGAGAAAATAAACTATCTCAAAGAAAGTTAGAATTAAATGCTAGGGAAGTTGAACTTAATTCTAAATTATCAGAAGCAGAAGTTATATTCCTTAATATGAAACCATTAATAAAGGGGCTTAATAAGATTAAGGATGCTAATTTAGAAGGAGGTAATGATAATGAGTAAGTTATTAAGTAGTGTGTTAGATAGAATAAGTGAGAATAATAATGAATACAGAACGATTTTGAGAAATCTAAATAGTTCAATAGATGAAAAAACTACTTCATTAGTCGCTGATGCTGTAACTATGTCGTCTTATACTGCTGATTTTTCAAACACATTAGCAATAGCAAAAGAAAAATTATCTAATCCTATATCTAGAATAATAGAGTCTTATGTAATAAAAGATTTAAGAAGTGTTGAAACAGTTAATGAGCAATTCATAGATAAAATAAATGATAAATTAGAAAATGAAAAAATAGAATCTGTTGAAGAAAAAAATGCATTTGTTGAAAATTTAAATCATTTATTAAACAATAAGTATTTAGAAATAGTTAAGATAAAAAGAACGAACTTTATTGGTGAAGATGGAAAGAATGATTCTATCGAAAGTGCCGTACAAGAGTTTAATGATTATATAATGTCTAATTCAAAAATAGATGAAGTTAATTTACAAAAATTATTAAATGATTATAAGAGTAGTTTGTACGAATTAATTAATAAGAGTTTAGTTAGAATTAGTGATTTATATCTAAACAACTTTGTAAGCGAGGTATCATCTTCTTTAAATGCCGCAATTGATTTTGAACCTTCAAGTACGTTATCAGAAAAACACGATGATTTTAAACCATTCATTCCAGAAATGAATACTATTTCTACAAATGATGCAACGCCTACTGCCATTAGTGAGGATGATTTAGAAAGAAACGTTCAAAAACCATTCATTTCATTAAAAGACATTCCTAATGTTCCTGAAGCAAGTGATAATGCCATTGATAACGATTTAACAGTAGAAATTCCAAAGGTGGAGTTACCACAAACACCTCAAATACCAAATGATGATAGTGAGGTTTTGAAGGAAATTCCAGAAATTAAACCATCAAATCAAGCGGTTTCTTCTCTTGGTGAAGAAAAAGAAGATGCACATAGGCGTCCTTATGATGTTGAAGAAATTTTAAAAGTCGCAAAGTCTCCAATCATTTCAATATCAAAAGAAGAAAGTCATAATGAAAAAGTTAATACACCTTATGTTCCAGTAACTCCAATTATGGAAGAAAAGGAAACTGAGACTATGGAATCTGAATTCAATGAAAAAGAAATAGTCGAAGAAATGATAAGAAGATTAACTAATAGATTAAATGAAATAAACGAACGTACTTCTAAGTATGAATCTGAAAAAGAAAAATTAGAAGAAGATGAAGCATTTGTTAATGATTTAATTAAGAGTTCTAGTGAGAAGAAAGAAGAACTTGATAGATTTGAATCTGAGTTAAATGAAAAAGAAAAAGAACTAGACGAAAGACAAAAAGAATTAGATAAGAAGATAAATGATGTTATGCCATTTGCAAACGCAGTATTAAAATCAGAAGAATAAGAATCCAGATGGATTCTTTTTTTGTAATTAAAATATATTTTAATCATATAGTTAAGTAGGAAAGATTTGGAGGATAATATGATTAACAAACAAAAATTATGGTTTTTAACTTTATTTAGTTTAATATTAGTATTAAGTGTTTATTATATTACAATGCCAAGTGAACTACTTACAACGGCAAAAACTAGTGATAAGGTAGCGGTAACTGAAAAGAAAATAAGTAAAACAAAGTCAAAGGCTGAGGTAAGTAGTACTGATAGTTTAACTGCACTTCAAGTTGAATTAGACGAGGAAAGACAGGCGCTTGCAGCAGAATATAATGAAGTACTTACTAATAAGGATACATCTACAGAAGAGAAAAATAACGCTTATAATGGGCTTAAAGAAATAGATGAGGTAAAGGCAAAGGAAGCTGATTTAGAAAAAAAGGTAAAAAAAGAACTTAAATTAGATTCATTTATAAAAATAGACGGTAGTAACGTAAGTGTAACAATTAAAAAGAAAGATCACGATTATTCTCTTGCTAACAACGTAATGAGATTAATTAGTAAAGAGTTTAAAACTAAGGTATATGTTTCGGTTAAATTCCAAAAGTAAGTACCTTTTTTTCTTTTTATCATAAAATAATATAGAAAAAATATTAAAACCTCTTATCATAAGAAAGTGGGGAAATCATGGTAAAAAGAGTACTTACTAAAAGAGAAAAAGAAATATTTGATTTATTAATAACTAATAAGACAACTAAGGAAATAGCTAAAAAACTTGGAATAAGTGAAAAAACAGTTAGAAATCACATTTCAAACGTAATGCAGAAATTAGGGGTTAAGGGAAGAGCTTGCGCGGTAATTGAACTTATAAAACTAAATGAAATTACGTTATAAAATCGCATATATCATGCGATTTTTTCATACTATTAATAGGAGGATTATTATGCTAAGAAAGTTTGCCTATAATAAGATTTTTAGAACAACAGGAATGCTTGTACTTTTGTTATTACTTCTTTTGTTTCCAGCATCTAAGGAGTATAAGCTTGAAGATGAAAAACTTGTTAAAACGAGTGTTTCATATTCTGCTAGGGAGGCTTATTTAATTGATAAGGATGGCTTTGTAGCAAGATGTAAAGTAAAGCTTAATAGCACAAGCGATAAAGGTATGGCTATTAAACTTACGGAATTATTAATAAATGGAGGAAAGTATGAGAGCTTGGTGCCTAATGGGTTTAAAGCAATTTTGCCAAGTGATACAAAGATTAATGATGTATTAATAAAAGATGATACATTAACAATTGATTTATCAAAAGACATATTAGAACTTAATAATAAGAGCTTTAAAAAGGCTTTAGAAACACTTACGTATAATTTGACTAGTATTAATAATATTAAGTATGTTTATCTTAAAATTGATGGTGATGTGCAAGATAAATATCCAGATGGTAAAGATGTAATAAAACAGCCACTAGAAAGAAAAGATGGAGTAAATACTAATTATGATGCTTTTAATTATAAAAATGCTAGTATAACTACTATTTATTATGTAAATAAAAATAGTAGTGGGTATTATTATGTTCCGGTATCTAAGCTTTCTAACGATAACAGAGATAAAATAAAAATAATAGTAGATGAACTTACTTCTTCTAATACTTATGAAACTAATTTAATGAGTTTTTTAAATTATAATACCAAACTTACTGGATATGACATAAAAGATGATGTATTAACGGTAGATTTTAATGAGTATTTATTTGATGATGCTAATTCAAAAAGTATTTTAGAAGAGGTAATATACTCAATTTCATTATCAGTTAGGGATAATTACGACGTAAAAGAAGTTATATTTACAGTAAATGGCAAGGAAATTACAAAAAGTGTGTTAAAAAATATTGAATAATTATTATTTTTGAGTTATAATTGATTTGTTCTTAAACGAACAAGTCATTGTCCTGCTAGCTCAGCTGGATAGAGCAACGGCCTTCTAAGCCGTGGGTCAAAGGTTCGAATCCTTTGCAGGACGCCACTTTGATTATTAAAACTTATGCTTTTGAGGCATAGTTTTTTTTATAAATAAAAAGTACAAGTAAGTTATTTAGTCTTGTACTTTTCTTTTTAATATCTTTATTTTTTTAGCTGGTTTATAAATAACGGTATCATTACCATATGTAATTATTTCATCTGATTTTTCTCCGTCATTATCAAACGCAAATTTTGGGTAAGTTTCTTTAAATGTAAGTCTTATGTTACTTGATGAGTCCATAATTAAATAATCTTTATATTTATTTAAATCAATTGTGTTTGATATATAATCACTTATTAAACTAGCAATTAGTTTTGAATTAGCATTTCTAACAAGTAATAATTCTAATTTTTCGTCATTTAAAGAAGCATTTTTATATAAATCTATTCCAGCGAAACCTTTAGAATTAGTTATGGCACCTAATATGCAATTCGTTTGTCCAATAATATTATCTGTTTCGTATTCTATAAGATAATGTTCTGGACTTTTTATAATATATGGAAAAGCACTTAATACATATCCTACGTGTCCTAGGCGTTTTTTCATATTTTTATTAGTAACATAAGGCACTTGTGCCAAATAACCAAAAACGGAAGTGTAAGAGACTATTTCATCGTTCATTTTATACGAGTCAAAAAGCTCTACGTCTCCATTTAGTATATCTTTTACTATTTTATCAGCGTCTTTATATCTTACGTCAAAGTTTTTTGCCATATCGTTGGTTGTTCCGGTTGGAACGTGTGCGTATAGTCCTTTTTGTTCTATTCTGTTATATGCTTTATAAGCTTCACCAACGGTACCATCTCCACCTAATGTAATAACTAATGTATCATTATCATCAGATTCTTTAACTAGCTCTATTAAATGGCCTTCATACATACTTTTTTTGAAGTTGGGTATTATGTTATTTTCCTTCATTGTTTTTGCAATTAGGTTAATGTCATTTTCTTTGAACCCGGTAGAGACCGGATTATATATTATTTCACATTTTTTTATGTTATGTTTTGTCATAAACACTCCTTTTTTAGCTTTATAATATCATATTCTTATGAAAATTTTAAATTTTTTCTAAATTTTTAGTTTTTTTAGGGGGTTTTTCAAAAAAGTGTCTAACTATAGATATGAGAGGACCTAATAGTTTGGGTAGTTATGCTTTTTACTTTCTATTTTTTAAAAGTAGAAAGTGAGGTGATAATTATGAAAAAAGAAAATTAATTTCTTAAGATAATTATTATTCTTTTAATTTTTCTATTAGTAATACTAATCCTAAAAATATAAAAGAAACAGCATATGCCCAAATAGTTAAGGGGGTATGCTGTTTCCATAAACTCAATTGTGGAAAGCTAACTAACCTTTGTTGTTAGGTTCTTTCACTAATTAAATTATACAAAATAAATCTTTTTATGTAAAGATTATTGCGTAAATTATTTGTTTTGGATAATTACTTTGGTTGGGAGATGATTAAAATAGGAAAAGAAATGGTTGTACAAAAATCGGTTAATGATTGTGGAGTTGCTTGTCTTTTATATGTTTTAAAATATTTTGGTAAAAACGTAACATATAAAAAACTAGAAGAAAAAATAATTAAGGAAAAAGATGGTATTAGTGCTTATGAAATTATTAAAGTATCAAAAGAGTTTGGTATTTCATCTTGTGGGTATAAAAATTTAAAGGTTAATAAAAACCTCACTTTCCCTTTAATTGCACATACGATTAATAATAACGTCCAACACTTTGTAGTAGTTTTAAAAGTAAGTAATAATAATGTCTACATAATGGATCCTTCTTATGGACTTATAACCAAACAAAAAGATGAGTTTAATAAATCATATACAGGTGTGGCAATTTTATTTAAAAATCATAATCCATATTTGCTAAATAATGTTATTAATAGAAAAAGCATTCTTTTGATAACAATATTAATTTTACTTTTTACTTTACTTAGTTTATTTTACTCTTATTTATTGTCATATTTAGTAGAAAGCATTAGTACTAAAAATAACTTAATTATTTTATTTTTATCTTTTATATTGTTAGGTATTATAAAAGAGATATTTTCTTACGTTAAGGATTTAAGTTTATTAAGATATCAATTAAAAACTGATGAAACACTTACATTGCCATTTTTAAAAAAACTATTTAATCTCCCTTATTTATTTTATTATGATAAGCCGGTTGGAGAATTAATATCAAAGGTAAATGATTTATCTTATGTAAAAGAGGCTTTATTATCTATTGTAGAAGTATTATTTGTAAACGTAGTTATAATTTTAATATCTTTTATATTCTTACTATTTTTAAATGTTCATATATTTTACTTTAACTTTATTTTAAGTTTGATACTATTATTATACAATATGCGTTTTTGGAAAAATAACTCATATAAAAACTATGATTTACAAATGAAAAATGAATATTTAAACGCTCGCATTTCTAAAACAATAGAAAATATTTATGATATTAAAAACTTAAGAAAGGAATCATATGTTTCTAATAAAATTACTAATTTATATAATGATTTATTAGCGTGCTACAAAGATATAAAGAGCAAATGTGTAAAAAAAGACTTCATTAATAAATTACTTATTTTAATTGGAATATCTATATCACTTCTTATATCCATATTAGAAAAGGTGGATGTAAAAGACACTCTTTTTATAACTTATGTTTTATCTTTTATATATGATTCAAATCAGAATATATGCACTCTTTTTTTCTTACATTCTAACTATAAGGCATCTAGCGTAAGGATAAGTGAATTATATAAAATAAAAGAAATAGGTTTTGGACATAAGATAATGGTTAATGATGTAGAATTTAATAATTTTTATTATAAATATAAAGATAAAATTATTTTAAACGATATTCATTTTAGGCTATCCATGGGGGATTTTGTTTTGATAAAAGGCCCAACTGGCAGTGGTAAAACAACACTATTTAAAGCATTAACAAAGAAAATACGTTTTACTGAAAGGACGATACTTATAAACGGCAAAAATATCAGTAAATATAACTTTGATACTTTAAGAAGGAGCATTATATACGTAGAACAAGATATAAAATTATTTGACGATACTATTTTAGAAAATATAACTCTTGGACGCAAACTTAATCTAAGACACAATTTTAAAATGGTATTAGAAAAAGAATTTAAAAAGAAAGGCATTGATTACAACATTTACGTTGATAGTGCAAACTCTAATTTATCAGGTGGAGAGATAGCCTTAATTAAAATAGCACAGGTATTAAATAATGATTTTGATATGGTTATTTTCGATGAAACGACAAATAGCCTAGATACCCGCTTAGAAAAAATGGTACTTAATGCTATAAAAAAAGACTATAAAGATAAGATAGTAGTTTTTATAAGTCATAGAAATTACAATACGTATTTATTTAACAAAATAATAAAAATAAAAGATAAAAAAGGAAGGATTATATATGATAAAACTAAAACAAAGAGAATTAAAAAAATTAAAGGCAGGCGCTTTAAGTGGTTGGGCAATCGCTGGTATTATAGCAGGCGTAACTTTTGTCGTAGGAATATTTGACGGAATTGCAAGACCATTTAAGTGTAGGTAGGAGGGATGATATTTTGAAAAAACTAAATATAATCGAATTAAAAAAAATAAAAGCAGGTGCTACTTTTAGTGCATCATTAATTAATGCATTAGTAAGAGGCATAAATTCATTTTTAGATGTAGGCAGGTATTTTGGAAGTAGTATAAGAAGATTTATTGGAGGAAATTCATGTCCTCTAAAATAAAAAAGGTATCTAAAATATTAATTATAATATGCCTTTTACCACTTGTTTTAACTTGCATAAGCTACTCTTTAGAATTTTTAATGCAATTAGGTAGAATAATTGGTACATTAATCAGAATAATAATGAATTTAGAGTAAATATGTCATAATTTTTGCAAAAACTGTCCTTTTTTGTTACAAAAGGTGAAAAAATCATTGTAATAACTTTTTTAAGGTGTTATAATTACTATTAGAAAAAAAGGAGAGGGGGGAAAGAAAAATGATAACTGTTCAAGTTAAAAACGGAAACGTTGATGGAGCGTTAAAGAAATTCAAGCAAAGAGTAGCTAAAAGCGGTCTCCCTTCAGAAGTAAAAAAGAAACAAGCTTTTGATAAACCAGGAGTTCAAAGAAGAAACGCTAAGAAAGAAGCTATCAAAAATAGCCGTAAGGCAGCTAGACGTGAAAGACGCGATTCTTAATTTTTCTTTACTCGGTATTTAGAAAAGACTTACTATAACTTCATAGTAAGCCTTTTTTTGCATACAATTATGTAGGTGATGTGCATTTGAAATTGAAAAAGATAATAGATGATTATGTAGAATGTAATAACTTTGAAATAAAAATAATAGATGGAAAGGTTAAAATATATTATTATGATAATATAGAACGTTTTACATCAAACTTAATAGAGGTATCAAGTAAAAATGACAGGTTTATTATAAAGGGTAAAAACCTTGTTATAGAAACTATGTTTGTAGAATATATGGTAATATCTGGTGACATAAAAATGATAGAATTAGGATATCATAATGAATAGTTATGTAAATATAAGTATTGTTGGTAAGAATCCTAAACTATTTATTAAAAGATATGTCTTAAACCAGATTTCGTTTGAAGATTTTAAAGAAGTTAGCCATAAGCACGTTACAATAAAAATATCCTATGATGATTATTTAAAACTTTTATCTAAAAATAAAACGTATGAAATATATATAAACCAAAAGTATGGAATAGTAAAATATACGTCTTATATCAAAGAAAATTATACTTTTGTTATATCACTTATTATAGGATTCTTATTTTTGTTTTTAATAAGTAACACCATACTTGAAATAGATGTTATTCATAGTAATAGTAGTTTGAGAAACTTAATTTATGATGAATTAAAAGATAATAATATATCTTGTTTTCGTTTTGTACCATCATTTAAAAAAAGAAAGAAAATAATTAATAAAATAGTTAATGATAACAAAGATAAAATAGAGTGGCTTGAAATAGAGAGAGATGGTAGTAAACTTACTGTAAAGGTAACTGAACGTAAGTTAAATAAGGAAAAAGAATATGATAAACCTCGTCATATAGTAGCTAAAAAAGATGGTGTAATAATGAAAATAGAAGCATCTAATGGGGTAATCTTAAAAAAGAAAAATGATTATGTATCAAAAGGAGAGACAATAGTATCAGGTGATATTATTAAAGATGAAACAGTAAAAGGACAGGTCCGAGCGGTGGGATGCGTATACGCTGAAGTATGGTACTTAGTAACGATAGAATACCCACTTTATTATGAAGAGGTTATATATTTAAATGACGTTAAACAAAACATTATAGTATCTTTTATGAAAAAGGAGGTCTCCCTTAGAAAAAATTATGCTACTAATTATTTAGAACATAAAAACGTGCTTATAAAAGAAAAAATATTTCCTTTTAGTATAAGAATGGAAAAACAAAGAAAAACAAAGGTTAAAAAAGAAAAGTTAGGAACTAAAGAAGCGATTAAAAAAGCTACAAAACTAGCAGAAAATAAAATAAGTGTAAACCTTAAAGATGATGAATATATAATAAGTAAAAAAACTTTGAACTTTAAACAAAATGAGAGTAAAATAGAAATAGGTGTTTTCTTTAAAGTGTATGAAAATATTACTGATTTTAAAGATGCAGATACTTCACTATTAAACAAAGAAAATACAAATTAAAATTAAAGAGGTATAAATAATGTTTACAAGTATTTTTATGAAAACCATTCATAACGTATGGCCGATGATCTTTATTTTTGCAGTTATCTTAATATCAATTAGAATAACATATCTTTTATGTAATAAAAAGCAATTTGTTTTTTATAAAGAACTTTTAATGTTATGCTTTATTATTTACATACTTCTTTTATATTACATTGTAACGTTTCAAGATAACAATTATGGAACTAATAATTTTATTCCGTTTAGAGAGATATTTAGATACAACGTATCATCTAGACTTTTTATAAGAAACGTACTTGGAAACATACTTTTATTTGTACCATTTGGTCTTTTTGTAAGCCACTACATTAAAAATAAGAAAATGTATCCTATATTATTAATATCGGTTTTAGTTTCTTGTTCAATTGAGTTTGCTCAAACAAAAATAGGAAGAACCGCAGACATTGATGATGTCATATTAAATACTTTAGGAGGCGTTATAGGATACTTTATTTATAAGTTTAGTGGCAAATTAATAAAAAAACTTCCAAATTTTATGAAGAATCAAATTTTCTTAGACATCTTGTCTTTAATTATAATTTTAATTATAATATATTTATCGTTTAAGTTTAATTTTTGGAGGTTGTTATCATGAATTATGTAGAATTTTTTAACGAGTATAAAAAACCAGTAGAAGAGCTAGATTTACTAAAGGATTTCATTAATTATGCTTTGGAAAAGTTACAATTGAAAAACGTTATGTTTAATGTTATAATTGTAGACAATGAAAGTATTCATAAGATAAATAAAGAGTATAGAAACATTGATAGGGAAACGGATGTTATTACGTTTGCACTAGAAGATAACAAGCAAATTGATGTGCCAGGTCTTAGGGTTTTAGGAGATGTATATATATCTTACGACAGGGTAATAAGTCAAGCTAAAGATTATGGACATTCCACTAAAAGAGAAATATGCTTCTTAGGTGTTCATGGCTTACTACATTTATTAGGATACGATCATATGACAAAAGAAGATGAAATAAAAATGTTTGGATTACAAAAGGAGTTGTTAGATAGCTATGGCATCAAAAAAGAAAGTTAATGTAGAAATATCAAGAGGAAAATACATTGAAGAACAAGGATTTAAGAAAATAGGATTAAAAAGAATTTTTATGAGTTTTAAATATTCTTTCGATGGACTTAAGTATGCATATTTACATGAACAGAGTTTACTTCTTCACGTTATTGTAATGACTATTATAATAGCTTGTGGTTTTGGATTTCATATAACACCAATTCAGTGGGTTATAACACTTTTTATGGGAGCTTTAATACTTGTTACAGAGCTTTTTAACACGTCAATAGAAGCAGTTGTTGACATGGTAACAGAAGAGTTTCATCCACTTGCTAAAGTTGCTAAGGACACGGCATCAGCAGCCTGCTTTATAGCAGATATGATGGCAACAGGTATGTGGCTCGTTGTGTTTGTTCCAAAGATAATTGCAATGTTTAGGTAAATTATATGAAGAAAATAAAAAAGTTTTTTGATAGAGAACAAAACCTACTTATTCATATTATTGCAACTATTTTAGTTACTATATTTGGTATTATCTTTAATTTAAAGGCTTATGAGTGGTTACTTGTTTATTCGATGGTTACACTTGTTATTACATCAGAGCTTATTAATTCAGCAATAGAACTTACCGTTGATTTATATACAAGCCATTTTAATCCTCTTGCAATGGTTGCTAAAGATGTTGCAGCAGCAGCAGTTGTTACATCGGCATTTACAGCTTTATGTGTTGGACTATATGTTTTTTTACCAAAATTTATAAATTTAATGTAGGATCAAGGTTAATCTTTGATCCTTTTATTGACTCATTATTTTATTATATTGATATTTAATTGAAAAAATGGTAAAATATACTTATCTTATAAAAGATGGGAGTGATAATATGTCATCAACAACTTATTTGTTTAATATTGAAAATATTAACGAAGCATTAGTCAAAGAAACAATTAAAGAAGTTTGTGAGGCTTTAGAAGAAAGAGGATATAATCCAGTAAATCAGCTTGTTGGTTATTTAATGAGTGGAGATCCAGGCTATATTTCAAATCATAAAGAAGCCAGAAACAAGATTTTAAAAATAGACAGAGCAAAAATTCTTGAAATATTATTAAAGGAATACTTAAATTAATGAGATACATTGGTTTAGATTTAGGTACTAAAACGTTAGGTGTTGCGGTAAGTGATAAGACTGAAACGATAGCAAGTGCCATAACAACTCTCAGGTTTAGTGAGAATAACCCTGAAGAAGTATTGGACGACTTAACAAAAATAATGGATGAATATGAGGTAGGAGCAATCGTAATTGGTCTTCCAAAAAACATGAATAATTCTTTAGGATTTGCAGCAGAAAGAACAAAAGAATTTGTTAAAGTGCTAAATAATACTTATGATATTCCTGTTTATGAGCAAGATGAAAGATTATCATCTGTTACGGCTAACAATGTTTTGCTGCAAGCTGATATTTCAAGAAAAAAAAGAAAGTCCAAAGTGGATACGGTAGCAGCAACTGTAATTTTGCAAAATTATTTAGATATAAGAAAGGGAGAAAAAAATGGAAAATAACGGAGTTAAACAAGATAATACGTTTACGATAGTAAATGATGATGGGCAAGAAATTAAATGTGAGGTTTTATTCACTTATGAAGATGAAAAAACAAAGAAGAATTATATAGCATACACTGACAATACACTTGATGATGAAGGTAATACAAAAGTATATGCCTCTATATTCAATCCTGAAGAAGAAAACCCTGTGCTTCTTCCAATTGAAACCGATGAAGAATGGAAACTTATAGAAGGAATTTTGTCTTCTTTGTCAAATCCAGAAGACGCTAATGAAGCAGCCTAATAGGGCTGTTTTTTTATAAACAAATTTATTCCTATTGACACCCGGGGGGGGGGTATATGATATTATAAACAATAGAAAAGTAACAAGTTCAAGGTGTTGATAAGTATGAAATATAGAAAGATAAAAGTGGGAAAACAATATAAGAACAGAACCAATTTAATGTTGTTTTTACTTTTTACATGTTTTACATTATGTTTATCAGTAGGGTATGCAGCGTTAAATAGAGAGTTAAAAATAAGCGGAGAAGCAACATTTAGAGTAGATGCAGATATAAGAATAACAAGCGTATCATTATATGAAACAGAAAACGTAGGATTAGAAAATTATAATAGTAATTATAGTAAAAACACGATTAAATTAGGAGTAGATTTAAAGCAAGTTAATTCTACGGTATCATATAAAGTTGTAGTGGTAAATAAGGGAAATGTAGCAATGTGGATAAATTCCATATCTCAAGAAATAAATAATAATGATAATATGGAATACGTAATAAATGGTATAGGAATAAAAGAATTAATAGAACCTGCTACAACAAAAGAATTTATCGTAAAGATAAAATATAAAAATAGCATAACGACACTTCCTAGTAATACCAATTTAGATACAGTGCTTAAGTTTGACTTTAAGAAGCCTATGTCCATATTGAAAAATGAGGGTGCTTGGACTACGAAAGTTTTTGGAGGAACTCTTACCAAAGATAAAATAGAAAATATAACCTTTTTACCAACACTAGATCCAGTAGAAAATGCGATAGGATACTGGGATGCTTCTGCAAACAAGGATGGTACTGTAATAGCATCATATAAAGACTCTGATAATAACGGATTATACGAATTATATATTGGTGGTATAGGAAAGGTATATTCGCCAGCGTGGTCTGCTTATTTATTCCAAAGATACTCAGTTTTAACGTCAATAAATTCCACTAATTACTTTGATACTTCAAATGCAAATGACATGACATATATGTTTCATGAATGTTTTAAATTAGAAACTCTTAATACATCTTATTTCGATGTTGGAAAAGTAACTACTATGACAGGATTGTTTAGTGGATGTAAGGCATTGACATCATTAGATGTGTCAAACTGGGATGTTTCAAAGGTTACAAGTTTTTATATGCTATTTTTATCATGTAGTAAATTATCAAATCTAGACGTATCAAATTGGAATGTATCCAATGTCAAAAACATGCGTGAAGCATTTAACGGATGCTCATCGCTTCCTGTTATTGATGTATCGAACTGGGATGTTTCTAAAGTTGAAAATATGACGGAGGTATTTTTAAATTGTTCTTCGGTCGAGACGCTTGACGTGTCAAATTGGAATACTGTTAATTCGACTACAATGTACGGAATGTTTTATAATTGTAAAAAAGTGGGCGTTCTTAATGTTAAAAATTTTAATACATCAAAATCTACTGAAATTTCTAGAATGTTTATGAATTGTTCATTATTGGAAAGTTTGGATTTAAGTGGCTGGGATGTATCAAATATTAAATCTATTGATTGTATGTTTTTTAATTGTAGTAAACTTTCTAACTTAAATATAAGTGGATGGAAGGTTACTTTAGCTACTGATTATTCAAACATGTTCTGGGGATGCACTTTACTTCCTGAGGTAGATGTGAGTGGATTTGATACAACGCTTGCAACAAAGATGCAAAATGTCTTTTATCAATGTAAGACTTTAAAATCCCTTGATTTAAGTAATTGGAATGTATCTAACGTAACAACATTTGATACGGACGGAAAAGGCTTGTTTTCTGGATGCACAAATTTAGAATCTCTTGATTTAACTGGATGGAATCCTAAGAAAGCAACCAATATGAGAAGTATGTTTTCCGGATGTGCAAAACTCTCCTATGTTGATGTATCAAATTGGGATACTTCAAACGTAACTTTGATGAGTGGTATGTTTAATGGATGTTCGTCACTTACTAAACTAGATTTGAGTCTTTGGAATACATCTAAAGTAACCAATATGTATTATATGTTTCAGGGCTGTAAGAATTTAAGCACGCTTAATGTATCAAACTTTGATACGTCTAACGTGGTTAGCATGGGTGGAATGTTTATGAATTGTTCTTCAGTTGAAAAACTTGATGTAGAAAATTTTAATACATCAAAAGTAAAAAATTTCGTAGGAGGTAATCCGGACTGGGATGGGCTATTTACTGGATGTACATTACTAAAAAGTTTGGATTTGAGTGGCTGGGATATTACTGGTGCAACTGATATTAGAAATATGTTTAGATTATGTGAGTCTTTAGAATATTTAAATATAAGTACATGGAATGGAAGCAATATTCAAAAAACTAGAAATATGTTTTCTGGATGTAAATCATTGTTAACTCTTGACATGTCATCGTTTGATTTTAGCTCTTTAACAGATTATGGTGGAATGTTTTATGGAATAACAAGTGATGGAACTATTTACGTTAAAGACGATAATTCTAAAACATTTGTAAATAAATTAAATTCAAACGTTAATTGTGTCATAAAGAATGCTTAAAACATTATTTTAAAGTGATATTAAATTGATTTTTATCACTTTTTTTTATATAATTATTGTTAGATTTAGGTGGTGTTATTAATGGATCAAGAATTTTTAATTAGAAAAATGGAAAAGTATGCTGATAGAAAAGGTATTCCTATAATGGAAAAAGATGGAATTACGTTTTTAACCGAGTTCATAAAGTTAAATAACGTTAAGAATATACTTGAAATAGGTAGTGCAATTGGATACTCTGCAATTAACATGGCGCTTACTTCTAGTGACGTTTGTGTAACTACGATAGAAAGAGATAAAGATAGATACATAGAAGCTGTTAAAAACATAAAAGAATTTAATTTGGAAGACAGAATTACACTTATTTTAGCGGATGCTCTTGCTTTTAATACAGATGAAGAATTTGACCTTATATTTATTGATGCTGCTAAAAGTCAGTACATAAAGTTTTTTGAAAAATTTTCTAAGAACTTAAAGCAAAAAGGTTTTATTGTAACTGATAACATTAATTTTCACGGGCTTACGTATTCAGATAAAACAAAGATGTCTAGAAACTTAAGACAACTTATTACCAAACTTGAAAGATACATTAATTTCTTAAAGGATAATGAGAAATTTAAAACAAGGTTCTTTGAGATAGGTGATGGTGTTGCAATATCTAGAAGAAGGAAGAAGAAAGATGAGTAAAATACTTTTAAAAATAAATGACGTAAAAGAATTATCTTATGAAGCAGACGGATACATACTTGGTATAGATAAGTATTCTTTTTTGTTTGGTAAAACATTTAATATAGATGAAATAAAAAAGATAAAAAATGATTTAAAGAAAAAAGAAATATTTGTAAGTTTTAATAGAGTTATATTTAATGAAGAGTTAGAAGATTATAAAATGAAATTAAAGGAAATAGATGGCTTAGGTATAAATGGCATTATAGTGGGCGATATAGCGGCTTTAACATATAACATAAAGACTAATATTATTCTTGATCAAACGCATCTTAACAATAGCTTTTATGCTATTAATCATTATTATAATAATGGTGTTTATGGAACGGTTTTAACTAATGACATAACACTTAGTGAAATAAATGATATAAAGAAAAATACAAAGTCGGTTTTATTTAAACAAGTCTTTGGCTATCCTCATTTATCTACTTCTAAAAGAAAACTTATAAGTAATTATAAAGAGTATTTTAATATAAATGACACCTCATCTATTTATGAAATTAGTGAAAAAAATAGTAATAATATCTATAAGATTATAGAAGATAATTTTGGAACACATATATTAGGAGATAAAGTACTTAACTTACTTTCTTTTGATATAGATGTAGACTATAAAATAGTAGATGGCTTTATGCTTGGTGATGTAAAAAAAGTATTAGAAATATTTATGAATAATAAGAAAGATAAGAATGACTGGATTAATGATACATATAACGCTAATTATGGGTTTATTAATAAAGAAACTATTTACAGGGTGAAGAAAGATGAAAGATAAAAAAATAGAACTACTTGCTCCAGCAGGTGATTTAGAAAAGTTAAAATGGGCTGTTTTGTATGGAGCGGATGCTGTTTATTTAGGTGGTGTAAATTATAGTTTACGTGCAAATGCTAAAAACTTTACATTAAAAGAAATTAAAGAAGGTGTAAAGTTTGCTCATGAGCATGGTGTAAAGGTTTACGTAACGGTTAACATAGTTTTTCATAATAATGATGTAAATGGTTTTGAAGATTACTTAAAAGAGTTAGATAAAATAGGAGTTGATGCGGTTATATTTAGTGACCCTTTAGTTATTGATATTGCACATAAAAATAATCTTAAACTAGAGCTTCATTTAAGTACCCAGGCATCTATCTTAAATAAAGATGCTGCTAAATACTACGTAAGTCATGGAGTATCTAGAATTGTTTTAGCACGTGAATGCTCTAAAGAAGATATTAAAGACATAATAAAAAGCGTAGGATGTGAGGTAGAGTGTTTTATTCATGGTGCGATGTGCACTAATATTTCAGGTAGATGTGTGCTTTCCAATTACTTTACAAATAGAGATGCTAATAGAGGTGGATGTTGTCAGGTATGCAGGTTTAATTTTAATTTAATTGGTGATAATAAAGTAGTATCAGACGGGGATAATTTTTCGATAGCGCCAAAAGACTTATCTTTATTTGACTACGTAAAAGATATGATAGAAATAGGCGTTGCATCATTTAAGTTAGAAGGAAGAATGAGATCCGTTTATTATACTTCCAGCATAATATCAGTTTATAGAAAACTAATAGATATGTATTTAAGTGGTAACGTAGATTATGAATATGTAAAAAATGCTAGGAAAATACTATATCGTGTTGCTAACAGAGAAGTTGCACCGCAGTTTTTTAATAAAATGCCATCAAAAGATGAACAATACTATAAAAACAGACAAGAAGATTCTAACCAAGATTTTTTAGGAATAGTATTAGACTATGATGAAGAAAAAAAAGAAGCTATAATAGAACAAAGAAATTACTTTAAG
Organism: uncultured Mycoplasmatota bacterium; assembly: GCA_900547225.1. Classification (GTDB taxonomy): domain Bacteria; phylum Bacillota_I; class Bacilli_A; order RF39; family UBA660; genus Aphodocola. The sequence goes on from URFW01000005.1 coordinate 24,820, forward strand.
CCATTTGATAAGGTGACTGTTTTTGGTCCAAGAAAAGATGATTATTCATTTATAATAGAAACTTTAACTGATATTGATGGAAACAAGATAGATAAAGCTTGTCATCCAAGAGAAATAGTTAGAATAAATTGTCCTGTTAAGGTTTCTAAAAATGATTTATTACGTGTCAACTTTTTAGATTGACAAAACATCATTTTTGTAGTATTATGATACGCAGTTTAATATTTAGAGGTGATTTTAAATGGGAAAAGAAAAAGAAATCTATTTAACTAGTGAAGGCTTTTTAAAACTAGAAGAAGAATTAAATGAAGCTAAAACTGTTAAACGCCCACAAATCATTAAAGATTTAAAAGAGGCAAGAGCACAAGGTGATTTATCTGAAAACGCTGAGTATTCAGCAGCTAAAGAGATGCAAGGGAGATTAGAGGATAGAATAAAAGAAATAGAGTATACTTTAGAGCACGCAACTATTATTGAAGGAAGTAACGATGGTAAGGTATGTGTAGGTTCTGTTATAACCGTTAAATACGATGATGACGATGAGGAAGAAGAATACACGATAGTTGGAACTAATGAAGCTGATCCTTTCGCTAATAAAATTTCTAATGAATCTCCAATTGCAAAGGCTGTAATGGGTAAAAAAGCAAATGATAAGGTTACGGTTGAATCTCCAAACGGAAACTTTAATATAGAAATAGTTAAGGTAGCGTAAGTTTTGCTATCTTTTTTGTTTGGCTACTTCCAAATAAAGACTTGTAAAAGATTTTTAAATAAGTTATAATACTAATTGTTTTAGGGAGGAATTATATTTATGGCAGAAAAGAAAGAAAAAAAAGCTAAAAATGTCCATGAAATTAAAGTTGAAATAACTGGTAAAGATTGGGAAAAGAAATTAGATGAAACATTTAAGAAAATAATTAAGAAAGTAAAAATAGATGGTTTTAGACCAGGTAAAGCTCCAAGAAATATATATGAGCAAAAATACGGAAAACAATCAATCGTTGTTGAAGCTGTTGACTCATGCATGAACGAAGCTTATGTTAAGGCTTTAAAAGAATTTAAGGGTGAGCCTATCATGCAACCTACAGTTGGAATAGAAAAAGCAGATGAAACAGGGGTTACTTACGTATTTACATTTACTACAAAACCAGAAATAAAAATAAATAAATATACAAATTTAGGTGTTAAAAAAGATTCAGTTAAAGTAACTAAAAAAGACGTTGATGCCGAAATAGAAAAAATGAGAAAAGAATATGCTGACTTAACTGTTAAAGATGGTAAAGCTGAAAATGGTGATACTGTTATAATTGATTTTGAAGGTTTTGATGGAGATAAAGCATTTGAAGGTGGTAAGGCTGAAAACTATGCTCTTGAATTAGGTAGCAATTCATTTATACCAGGTTTTGAAGAAGCTTTAGTAGGAGTTAAAAAGGGAGATAAAAAAGATGTTAACGTAACTTTCCCTAAAGATTATCATGCTGAAGAATTAAAAGGTAAACCAGTAGTATTTAAGGTTTTAGTTCATGAAGTTAAAACTAAGGTTTATCCAGAATTAGATGAAGATTTCTTCTTAGATTTAGGATTGGAAGACGTTAAAACTAAAGAAGATTTAGAAAAAAAGGTTAAAGAAACAATGACTGAACAAAAAGAGTATGAAGCTGAAAATAAATACGTTGATGAGTTATTTGAAGCATTACTTAAAGAAACTTCTGTTGAAGTTCCACATGAATTAATTCACGAAGAATTAGATAGAATGGTAGAACAATATGCTGAAAGATTAAAAATGCAAGGCATTACTTTAGAACAATTCTATAAGTTTACTAACTCATCAGAAGAAGCACTAAAGGCTCAAATGCATGAAGAAGCAGAAAAGAGAGTTAAACTTCGTTTTGCAATCGATGAAATAATTGAATTAGAAAAGATTGATGCAACAGATGAGGAAGCAAATCATGACGCAGAAGAAAAAGCTAAGAAGCACGGTATGGATAAAGATGAATACATTAAAGCTTTCGGCGGACTTGAAATGCTTAAGTATGATATAAAGGTACAAAAAGTATTAGACATATTAAAGAAATAATTGATTTTAGAAAACTAGTTTTAATAAACTAGTTTTTTATTGTAATTATAATTAAAACATGCTATTATATAAATCAAAAAAGAGGAAGTTATTTATGAAAAATGATTGGTTTAACGTACTTAATGATTTTATAAACATACCATTTGATGAAAATTTAGCTTATGAATTTGAAATATTCTTTAAAGATTTTATTTTTTTGAAAAAAGAAAATAAAAATATAATTTTAAGATGTCTTAAAAATGATAAGGATTATGTTCTTGAAAAACGTGATAATTCTATTATATTAAAATATGATTATGAAATAGATGATATAAAGTATTTTATTAGTGGTAAGCTTGATATTTATAATCGTACTTATGATAGATTGATTAGCAAAGATACTTTAATTAATTCTAATGGTGTTATTTATAAATCAAATATTAGGATTAAAAAGAAATATGATAATAGAAATTTATCTGAAATAATAAATAGAAGAGTAGTATATTATGGAAATATTGATACCAATTATATACGTTATGTTGATGTTTTTAAAGATACAGGAAATTATAATCAAGATTTTAGATGTCATGTTAACTATGACAAAACTTTAATTAGAAATGATATTAAAACAAAATACATAGTTCCAGATACAATTGTTGGGAGTACTTGTATAAGAGATAAATATAATACTATTATAAGTTCTAATAAAGTAATGCAAGGATTTAATTGCACTGATGATTTTAAAATTACTGATAGCTCATGTCCTGTTTCTGTACTAGCTGATAATACCTCATTAGATTACTTTATAAATGAATGCAATAATATTAATACTAATGATTATATGAAGGTAAAGAAAAGGAAAATAGGATTTTAAAAATTCATTTTCTTTTTACTTTACATATTTTCTTTTATTACCAGAAATTACTAGTTAAATTAACTTAATATTGTTGACTTTTAAAGTCTATGGTTTATAATAAAAAGTAAAAATTTATATTTGATTTAAGGAGGAATGTTTTGTGGAAAAAACCAATTTACCAATAATACTTTTAAGAGGGATAATAGTTCTTCCTTACGCTGAACTTAAAATAGATTTAATAGATGAATTAGATACTAAAATAATAGAACTTGCAAGTGAAAATCATGATGGGTACGTGCTTTTAGTATCTCCCAATAATTTTTTAGAAGAAAAAATAGAAATAAATAAATTACCTAAACTTGGAGTAGTTGGTAAGATTACTAAGAAAACAACACTTCCTAATGGTTGCATTAGAGTTACTATTGAAGGAAAAAGGCGTGCTGTTATAAATAACTATGTTTCGTATGAGGGATATGATGATGTTTTTGCAGGAGTTATTTCATCACCTACTAGATATGCAATGGATTTATCAGATGAAGAGGCTTTAGTTAGAAAACTTAAAACTGAACTTGAAAACTACATTAATTTAGTTCCTTATTCATCTAATAGTATACTAGCAGTAATAGATGAAATAAAGACGGTAAGCAAATTGGCAGACGTTGTTGCAAATTATATGCCAACATCTTTTGAACGCAAATATGAAATATTAAATACGGTAAATCCTCATACAAGGGTTATGATGGACTTAGAGGATATCCAAAAAGAATTAGACGTATATGAAATAGAAAAAAGACTTGATACTAAGTTAAAAAAAGAAATGGATAAAAGTCAAAAAGAATACATATTAAGAGAAAAAATAAGATTAATTAAAGAAGAACTTGGAGATATTTCATCTAAGGATGATGAGATAGAAGAGTTAAGAGGCAAAATAAAAAAGTTAAAATGTTCAAAAAACATTACTAAGAAGTTAGAAAGAGAACTTAAAAAATATGAATCTACTCCCCAAGCTTCTCCTGAAATTGGAATAATAAGAAATTATATAGATGTTTTAATTAATTTACCTTGGAATACTTATACAAAAGATAATACTGATTTAAAGAAGGTAAAAGAAGTACTTGATAAATCTCATTATGGTCTTACTGAAATAAAAGAAAGAATTATCGAGTATTTAGCAGTTAAAGAAAGAAGCGTATCTAATAAGGCACCAATTATATGTTTAGTAGGGCCTCCAGGAGTTGGTAAAACATCTCTTGCAAAAAGTGTTGCTGAGGCGATGAATAGAAAATTTGTTAAAATATCAGTTGGTGGTGTAAACGATCCCGCAGAAATAATAGGGCACAGAAGAACTTATATGGGAGCAAATCCTGGAAGAATTATTAATGCACTTAAAAAGTGTGGTTCTAATAATCCTGTATTTCTAATTGATGAAGTAGATAAAATGACTAAGGATATCAAGGGAGATCCAGCAAGTAGTTTACTTGAGGTGTTAGATCCAGAGCAAAATGATAAATTCTATGATAACTACGTTGAAGAAGCGTATGATTTATCTAAGATTATGTTTATATTAACCGCTAATTATATTGCTCAAATACCAGATGAATTAAAAGACAGATTAGAAATAATTGACTTATCAAGTTATACAGAATACGAAAAACTTCATATAGCAAAAGAACACTTAATTAAATTGGCTCTAGAAGAATACCAATTAAATGAGAAAAATATAAAATTTAGTGATGAAATAATATTTAAAATAATTAGATGTTACACTAAGGAAGCTGGAGTTCGTGAACTTGAAAGAGTAATAAATAAAATAATTCGAAAAATAGTTAAAAAGATGCTTGAAGATAAAAAAGATACTATATCTATCAAAATAACTGATAAAAAGTTGGAGGAATTACTTGGAAAACCTAAGTATGAAAATACAAAGGTATTAGAAAGCACACCAGGTGTTGTAAATGGCCTTGCATACACAAGTTATGGAGGAACTGTTTTACCAATAGAAGTTGTTATGTATCCTTCTAAAGAACCTGTTAAATTAACCGGTAACTTAGGGGATGTTATGAAAGAAAGTGTATCAATTGCACTTGGCTATATTAAAAGCCATGCGAAAGATTTAAAAATAGATGAAAAACTATTTGATTCATCTTGCATCCATATAAATGCAATAGAAGGTGGTATTCCAAAGGATGGTCCATCAGCAGGAACAGCACTTACTACTGCAATAATAAGTATGTTACTTAAAAAAAGTGTGCCTAATACTGTTGCAATGACAGGTGAAATGACACTTACTGGAAAGGTTCTTCCGATAGGTGGATTAAAGGAAAAATCACTTGGAGCATATCAAGCAGGAGTAAATAAGATGTTTGTTCCAAAACTTAATGAGGCTGATTTAAGTGATATTCCAAAAGAAGTAAAAGATAAAATAGAAATAGTATTGGTTCAAAATTACATAGATATATATGATGATTTATTTAAAAAGAAGAAAAGTTAACATTTTCTTCTTTTTTTAGCATACATTTTAATGAATGGAGATGAGTATATGAAACAAATAATACCTTTTGTTAAAGATATTTCTTTAGCACCTAAGATTTACGAAATAACAAGTATTGCACTAGAACATAACTTAAAAATGGAAAATAGTGATTCTGTGGTAGGTAGTTTTACCGTAAGTGGTAAATACAGAATAAATGATATAAGCATAAATGAAGAAGTATTTGAAGAAAACATTCCTTTTGATATAACACTTGATTCAAAATATGATGCATCAAAAGTAACTATTGACATTGATGATTTTTATTACGAAATTATAAATGATGAATTTTTAAGAGTTCATATAGATGTATTAGTAGATAACTTAGTTTATGAAAAGAAAAAGGTAGAAAAACCAGCTGAGGTAAAAAAAGAGGAAAGACAAAGTATCATGCCGAATAAAGATGAAAGGAATGATGATTTAATGAATGATAATGTTATTACTTCTAATAAAAATGAAGATACTTTAATAAGAGAAGAAAGTTCTAAAAAAGAAGTTTCTGAAGAAATAAAAAGCGATATTACAAGCAAGATAGAAACTGGCCTATTTGATAAAGAAGAAAAATATATTACGTATAAAGTTCATATTATAAGAGACAACGAAACAATAGATGAAATAACTACTAAATATAACGTAAGCAAAGAAGAGCTAGAAAAATATAACGATTTAAATAACATTGTTTTGGGAACTAAGATAATTATTCCGATTTCTAATGAACAATGAATTACTTCTTAGTAAAATAAAAGAGATATGTCCCAAAGCTAAAAAGTATGAATTTTATAAGAGCGCGGTCATATATAAAGACGAGAATGATAATAAACACGTTGTAAAAGAAAACAAAGAAGATGCACTTGAAGTATATAATTATCTTAATTCCAGGGGTTTTGCCTATTTACCGAAGTTAGAATATTTAGATAAGGATGTATACATTTATAAATATGAAGAAGATTTAGAAATGCCGAAAGAACAAAGAATGAGTGATTTAATTAAAACATCCGCTCTTTTACATAATAAGACGGTTTATTATAAAGACACATCAGTAGATGAGGTAAAAGAGTTATATGAGTACTTATCTAATAAAATAGTAAGTACTTATAATTATTATGATGACATTATAAACATGGTTGAATCTAAAGTTTATATGTCACCTTCTTCTTATATGCTAGCTAGAAATTGCTCTATGATATTTAATTGTCTTGAATTTAGTAAAAACACTCTTGATGATTGGTATAAAAAAATGGAGAAGACAAGTAAGAAAAGAATTGTTCTTCTTCACAATAATTTGGATGTTCATCATCTAATTAGAAATGATGAAAATGTTTTAATAAGCTGGAATAATGCTAAAAGAGGTCTTCCTATATATGATTTTATAAATTTATATAAGAATAACTTCGCTGATTATGATTTTAATGAATTATATTATGAATATAAAAAAAGATTCCCACTTACTAAGGAAGAAGAAATGCTTATCTTTATATATTTATTTATACCAGATAAACTTGATTTGACTAAAAGTGAAATGGCTAAAACAATTGATGTTGCAAGGCTTTGTAACTATTTAGTTACAACTGATAAATTATTTATGGAACAAGAGGCAGAAAATACCAAAGAACAAAAGACAAAGGTCAATGAATAATAGAAAAACTTGAAATCTAGCACATAGTATAAGTGCTATTATAGCTTGATAAAAAGTTATAAAGCAAAATGCTATAACAAGTATTAACGCCCAAGAAAACCCTTTAAAAAACGAATTATTAAAACGCATATTATCACCTTTGTTATATTATATGGATAAATGTCTAAAGTGAAACCATATTTGTAAAAAATGTGGTTTTTTCTTTTGAAAAATGTTATTATATTAAAAGAATGATAGGAGATGATATTTATGCTTAATAGCAAAGGATTTGCAATATCTAGTATTTTGTATACGCTATTGATTGCTTTTTTATTATTTTTAGGGGTTGCACTTGCACAATTATCATCTTCGTCAAGCTTAATTGGTAAAGCAAACGATGACTTGATAAACGGGATTTTCTTATCAATAGATGAGGTTAAAGTTAATGGCAAACCTACCATTAGAGTAAAGAGTAGATATGGTATTAGATATTGGACCAAAGATTTTGAATGCGTTGATGGTAATAAAACATGTAAAAGTGGTAACTTAGTTGCTACGTGTACTGAAAAAGATGATAATTCAACTTTTACGGTTACCGATAATTTATTAAATAACAGCGAAAAAATTAATTTGAATGGTAAATGTAGTAGTTATTAATTTTAAGTATGGGCTTGTTAATTTAACAAAAATTTGATATACTATTCTTATATTTTAAAAGGCAATGAACAAGAGGAGTAACTTTTTAGCGTATCAAAGAGAGTAAACGTATGCTGTGAGTTTATATATGTTTTAAGTGAAGGTAGCTTGGGAGCCTAGTTGTAGAAATTAAGTAAATAACTACGTGTGCCGCGTTATGGCATTTAAGATGCATATCAATTTGATATGAACTAAGGTGGTATCGCGGTTATAATCGTCCTTTATTAAAGGACGATTTTTTTGGAGGGATATTTATGAATAATAGATTTCTTGTTGTTATTGCACCAAATGGTAACTTGCATGTTACTAGTGTAGATGACAAGGGACATGCTTTAAAACTTATTGAATATTTTGATATTAACAATATAAGTTATAATAAAGAAGATGCAATATATACAACTTCTCAAGAATTTGCTATGATGCTTTCAAATCTTGGATACATAGTATTCACAACAGAAGATGACATTACTTGTATTTTTATAAATGATGCTGAAACATTTAGTGTAGATCAACTTGATTCTATACATGAAAATAAGGATTTAATAAAAAAATTATTATCAAATAATAATATTTCTTTTAATGTAGATTTACAATATTTATTAGATGGTAATAATGATCCTTTTGATGTATTTTTAAACTACGTAGAAAATAAGGTATGGAAAAACGTTAGATAAGGAAGTGAAAAAATGAAGGCAAAAATTATTATCATTCCACCAGATGGAGCTAAAATTAGCGATTATTTTGAATATGGGTTAACCGATGATCTAAATCATAATGATGTATTATACGAATACTGCATTCAAAATAGATTGGAACATAATGACATAATTAATTTGGTAAGTGAAGGTTATGTTATTATTTATACGCATTTTAATTTATATGGAGCGTTTGTCCCAGATGACATATCAAATAATCAAATAAAAAAACTAGAAAAGTTATTCGATAGGGGCATTGTAATGGAATCTGCAATTATATCAAATAAAGAATTATATAAACTTCCTAATGCTTCATGTTTCGAAGAGTTTGTTAAAGGCTATAAAAATAATAATTTAATTAAAGAAAAGGGAGGCATTAATTATGTTAGATAAGAAATATGATCATATAAAAGTAGAAGAAGGAAAATATGCATCATGGATTAAACATAACTATTTTAAAGCAGGAGATTTAACAAAAGAAGCTTTTTCAATTGTTATACCACCACCTAATGTAACTGGTAAATTACATCTAGGACATGCTTGGGATACAACACTTCAAGACATTATAATTCGTTATAAGAAAATGGACGGGTATGATGCTTTATGGCTTCCAGGAATGGATCATGCAGCGATTGCAACCGAGGTAAAGGTAGTAGATAGACTTAAAAAAGAAGGAATAAACAAGCGTGATTTAGGACGCGCGGGATTCTTATCTAAAGCCTGGAAGTGGAAGGATGAGTATGCAAAAACTATTAGAAGTCAGTGGGCTAAACTTGGGCTTGCACTTGATTACTCAAGGGAGCGCTTTACTCTTGATGAGGGATTAAATGACGCTGTAAACGAAGTATTTGTTAAGTATTATAATGAAGGAATAATATATAGAGGAGAGAGAATAATAAACTGGGATCCAGTTCAAAAGACAGCTCTTTCTAATGAAGAGGTTATATATAAAGATATACCCGGTGCTTTTTATCACATTAAATACTTTATAGAAGGTAGTGATAAATATCTAGAAGTTGCAACAACAAGACCAGAAACATTGTTTGGAGATACTGCTGTTGCAGTTAACCCTGATGATGATAGATATAATAAATTAATTGGTAAAAACGTTATATTACCTATCGTTAATAAGCCAATTCCAATTGTTGGTGATCCTCATGCCGATATAGAGTTTGGCACAGGGGTTGTTAAAATAACTCCAGCACATGATCCAAATGACTTTGAAGTTGGTAACCGTCATAATTTAGAAAGAATAGTAGTTATGAATGAAGATGCTACTATGAATAGTAATGCCGGCAAATATGCTGGTATGGATAGATTTGAGTGCCGCAATGCTTTAATTCGCGATTTAAAAGAAGAAGGCCTACTTATTAAAATAGAAGAGATGACTCATAGTGTAGGACACTCTGAAAGAACAGGCGTTATGGTTGAACCTTATCTTTCTAAACAATGGTTTGTTAATATGAAGGAATTATCTAAAAACGTACTTGAAAATCAAAAGAATAAGGATAATAAAGTTAACTTTATTCCAGAAAGATTCGAAAAGATATTAACTAACTGGATGAGTGATTGTCATGACTGGTGTATATCAAGACAGTTATGGTGGGGACATCAAATTCCGGCTTGGTATAAGGGTGATAAAGTATACGTTGGAAAAGAATCTCCTAAAGAAGAAGGATGGACGCGTGATGAAGATGTTTTAGATACCTGGTTTTCATCAGCTCTATGGCCATTTAGTACGCTTGGTTGGCCAAATAAAACAGATGATTTAGAAAGATATTTCCCAAATGACGTTTTAGTAACAGGATATGATATTATTTTCTTCTGGGTATGCAGAATGGTATTTCAATCACTTAAGTTAACAGGTAAAAGACCATTTAAAGACTGCTTAATACATGGCCTTATTCGTGATAAAGAAGGAAGAAAGATGTCTAAATCATTAGGTAATGGAGTAGATCCAATGGATGTTATAGATAACTACGGAGCAGACTCACTTAGATGGTTTATAACAACTAATTCAGCGCCTGGTCAAGATTTAAGATATGATGAAGATAAAGTTAAATCTACATGGAATTTCATTAATAAAATATGGAATGCATCAAGATATGTTTTAATGAATACGGAAGATTTAAAAGAAATAGACTTATCTAATTTAACTTATAGTGATAAATGGATTTTAACGAAACTTAATAAAACGATTAAAAGCGTAAGGAAAAACATGGATAAATATGACTTTAACGTGGTAGGTAAAGAGTTATACAAGTTCATTTGGGAAGATTTCTGTGATACATACATAGAATATAGTAAGGTATCAAGTGATAATATATCTACAAAGTCTTGTTTGATTTTGGTTTTAACAGATATTATAAAAATGCTTCATCCATTCATGCCTTATGTAACTGATGAAATATATAATTCATTACCAGTTAAGGATAAAGAAAACATAATATTATCAAGTTATCCTAAATATAATAAGGATATGATATATAAAAAAGAGGAAAAAGAAATTGATATTTTAATAGAAGTAATATCTAAATTACGTAACATAAAAAAAGAGAATAATATTCCAAAGGGATTTGGGCTTATTAATAAGTTTGAAGAAGAATACAAAGATATAATTGACAAAAATGCTGAAATATTGACAAGACAATTAAAGTGTGATATTATATTATCTTCATTTGAGGGAGCAACGGAAAGCACTGCATTATTCCCATATGGAAGTATCGTGTTATGCTACCAAGGAATAAAAAGTACTAAAGAAGAAAAAGAAACTTTAGAAAAGGAAAAAGAAAGCTTAATATCAAGTATCGAAAGAAGAAAAAAACTACTTTCAAACGAAGGATATGTTAAGAATGCTCCAGAAAAAATAGTTAACTCAGAAAGAGAAAAACTAAAAGATGAGGAAAATAAGCTTAAAGCTTTAGAGGAAAAGTTAAAATAAAAAATTAGGAGGTTTTGGTTATGGGATTATTTTGCATGGAACAAAAAGCAAGGGATAATAATATTTCAAACAATCAAAAAGATGCATTGAAATATTTAGAAAGTATTCCTGTGGTAAAAGTAGAAGATGAAATGTTATTTTTTGAAGTTTTAAAAGATAACATTAATGATAACGCGGAGTTACCATATGTTTCTAGAAAAGCTTTGGAAAGAGATTATGTTAGTCGTAAAGTATCTTTACTAGCTGAAGAAGATAAAGATAATGAAATAAAGGCGTTTGAATTAATGCAAGAGTTTGATAATATGCTTATGCAACAAGTTGCAAATGGTCTTTTAGAAGCACCAAGTAAAAATTTAGAAAAACTATACGTTAATGAGCAACAATTTGCAAGAATAAGTTCATACATTAATAGATTCAAAGAAAAAGATGGTAAATCATATACAATTGGTTCTAGAAAATAGAACCTTTTTTCTTGCATAAATATTTTATTTATTATATACTTTATTTTGAAAGACAGGAGAAAGTTATGAAATTAAAAAGTAGTTATTTTTATACGTTAAGAGAAAATGCAAAAGATGAAGAATCTGTAAGTGGTAATTTATTAACTAGAAGTGGAATGATAAAGAAAACGTCTAGTGGAGTTTATATGTACTTACCACTGGGATATAAAGTAATGAAAAACATAGAAAAAATAATAAGAGAGGAAATGGAAAATGTTAATGCCGGAGAACTTTTAATGCCGGCTTTAATAAATGAAGATGTTTATGTGACTTCTAAAAGACGTGATGCTTTTGGAAATGATATGTTCTCTTTGAAAGATAGATTTGATAAGCCATACGTTTTAGCACCTACTCATGAAGAATTATTTACGATAGCAGCGCAAGCTAAAGTTAAATCATATAAAGACTTGCCGTTTAGTATTTATCAGATTCAAGATAAGTTTAGAGATGAACCTAGAAGTAGGTATGGTCTTATAAGGGTAAGAGAGTTTTTAATGAAAGATGCATATTCTTTTGATATGGATGAAAAAGGACTTAATGATTCTTATAATAATATGTATAATGCGTATAAAAAGATTTTTACAAGACTTGGTATTGATTATAGGATAGTAAAATCTGATACTGGTGCAATGGGAGGTTTATTGTCTGAAGAATTCCAAGCGATTACTCCTATTGGCGAAGATAAATTAGTTATATGTGATAGTTGTGGTTATGCAGCTAATAGTGATGTTGCAAAATGTACGTTATTAACTAAAAAAAGTGACGATGATATAAAGATAAGAGAACTTGTTAAAACGCCAGATGTAGGAACAATAGATGAGGTATCTAAGTTTTTAGAGGAAGATCCTAGTATGTTTGTTAAGACACTTATATATAAAGCAGATGATAAATTTTATGCGGCATTAGTTAAAGGTGATATGGAAGTTAATGAAGCAAAACTAAAAAAAGCTTTAAAGGTAAATGATATTTCATTAGCGTCAAAGGAAGAAGTAGAAGAAGTAACTGGTGCTAAGTTAGGTTTTGCAGGTCCTATTGGACTTTCTATTCCGGTTATTATGGACAAAGAGGTTGCACAATTAAAAAACTTTATAGTGGGAGCTAATAAAACTGACTATCATTATAAAAACGTTAACTTAGAAGATTTTAACTACTTAATGATAGAAGATATAAGATCAATTACTGAAAATGATTGTTGTCCTAAGTGTGGTAAGCCTCTTGCTTTTAAAAACGGTATAGAAATAGGTAACACGTTTAAACTAGGAACTAAATACTCTGAAAGTTTGGGATTAACATACTTAAACAAAGACAACGAAAACACACCTGTTTGGATGGGATGTTATGGTATTGGAATTGGAAGATGCATGGCATCTGTTGTAGAACAAAATAACGATGAAAAGGGAATCATTTGGCCACTTGAAATAGCACCATTTAAGGTAGCCATCGTAGTTGTTAATACTGAAGATGATGCACAAATGGATGCAGCATTATATTTGTATGAAAACTTACGAAAACAAGGCATTTCAACAATTTTAGACGACAGAGAAGAAAGAGTTGGCGTTAAGTTTAATGACATGGACTTAATTGGTATTCCAATTAGAATTACGGTAGGTAACAAAATAAATGATCAAATAGTAGAAATAAAGCAGAGAAAAAAAGATGAGTTTGAAGAAATATCTTTATATGATGCAATATCAAAAGTAGAAGATATTATGGATGGAGAGTAAAAAAACGACATATTTTGTCGTTTTTTTGTGATTTTTTTCATTTTTTTTGAAAAAATTTATGATTTTTTATGATTTTTTGCTATTTTTTAGGGGGTTTTTGAAAAAAATGGAGAATAATTAATATGGGAGGAATTTTTTATGGAGAAAATACCGTATGATGTAATTTTGGATATAAAAAGCAAAGTTAACATAGTAGATGTTATAAGTGAGTATTTGCCAGTAGAACAAAAGGGTAAGAATTATTTTGCGATATGCCCATTTCATGATGACCATAATCCAAGTATGAGTATATCTCCAGAAAAGCAAATATATACCTGTTTCGTATGTGGGGCATCTGGTAACGTTTTTAACTTTGTAGCTAACTATGAAAAAGTAAGCTTTGTAAGTGCCGTTAAAAAAGTAGCACAAAAAGCAGGTATAAAACTAGATATAAACGTAAAAGATGACTATAAGCCTAAAGATACTAAATATGATAAATACTACAAAATGTTTGATATAACAAATAAGTATTATCAAAATAATATTAAAAGTGTTTATGGTAAGAAAGCAATTGAATATTTACATAATAGAAAAATAGATGATGACGTAATAAATGAGTTTGAAATGGGATTATCAATGAATGATAATAACGTAAGTAAACTTTTAGAGAAAAAAGGCTATGACGTGAATGAATTAATAGATATTGGCCTATGTGGCAAAAAAGATAATTTTATTTATGACATATTTAGAAACCGTATTATGTTTCCTTTATATAACTTAGATGGAAAGCCAGTAGGCTTTTCTGGAAGAATTTATAATGGTGAAAAAGATAGCAAATACGTAAACTCAAAAGAATCAATAATATTTAAAAAAGGAAATCTTTTATATAACTATCATAGAGCGCTGTCCCATGCAAGAGAAAAGCACCAAATAATCGTTGTAGAAGGTTTTATGGACGTAATAAGACTTTATACGATAGGGATTAAAAACGTAGTTGCAACAATGGGAACTGCAATTACTAAAGAGCATGCTAACTTACTTATGAAATTATCTAAAAACATAGTTTTATGTTTTGATGGAGATAAAGCAGGAGAAAAAGCAACCATAAGTGCACTTGATGCTTTAGAAAAAATTGGAATAACACCTAAAATAATAAGACTTGAAGATGATTTAGACCCGGATGATTACATAATAAAAAAAGGTAGTGATGCTTATCTAACGCATTTAAATAATCCGATGAGTAGTGTTGTATTTAAAATTAACATAGATAAATCTAAAACCAACTTTAATGATTATAATGAAATATCTACGTATTTAAAAAACGTTTCTAAAGAACTTGAAAAAATAGATGATAAAGTAGTTTATGAACTAACGGTTAATAAATTATCTAAAGAAACGGGCGTAAGTTGTGATACCATAAATGACATGGTAAAAAGTATACCTAAAAATGAGGTTAAGGTAATTACTAAACGGACAAGCCTAAAAAAAGATAAATATCAAAAAGCAGAGGAATACCTAGTTCATTACATGTTAAGAAATGTAGATGCGGTGCTTATTTATCAAAATAACGTTTCATATTTAAATGATCCTATGCTTTCTAAAATAGCGATGGAAATACTTGAATTCTATGAAATAAATAGATATATTAATATAACGGATTTTACTGTTTTTTTAGAAGATAAAATCGATTTGATAGAAAAGAGTTTAATAATCGATGATTTAAGTTTACCAGATGAAGTTAATACTGATATATTAATGGATTATGTTAAAACTATAGATGATGGAATACTAAAAAGGGAAATAGAAAAAACTAAAAAGCAAATAAAAGAAGAAATGGATGTTGCTAAAAAGATTTCATTAACGGAAAAGTTAAGAAATTTAAAGAAGAAGGAGTGTAAATAACATGAAAGAAATAAAAACATTTGAACAAAGAAAAGAAGAATTATTAAAAAAGGGAAAGGAAAAGGGAGTATTAACTTATGAAGAGTTAGCAGAAAGCCTAAAAGGGCTTGAACTTGATGCTGACTCACTTGATGAATTATATAACGCATTTCATGATAATAACATCGAAATTATCTCAGAAAATTTTGAGGATGAAGATGATAGTGATGATGCTGACGATGAAATATCAATCGAAGATGTTGCGTTGCCTAAAAACGCTAGCATAAATGATCCAGTTAGAATGTATCTTAAAGAAATTGGTAAGATAAGTTTGCTTAGTCTTGATGAAGAACTTGCTTTATCTAAAAGAGTTGAAGAAGGAGACGAGGAAGCTAAAAGATTACTTGCAGAATCTAACTTAAGATTAGTTGTATCAATCGCTAAAAGATACGTTGGTAGAAACTTATCATTTCTAGACTTAATTCAAGAAGGAAATATTGGTCTTATGAAAGCTGTAGATAAATTTGATGCATCTAAAGGATATAAATTTTCTACATACGCAACTTGGTGGATAAGACAAGCTATAACACGTGCTATTGCTGACCAAGCTAAAACAATTCGTGTACCAGTTCATATGGTTGAAACAATTAACAAACTTAAGAGAATTCAAAGACAAATGACACTTGAATTAAATAGAGAACCAACAGAGGCTGAGCTTGCTAAAAAAATGAATACTACTGAAGAAAAGGTAAGAGAAATATTTAAAATATCTCAAGACCCATTATCTCTTGAAACTCCAATTGGTGAAGAAGATGATTCTCACTTAGGTGATTTCCTTAAGGATGAAAGCTCTATGTCTCCAGAAGAGTACGCAATAAACGAAGTATTAAAAGACGAAATAGAAGAAGTATTATGCACGCTTACTCCTCGTGAAGAAGAAGTGTTAAAATTACGTTTTGGTCTTAAAGGCGGAACTTGCCATACTCTAGAAGAGGTTGGTAATATGTTTGGTGTAACAAGAGAAAGAATAAGACAAATAGAGGCTAAAGCGTTAAGAAAATTAAGACATCCTTCAAGATCTAGAAAGTTAAAGGATTACTTAAGTGACTAATATCAAATTATCTAAAAGACTTTCTGTTATAGCATCTTTTGTTTCAAATAATGCTGTTATTGCAGATATTGGCTGCGATCACGCACTACTTGATATTTATTTATCAAAGAAAAAAATAATTAAAAAATCATTTGCCATTGATATAACAAAGGGTGCTTTAAATCAAGCAGATAAAAATATCAAATTATATAACGCTAAAAATATTGAAACTAGGTTATCTGATGGCTTTGAAAAGATAGATATTAAAGATAACGTTGATACCGTTATTATGTCTGGTTTAGGTGATGCTAAAATAATTAATATTTTAAAAGAAGCCGAAGAAAAACTAAATAAAGTAAATAACATAATCATTCAATCAAATGTTGGAGTCTCAAATATTAGAGTTTATTTAACATGTAATGGTTATTATATAGATAATGAAAAATTAGTTAAAGAAAATAATATTATTTACACTATAATAAGTTTTAAAAAAGGATATAAAAGGTATACCAAAAAAGAAAAAGAATTTGGACCCGTGTTATTAAGAAATAAGGATGAGTTATTTAACGAATTAATAATAAATAGGATAAATAAAAATAACTATATTATAAATAAACTTCCTAAAAATAAACTTATAAAGAAAATGTTTTTAAAAATAAATAATCATAAATTAAAAAAAGAAATGATTCAAATGTAAGTTATCTTGAGTCATTTCTTTTTTATAAATAAAATGTGGGGGTAGGATAATCATTTTGCTCATTTGAAATATTATTAATTACTGCGTTGCTATTAGTATTATCAAATTTTGATTCTTGTTTTACTTTATTACTATTTTGATTATTACTTTCACTTATTTTAGTAAACTCTTTTCCAATTTTTCCAAGTGCTCTTAAATTTTTAAATACCGGTTTTACCTGATAGTAAAGAGGTATTGCTTGATTTACTACACCAAGTGTTTTTTGAGCATTGGATAAAAGAGAAGACCAGTTAATTTTACTAAATATTGATGCGCCGCTTGCTGTAGCACTACCAAGTGTTGCGGCATTTGCAGCGGGAGATACCATACCAGGCATCATATAAGGCATGGAACCATACACATTTATCACCTCTCTACAATAATATATGATTTATGGCATTTATTGTTTAATTTTAATTGATAAAAAGAAAGTTAATATGTTATAATGTTTTTGTAGAATAGGAAGGTGTGTTTTATGAATGCATTAGAAATTATTTTGTTACCATTTACTTTTATATATAAAGGTTTTATAACTGTTTTACTATTACCATACTATTTTATCGTTGGAATTGGTAAAGTTTTTGGTATTGATGGTAAAAAAAGCAAGAAAATAAGCGTAGTTTCTGAAAAGAAAAATGGTGAACAGGTTAAAGTTGTTAAAAATGTTAAATCTGCATTTGATACACCAGTTGCTCCAAAACCGGAGACAGATATAAATAAAATTAATGAAAAAAAGCAAAAAGATAAGTTAAAAAGACAAAAAGAATTTGAAAAATTAGTTGCTAAAGCAAGAGCTGAAGAAGCTAAAAGAATAAAAGAACAAGAAAAAATAAGAAAAGAAAACGAAAAAAGAGAAAAACAAAGAATTGAAAAAGAATTTGAAAGAAGAAAAAAAGAAGAAGCAATAGAAAAAGCGCAGGAAAAAAGAAAAGAAGAACTATTAAAAGAAGGAAAACCAATTAGTTTTTCAGACAAGGTAAAAGCACTGTATAAAAAATTAACTTATAATAAAAATGCTGAGTTAGAATTAGAGGCGAAAAAGAACGTTTTAAATGAACAATTTAGCGATAAGAATAATCAGGCTGCGCGTCTTTCCCACCCACTAGTATTTGATTATATGGCTCGTAATCCTAAGGGGGAACTTGAAAGGGGGAAAATTGAGGCCTTATCTAGAGTTGATGTTCATTCATTTTTACTAGCAGAAGGTTACGAAGTATATGATATCACGGCTGCTAAGGCTAAACGTAATATAATAACTTATAAAATGAAGAAAAATAGACTTATATTTTATTTATCACAGTTATCTGCTTACTTAAAATCAGGAATTGCTCTTGCTGAAGCTGTTAAAATTCTAGATGAACAATCAAAAAAAGTAAACGAAAAAAAAGCTTGGAGAGCGGTTTATTATGATCTATCAATGGGTGATGTATTATCTCTTGCAATGGAAAAAAGAGGTAGTACGTTTCCAAGATTGTTAATTAATATGATAAAGACAGCAGAAATGACTGGAAATCTTCCGGAAACATTAGATGATATGGTTGAATATTATAGTGAATCTGAGTCAACTAAAAGGCAAATGAAATCCGCAATGATGTATCCTACCATTGTTTCCGTATTTGCTGTTGTTGTTATAACATTTATATTGATGTGGGTAGTTCCTCAGTTTGTTGATATATATGCAGACTTAGGTAGTGATATTCCAACTATTACGAAGGTTGTTATATCAATTAGTGACTTTCTTAAAAATTATCTAATTTATATATTACTTGGAATAATAATATTTATAATAATATATTTATTCTTATATAAAAACGTTAAAGCATTTAGAAAGACAATGCAAGAGTTTGCTATGCATCTTCCTGTATTTGGAAATATTATAAAATATAATGAAGTAACAATTTTTGCTAAAACATTTGCAAATCTTATTAATCATAATGTATTTATAACGGATTCAATTGATGTTTTAAGTAAAATAACCGATAATGAAGTATATAAAAAATTAATTTTTGATACTGCTAAAAATCTAACAAAGGGTGATTCCATATCAAAGGCATTTAAAGATCATTGGGCTTTCCCTAATATAGCATATCAAATGCTTTTAACTGGAGAAAGAACTGGTAGATTAGGTCCAATGATGGAAAGGGTATCTGATTATTATCAAGAACAACATAGAACCCTTATAAATCAAATGAAAGCGTTAATAGAACCTGTAATGATCGTTACTTTAGCTGTTATTGTTGGTGGTATATTACTTGCAGTTATAATTCCTATGTATGGAATGTATGATGCTTTATAGAAAGGAGTTTTCATGAGTTTACATATATTTAATTGTGTAATGATATTTATAATTGGACTTGTGTTTGGATCATTTTATAACGTAGTTGGATATCGTCTTCCAAATAAGATGTCAATTGTGTTTCCCCAATCACATTGTCCAAATTGTAACCATAAATTAAATTTTTATGAATTGATACCGGTTTTATCTTATATATTTTTAGGGGGTAAATGCAAGAAATGCAAATGCAAAATATCTTTCTTTTATCCATTTTTTGAACTTTTAACAGGCATTTTATTTTTGCTTTGTTACTTGAACTTTGGCATTAATATTGAATTTTTTATTGCGGTAACGTTTGTTTCTGTACTTATAATAATAAGCATTAGTGATATAAAATACTATATAATTCCTGATGAAGTGCTAATTGTTGGAACGATTATTATTTTAATATTATTTGGTATTAATACATATTTAAATGATTTAGGAGTAGTAAAAGGATTAATAATGCCAATCTTAAATGGTATTGGCTCATTTGCTATACTTTATTTATTTAAATGCCTTGGAGACTTGATGTTTAAAAAGGAGAGTTTAGGCGGTGGTGATATTAAATTATTATTCTTTATTGGACTTACACTTGGATTTGATATGTCAATTGTGACAATATTCATGGCATCTTTTATTGCTCTACCACTTTCCGTAATAAGTTTAATAAAAAATAATAATAACGTATTGCCTTTTGGACCATACCTGTCTATCGCTGCGGTTATTGTCTTACTGCTAAAATTAAATTTAAATATGATACTTGAATTTTTTACAAAATAAAAACCATGAATACTAATCATTCACGGTTTTTTTATATATCTAACATTTCGGTATCACCATTATTAATGTTATTTTGTAAATTTAATGAATTATTACTATTATTATTTTGGGAACCCATTACGATTTTAACTGATTCGTCATCAAGCTCAACCAATCTTAATATCTCTTCAATTGTTGTTTTATTTTGCAATACTTTTTGAAGACCATCTTGTAAAAGAGTAGTGGTATCACCAGTATAAACTAGCTTTCTTAATTCTTCTTTTGAAACCCCATTTGATATGGCATCTCTTATTTCTTGCGATATTACCAAAACTTCATGAATAGCAATACGTCCTTTATAACCTTTAACACATTTATCACAGCCCTCTGCGTAAGCAAGTTCAGTTACATCAATTCCTAAGTTAGCTTTAATTAACTTTCTTTCATAGTCTATTGCGGGTCTTTTTTTTATGCAATAAGGGCATATTCTTCTGGCTAATTTTTGTGATACAATACCATTTAATGAACTAGCAAGCAAATAGGTTTCAACATCCATATCTCTTAAACGTTCGATTGTATTAAGAGCATTGTTTGTATGCAGTGTAGATAATACTAAGTGTCCAGTTATAGATGCTCTAACTGCTATTTTTGCAGTTTCATCATCACGAATCTCTCCAATCATTATTATATCCGGATCCTGACGCAATATTGAACGTAGTACTTCTGCAAATGTAAGCCCTATTTCACTATTAACTTGTATTTGATTAATTCCTTCTATACTCATTTCTACTGGATCTTCAACCGTAACTAAATTAACTTCTGGTGTATTAAGAGTTTGAAGTATCGAATATACGGTGGTTGATTTACCGGTTCCAGTAGCTCCAGTTACAAGTATTATCCCGTTTGGTTCTTTTATTAGTTCTTTTATTTTTCTTAAATTGTTAGGAGAAAATCCTAGCGAATCAAGTCCCTTTAATGATGCCGAATAGTCAAGTATACGTATAACTATTTTCTCACCTTCATTGGTTGGAAGTGATGAAACACGCATATCAAGGTTAATATCTTTTATGGTGGTTTTAATTGCACCATCTTGAGGTAGTCTAGATTCAGTAATATCCATTCCAGATATTATCTTTATACGTGCTATTAAATTTTTGCGAATATTGGGAGGAATTATTGTATAATCGATTAAAACACCATCAATCCTAAATCTTACCTTTACGGTTTTTTCAGTAGGATCAAAATGAATATCACTAGCACCTGCTTCTGCTGCTGTATAAATAATTTCGTTTACTATTTCTGTTATAGGTAACTTAGTAAAATCAATTTGTTTTAACATATAAATCGCTCCCTTAATATTCTTTTCATTCTTTTATCATTACCCTAGATTTTATTATAATAATATTATATAATATATTTTAGAAGATAGCAATAAAGAAAAGGTGAGAAATATGAAAAAGAATGTCAAGGGTTTCTTTTTAGCAGAGACTATTGTTATGATAGCCTTAGTAACTGCTATTATGGCTTTTGTTTATCCAAACATATCAAAACTTTATAATAATTATGTAAATAAAACCAAATATTATGATCAAACAGAAGATGTTTTAACATTAAGATCAATATATGAAAGAGATAGATTTGATGGTGGATATATTGATAGCAAAACCAATAATGGTTGCAAAGAAATTGATGATAAAATAACAATTGATACGGGAATTTTTCTGTTTGATATAGATAGTGATTTAAAAGAATTATACATTACGTCATACATGAGCTCACCTAGTGATAATAATTATAATTTTAACAGATATTTAAAAAGATTTAAAAAAACTAATTTTGACAGTTCCGCATACAGATTAATAGGCGTATTTGATAATGGAAATGAAAAAAGATATGCATCAATAAAAATAGATAATCCTAATCCTACAAGGGATTGTAATTTAGGAGGGGATGGTAGTGAATAAACTTAATAACAAAGGTGTTACTCTAGTGGAACTTATAGTTAGCTTTGCAATAGTTGGAGTAGCTATAATATATTTTTTTCAAACACTTTCTACGGTTAAAAAAATTTATAGCGACGCAAGAAATGAAACTAATTTTTACGTAAAAAAAGATTATGATTTTAGATTAATAAAAGCTTATTTGGATAGCAAAGCCGATCCTTTTAAAAACATGGCAGGTAGTTACGAATGTAAGGATGTTCCTGGTAATTTAAGTTGCACTAATTTTGAAGTTTCTTCTAAAGATGATTTACTTATGTATTCTAAAATAATAGTTAATTATAAAAATAATAAAAGCATAAGTTTTCATTATTTTAATGAAAACGCAAACATTAATTCAGGAGCCTTAAACTTTGGGAAAAAAGTTGTTGTAAACGGAAATGAGCTAGGATACGTTATAGGTGAAACCGATGATAAACTAACGGTTATAGCAAGCAATGTAATAGAAGGCTCTGAAACCGGATTTTATGATGGTCAAAGCAATCAAAAGTCAGTTTATTGGGGAAATAGTAATAAATGTGAAACATCACCTATACAAACTGATAACAAAGTATTTGGTTCTAAATACCCAGCAACCGTATATGGTAAAAGAGTACTTGAATACTTAAGATCTGACGAACATCGTTGTATCGGGACAAGTACTTTATGTATTAAAGAAGATTATGAAGAAAGTAGAATTAAGCCTCATGAATATCTTGAAAACTACAAAAATACGCTCGCAAATAAATATAACATAAGCAGTAATATAGATGATGTTACAATACTTGATTTTGAAATGCTTAATAATATTAATAAAACCGTTAATTTTGCTTCTTTTAAGTTAAATATTCCTAATTTAAATACTTCAAATATATCATGTGATTGGGATAATGAAATATGTAACAAGGCATTAGATATACTTTATGAAGGCAGTAATAATTATTGGACGGCGATTGCTAAAGATTGTGGCTATTTGTATTACGTTGATACTAGTAAAAGAGAATTTGCTTCTGAAATAGCCAATTATAATCATTTCTTACATAAAAAAGATTATTCAGTTCGTCCAGTTATTATATTAAATAAAGATGGCTTGACATACGAACTTCAATAATGATTAGAACAACCTAAAGATAAGATACTTTAAATATCTTATCTTTTTATTATCAATCATAGACATGCTTTGCATTTGAATACATAACCCGCCAAAATTTAAAAAATAATATGCTAAAAAAATTTTTATATATATATTTACATTTAAATTTGATAATTTTATAATTCCTCCGGTCATTTCAAGTAATCCATTTATTACGCAACTTGCAAGTTCTGATAAATCCAATATATGACTAACAAGTGAAACTAATATATTAAATATTACAACTATTCCAAATATTAATAATAGAGCGTTTATACTTTCTTTAATAGATGATGTAATATTTGTTATAAGATTAGTATTTTTGATGTTTATAATTTTTTTTTTACTATTTTTAAAATTATTTTTATTTAAATATATTTTTATTAATGTACTTATAAATAGCATTATAAATAATACAAATCCTATTTTTACGTTATTAAATACACCAACGCCAACACCTGCAACAATAAATAGCGGATTTATAAAATGGGTGGAACATAAAAGTGCTTCTGCCTCTTTTTTATTTATTAAACCACTATTTAAATAATTATTTATATACATAGCAGAGCTTGGACTTCCGGTTATTAAAGATATAATAAAAAGTTCCATTGTAGAGTTGCTAAAGTTAAACTTTTTAAATAAAAATGCTTTTATTTTTTTAGGAATTATTAGATAAACATTACTTTTTATTAATATGTTACCAATTACCATGGTTGGAAATAATGATGGAAAAATTTTTTTTATGAACATCAGTGATGATGAGTTTACGCTTTTAATTATTATATTTGAATTAAATAATATTAGAAGTTCTAATATTATAAATATATAAATTATAATTATATTTTTTTTATTCATATTAAAATATATTTTAAAATTATAGATTAAATGATTAAAATGTGTTAAAATGATACATGTAAAGTAGTAAGAGTGAGGTAAAAAATGAAAAAAGAAGAAAAAAAATCGGTTGGAAGGCCTAGGCTTGCTGATGAAGCAACTAAGAAAAGGGCTCTTCTTATAATTTTAATAACATTAATTGTTACGATAGTTTTTATAACATTAGGAATAAGTATACTATCAAAAAGTATTAATCCAAATAAAATAAAGGGTGCTAGTGTTGCTATGTCTAGTAACGTCCAAACGTATTCACTTGTTAATGAAACAAAGGATCAAAAACCAAATATTTGTCATATTAGTTTAGCTGGTCTTTCAAAAAACAAAGTAAAATATCAAGTTAGATGTCAAGCAAACGCAAGACCAATATCAATTAGAATTAGATCTAATGGCAAAGAGTATATTATGTTAAATGGTTTTGATCACCATAATGGTTTTTTTTATACTGGAACGTATAATGTGCCAGGGGGCGTTAGTAAGGATGCTAGGCTGGTATTAAAATATAAAAATGATAGTGAAACTTTAATCCAAAGAACATACAGAGTATATAAAAATGGCAAGCTTAATGCCGGGCCAATAGTACCTGCTAGAAACTCTAAAAAAGTGCCTAGTAATAAATGTTATATTGGTGTTTCAAACATAAAATATAATTCATTTAATTGGATTTTAAAATGTGATAGCGGTGCAAAGCCTAAAAGCATTAGACTTACTACTACTAAAGGCGGTATTTCAGGCGCCGAGGTTGATATTGTAAAAAACGGATTTGATAATGATTATGGTATTAAAACAAGAGGAGTTTATAAAACAAGTGTATCTCCAAAAACAAACTATACTTTGGTTTTATATTTTGCTTCTGGAAAATATGGTTATTACAAAACAACCATTGCTTTTAAAACGTTAGCTCGTCCTACAACAACCAGTATTACGACTGGAAAGCTTGTGTATCCATTACCAAAGGGAATTGGAAAATGGAGTGATGGTACAAAATATTCAAAAGACCATTTACATTATAGTAGTGGAAAATGGCATGGTGGTAATGATATATCAGTTAAAACTGGAACGAGTGTATATGCAATGGATGGTGGAACAGTTGTAATGGGAGATATAACAAGAAACAAAAAATGCGAATCATATGGCTTTTGTGGTGGTGGTTACTCACACTTTGGAAAATTTATTTTACTAAAACATAAAAAGAATAATAAAATCTTTTATACCGCATATGCGCATTTAAGTAAAGTATTAGTATCTGTTGGAGATACTGTTAAACAAGGACAAAAAATAGGTGAAACTGGAAATACTGGTAATTCATCTGGACCTCATTTACATATTGGAATGTCATATGGTAAATATGATAATAACGGATACCCGATATATAATAAAAACGTTATATCTGCCTATGATTATATAAGTGGATCAAAAAAGGGAAAATCTTATATAAAAGATAAAGGTAAAAACTATTAATATTACTTAGCAAATAAAATGCTAAGTTTTTTTTGTAATTTAATTGCTTTGACATTAGTAAAATGTAATGGAGGAGAATATTTAATATGAATGAAAATAAATCTAAATTAATAGTTTTTTCATCAGATGTTTCAGAAAAGATAGGCGATATTACATACGTTAAATTTTTAAATCCTAATAGTGCCGTTTTTTATAATCCACTAATTGCACCTAAATATTTTAATAATTACATTATGGAAAATGGTATAGAAAAAGCATACGTAATTAAAGATGATAGTATTTTAGAAAAA
Source organism: uncultured Mycoplasmatota bacterium (assembly GCA_900547225.1). Taxonomy (GTDB): domain Bacteria; phylum Bacillota_I; class Bacilli_A; order RF39; family UBA660; genus Aphodocola. The sequence continues at coordinate 50,948 of URFW01000005.1, forward strand.
TATAGCAACTACGTTTATACATTTTCTCCCAATAAGGGTATATATAATGTAAATAAAGGCATAGAAGTTGTTAGAAAATACATTTTATTAGTAGATAGTGGTATGGAAATAAAGATAGATTTACCTATGTATTCATATGTTTTTAAAGAAGGTAAATTTTTTATTAAAAAAATAAGTAGAAAAACAGATAAAGATGGGTATTGTTATGTGGGTGATAAAGAAAATATTAATGAAAATCTAAAAAAGATTATGATTCCGGTATATGAAGCTATTGATGGCATTTTAAGTGTTAATGAATATGGTTTTAATTGCAAGATAAAAACAAAGAAATATGAGCCTAAAAGAAGATAACAATTATCTAAAGTTTAAAGTCATTAATTAATGGCTTTTTTTTCCAATTTATTATATAATAACTACTAGGTGATTTAAATTGAATAGAAGTGAAGTAGATAGACAAAAAGTCTCTCCTATGATGAGACAATATTTAGAAACTAAGGATAACTATGAAGATGTTATCTTATTTTATAGAATAGGTGATTTTTATGAAATGTTCTTTGAAGATGCAATAAATGTATCACACGACTTAGAGCTTACCTTAACAGGTAAAAATGCTGGGTTAGATGAGAAAATACCAATGTGTGGTGTTCCTCATCATGCCGCTAATATATATATTGATAAATTAATTGATAAGGGATATAAAGTTGCAATATGTGAGCAGGTAGAAGATCCAAAAGATGCTAAGGGAATAGTTAAAAGAGAAGTAATTAGAATAGTATCAAAGGGTACCGTTATGTCAGATGATATGTTAGATGCTAAAAACAATAACTTTATTGGTGCATTAAAGGACTTAGGACACTGTTTTTCACTTTCTTATGCTGATTTATCTACAGGAGAATTTATAAGTGTATTAGTAGAATATGAACTTGAAAAAATAATAAACGAGATAGTAAATGATAACATTACCGAGTTAATAATAAACGGTAACGTTGATCCTAGAATTATAAATATTTTAAAAAATAATTACTCTGTTACAATATCAAAAGAAGAAGTAGATGAAGAAATACCTGAATACAAAGATTTATATAAAGATATAAAAGACGTTAGAATAATATCTTCGGTATGTGTTTTGTTAAATTATTTAACAAGTACTCAAAAAAGAAGTATTGACCATTTACAAAACGTTAAAGTAAAAGATTATAAAACTTATTTAAAGATGGATATTCATACAAAAAGAAACCTAGAATTAACTGAAAACTTAAGAACAAAAGAGCGAACATACTCACTTTTATGGTTACTTGATAAAACTAAGACGGCGATGGGATCCCGCATGCTAAAACAAATGATTGAAAACCCACTTATTGATAAAGAAGAAATAGAAAATAGATATGATATGGTATCTAAATTACTTGAAGAATTTTTACTTAAAGATGAACTAAAAGATCTTTTAAAAGAAGTTTATGACCTTGAAAGATTAGCAGGAAGAGTATCATTTGGTAATGCTAATGCAAGGGATTTACTTCAGCTTAAAAGCTCTCTTAAAGTATTACCTAGAATAAAAGAAATTGTAAGTATTTTAGGCTTTAACTTAGTAATAGACGACTTAACCGATTTATATGAATTTTTAGATAAAAGTATTTATGAAAATCCTCCTATTACTTTAAAAGAAGGATACTTAATAAAGTCTGGTTACAATAAAGAATTAGACGATTTAAAACTTGCTAGAAGTGGTGGTAAGGACTTTATTGCAAAACTAGAAGAAAAAGAAAAAGAAAGAACTGGAATTAAGAACTTAAGGGTAGGATATAACAGGGTGTTTGGTTATTATATTGAGGTTTCCAAAGGAAATAGCCGTCAGGTTAAAGAAGAGTTTGGTTGGGAGCGAAAACAAACGCTTGCTAATAACGAGAGATTTATTACTCCAGAGTTAAAGGAAAAAGAACAACTTATTTTAGGCGCTGAAGAAAAAATAATAAACTTAGAATATGAGCTTTTTACAAACATAAGATGCAAGGTAAAAGAAGTAATACCAACTATTCAGTTAACCGCTAAAATGGTAGCAAAATTAGACGTTATGATAGCTTTTGCAACCGTGACAGAAGAAAATAACTACACAAGACCAATTATTACTCTTGATAAAGAAGTTAAAATAACAGAAGGAAGGCATCCGGTAGTTGAAAAGGTATTAAATGGTGAGTTTGTATCAAATGATATAATATTTACTAAAGATAAATATGTAGAGCTTATAACAGGACCTAATATGGCAGGTAAATCAACTTATATGAGACAAATGGCAATGATTGTTATAATGGCTCAAATAGGATGTTTTGTGCCTGCTAAAGAAGCTTATTTACCAATATTTGATAAGATATTTACTCGTATTGGAGCATCTGATGATTTAGTTAGTGGTGAATCTACCTTCATGGTGGAAATGAAAGAGGCTAACCGTGCTATTTTAGGTGCAACAGAGCGTAGTTTAATTTTATTTGATGAATTAGGACGTGGTACGGCAACTTACGATGGTATTTCTCTTGCACAGGCTATAATAGAATACATTCATGATAACATAAAGGCAATTACGTTTTTCTCAACTCACTACCACGAATTAACAAGCCTTGAAGAACATAAGGCCCATATTAAAAACGTACACGTATCTGCTCATGAAGAAGGTGGCACGATAACATTTTTACATAAGGTAAAAGATGGAAGCGTAGATAAAAGTTATGGTATTCATGTTGCAAAATTAGCACAATTACCAGATTCTTTAATAAAAAGAGCTGATGAAATTCTGATGTCTTACGAAAATAAAAAACCTAAAAAAGAAGTAGTAAGCCAAATAAGTATGAATTTAGAAGAAAGTGTTGCGCCTATTAATAAATATGATATAATTAAAAAGAAATTGGACGATATAAACCCACTTGAATTATCTCCAATGGAGGCTTTAAACGTATTATACGAACTTAAAAGTGAAATGGATAAAAAGGACTAGGTGATTAAAATGGACGGACAAGAAAAGAAAGATATTAAAATTCCTATAAAAGACATTGTTATGCAAGCGATGACTTCTAATGGTGCTAGATATGAAGAAGATGAGTTTAATTTACTTAGAAAGTATTTTATAGCGTGCCTAAACTTAGGTTATATGGAGCCTAAAGATTTGGTTCCTATGGTTAATAAGTTTGCATCTAAAATAAAGTTTATTTCTCTTATGTTTAACAGAGTTAACAAAATGGATTATTACATGGTAAGTAATGGAGTTTTATATATAAATGGAGCTTTAAAAGAAAGCAATTCTGCATTTTATGAAACAAACTTTTATAAGGCTGTAACAGAAGTCATATTTGAAGCTAATGATAACCATATAGCACTATCAAACGCATTATGTAATATGACTGCAGAGAAAATATACACGATGGATACGACGGGTTCTAGAATCGTTATGCCAAAGACCCATGAAGAAGAAATAAATGGTAAAAAGATTCAAATAAGAGCAGGATACACTAATTATAATTTAATAATTTCTTTACTTAAACAATTATTTATTTGTAAGGGAATTAATGAAAATAAATTAATTCATGATATGTATTTTAATGGCTATGAATCAGTTATAAAAAATATTTTTACGGATGATAATACAAAATTATTAATAGACGTTTTAGACAAATTATGCATTATGTATATAAAAAGAATAGTAATGAAACAAACTGATTCAAGTGAGCAAGCATTACTTGATAAATATCAAATAATTGTAAACGATATGTTTACTAAAATGGATCAAAATTACTTTGCGTTTTGTGCTCTTATTACAACTGATGAATTAAGAGAAAAATGCATGAAGAAATTTGACTCTAAAATATAATAAGGAGGTAAGTTATGAATAGAAATGAATCCAGAAGGATAATTATGACCATTTTATATCAAATATTCTTATATCAAAAAGATAAAATAAGTTATGACGTGGAAGATGTTATAAATGAAAATTTAGAGATAGATAACTTATTTGTAAGAGAAATGGTAAATGGAGTCTTAGATAAAAAAGATGAACTGTATAAAAAGGCTGATCAAAACTTAAAAGACTGGAAGATGTCTCGTTTAGGCCTAACAGATCAAGCAATATTATGTTTAGGTTTATATGAACTACTTTATACTGATACTCCTGATGTAGTTGCAATTAATGAAGCGGTTGAACTTGCTAAATCATATTCTGATGATAAAGTTAAAAACATGATTAACAAGGTTTTAGATAACGTATATAAAGAAAAGATAAGTTAACATTAAAAATACACTTAATTTTATTTTAAGTGTATTTTATTTTTTTAATATATCTAAAACGTGAGATGAAGCACCTAATAATTCTTTCATTTCACAAGTCTTAAGATGGTATTTAAAGTATAATTTAAAAGTTTCATCATCCATCTTATTAATTACTGGTCTTATATAGTCTGATGGACCATCTTGAGAAATTATCTTAACTCTTTTAAGATTTGCTTTGCACTTTAGGTAATTTATGTCTTTTATTCTAACCATGCTATATAAATCAGTTTCTTTTGGAGTTATATGGAAGTTTTCGTCTATATCACCATTTTTTATTGCAGAAGCTATGTTATTTTCCATAAATCCATGTTTTATAACAGCATATTCGTTCATGTAATAGCTTATTAAAATATAGCCGCCTTCTTTTACAATTCTTTTAGCTTCCATTAAGGCCTTTAGCTTATCTTCCATGCTTATTAAGTGATATAATGGTCCAAAAAGAAGCACCATATCAAATGAGTTATCTTTGAATTTAGATAGATTTAAGGCGTTACCATGATATGCTTTAACGTTTTTATTTTTGCTTTTTAAAGTCATTAAATTATGCTTTACAAGTTCAATTGCGGTAACATCATAACCTTTATCGCTTAAGTAAATAGAGTATTTCCCACAACCTGCTCCAACGTCTATTATTTTTGGATTATTCATGTTTTTTAATATCTTATCAATATATTTAATAGTAGTATTAAATTCTATAATACCATGTCTATGAGTTAATCTTTTATCTTCATTAAATTTATTATAATAAGTAATTAGGTTTTTTTCATTCATTTTTATCACCAAAAATATAATACATAAAATATTTCTAATAATCAATATCAATTTCTTACTATACTTGACTTTTATTAATATTCGAATATAATAGTTGTCAAAAAAAAGGGGAATTGTTATGAAAAATAAATTAAATTTATTATTAAAGATAGATATAAATGGAAACATATTGCCAGGAAAATATTCGTTTTTTATTGAAGGAGAAGCACTTTATGTTTTACCAAGCAATCCAAATACAAAAGATTGGGTAACTGATACTAAAGGTTTTAGGGTTGAATATGAAGAATATTTAGAGTATTTAAACATTGAAGGTGGAAACGATGAAATAGTTGGACAATCAATAAAGAAGGAAATTATTCCAAACATTAGTAATTTAATTTCCAATGCAGATTCAATTACCATTGAATCGGATGATTACGAAAAAATTAAAAAATATATTAAACGTTTTAATATTCCTGAATGTAAAAAGATAATAATAACAAATGATAATTTATATAATCCTGATTTAATGTTATCAGAGATAAATAGAATTCATGATGTTTTTATGACTAACAAAAACATATTATTAGAAATTGATGGTAACAATAGCCCAGAAACCATTTCAAACTGCGTGAAATCTATGCAAATTATTGATGATTTTGTGTGTGAAGTTAAATCATTAAACTTAAGTCCAATGGAACAATTAATGTATGTATATGATTGGGTTAGAGATAGAGTTTATAAAAAGGAAGATAAAAATGAGTCGGCATCAATTTCTAGAGATCTATCTAGCGCATTATTAAGCGGTAAAATAGTATGTCTTGGATATGCTAATATATTTAATATAATTGCTAAAAAGTTAGGTTTTAGTGCAAAAGTATTTAATTTAAGAGATAAAAATGATGAAAAACATGGCCATTCTAGAAACATAGTTTATGTAAAAGATGATAAATATGATATTAATGGCGTTTATTTATTTGATACTACTTGGGACTCTAAAAAAGGTGATAACTCTTTTTTAAATAGATATCTATGTTTTGCAAAAACATTTGAAGAGTTTAAAGATATGGATGAAAAAATGAATTTAGTTTCTATCGATTATCCATTGTTAGATGATAGTATGTTTATGGACATTATAAAGCGTTATGAATCATCGGGCGTACTAAATATGGATCTTAATCATGTTAGAATGGTTAATAATTTATCAAAGTTAGTTGACGGAAAAAGAAATTTAATAAATGATCTTGCTATTATGGCTAAAGAACAAGATATCACATTGCCGTTTAACGTTTATATGGATGAAGAATATATTTTAGATAAATTATATGAATATATGGATTTAATAAGCACGCCTATTTGTGCTGAAAAGTTTTTGGATATATTATATAGCGTAAGACAAGTACAATATTATAAAGATCCTAATAAATTTTCTTTTGACGTGGATTATTTTTATTACTGCGTATGTAATTCAAATTGGCATTTTAATAATATACCTGGAGCCGTTTTATTAAATATGATTGGATTTTATGATAAAAATTTAAATAAACCTGGTATGAAAAAATACGTAGAAAATAGTCGTGTAGATAAAAAAATAGCCCGGGTAAAGCTTTCTAAAACACTTGGAATGCTACTAGAAAAGAAACAAGGCAAGATGTAATTCTTGTCTTTTTTTGATTGATATAGTTTTATAAAAATGATACAATAGTTCTATAAGAAAAGTAGGTGAACTATGGAAGATAAGTATTTAAGTGTAACTGCACTTACTAGATACATTAAATATAAATTAGATAATGATAAAAACTTACAGGAAGTCTATTTGAGGGGTGAAATATCCAATTTTAAGGCTCATACTAGAGGGCATTACTATTTTACTATAAAAGATGAAAACTCCCGTATAAACGCAATTATGTTTAGTTTTAACGCATCTAAATTAAAGTTTATGCCAGAAGATGGTATGAAGGTTTTAGTTAAGGGAAAAATAAGTGTGTTTGAATCTACCGGAAATTACCAGATATACGTATCAAATATGTTAGAAGATGGTGTTGGTAATTTACATATTGCGTTTGAACAGTTAAAGAAAAAATTAGGTGATGAAGGATTATTTGATTTAAAATACAAAAAAGAAATACCTAAAATACCGATGAAGGTAGGAATTATTACCGCATCAACCGGTGCTGCTGTAAAAGACATACTTTCTACTATTAAAAGAAGGTTTCCAATATGTAAAACAATTCTTTTTCCTTGTTTAGTTCAAGGTGAACTTGCAAAAGATGACATTGTAAAAAAACTTGATATTGCGGATAATTACGGTTTAGATGTTATAATTCTTGGACGTGGTGGTGGATCAATTGAGGATTTATGGCCTTTTAATGAAGAAGTTGTCGCAAGAAAAGTGTTTGCTTGTAAAACCCCAATAATAAGTGGTGTAGGGCACCAAATTGATTTTACGATATGTGATTTTGTAGCGGATAAAAGAGCAGAAACACCAACGGGAGCAGCAGAACGTGCAGTTCCCATGTTAAGTGATTTATTATTAGAAATAGATAATTATAAAACTAGGTATTTAAATGCTATTAAAAGAGTACTTGATAATAATAAACTAAGGCTTAAAAAATTAACTGATAGTTACGTACTTAAGAATCCGCTTAGTATGTATGAAATAAAAGAACAAAAGTTAGATAATTTAATCGATAAACTAAGTAATAGTATGAATGCTATTATAAGTAATAATAAGGCAAGGCTAGAGATAGTTAAAAACAGCATTATATTTAAAGATCCAAGTGTGTTATATGAAAATAAATTTAAAAAAACTAATCATTTAATTGAAAAACTAGAGATACTAAACCCACTTAGTTCTCTAAAAAGAGGATATGCAATAGTAAAAAAAGATGATAAATGCATAACTAGTTTAAAAACAATAAAAAAAGATGATATAATTAATGTAATACTAAAAGATGGAATAGTAGAAACTAAAGTAATGGAGGTAAAAAATGGCTAAGGAAGAAGTTAAATTTGAAGATAAGCTAAATAACTTAGAAAAAATGGTTAATGAACTAGAGAAAGGCGATGTAGACTTAGATGATGCAATAAATAAGTATACGAACGCTATGAAACTAGCTAAAGAATGTTCAGACTCATTAAAAAGCGCAGAAGAAAACGTTAACAAAATTTTAACTGAAAATGGTGAAGAAGACTTTAAGGTGGAGGAATAATGAAAAAAAGTAACATTAGGTATACAATAATCATATTATTAGTTATAATTACATTATTATTAATTAAATTTTTACCAAATTTGCTAAATAAAAGTAATTATAGTAATTTAGAAATTTATAAGAATAATACTTTCATTAATGTTTCAGAAGAACAAAGAAGAAAAATAATAGATTATTTAAAAAAAGAAAAATTTAATAAAAAAAACATCGCAAGTAGTTTGGATGGAGGAACGTATAAAATATCTTATGATAATGTTGAACTATACTTTAATGATGATGGATCTTGTTATTATAAGAATAATCACACCGAAGAAAACTATAACACCATTTTATCTAATGAATTTGTTAACTATGTTAAAAATTTATCTGATTAGGAGCTAAAATATGAAAAACAAATATTTTATTATAATGAGCGTAGTAATAATAATTCTTATAATATCGGTGAGCTATATAACGGTTAATAATTCGCTGCATAAATATCAGGATATTAAAGTTTATAAAAAGGTAAATGACAAATTAAGAAAAGTTACCCTAACTAAAAAACAAACTGATGAAATTAATGAAATTATAAGTAAAGAATCATTTAAGGAATCAAAAGAATTATATAAGTGTATCTTATATGGCACTTATGAAATTAGATTTGATAATCATAGTTTGACATTTGATGAAGTTGGTTGTTTTGCAGAGTACAAAGATAAAAAAGAAGATAAACCAAAAAACGTAACCGTTTCTAGTAAATTAATAAACTATATAATAAGTATTACGGACTAAAAAATATAATTAAAGGAGAAAATGACATGACATTAGTAATTATGGCAGCCGGAATGGGTTCAAGATTTGGCGGCTTAAAACAAGTAGAACCAGTAGGACCAAATGGAGAATTTATTTTGGATTATTCAATTTATGATGCAATAAAAGCAGGATACAAAAAGGTAGTATTTATAATAAAGGAAGAAAATTATGAATTATTTAGAGATACGATAGGAAAGAGAATAGAATCTAAAATAGATGTATCTTATGCTTTCCAAAAAATAGAAGATGTACCAAATAGCGTTGATATTCCAGCATCTAGGGTAAAACCTTGGGGAACATCGCATGCTATTTTATCTGCTAAAAAATATGTAAATGAACCATTTACCGTTATTAATGCAGATGATTTTTACGGATTTGATCCTTATAAAAAAATGAAGGAATTCTTTGATAATAATAAAGATCAAAACAAATATGCGATGATTGGTTATAAAACAATTAATACAATGAGCTTAAATGGTTCTGTAAAACGTGGTGTATGTACTCAAAATGATGAAGGATACTTAACGAAATTAGTTGAATCATCAATAGAAAAAGTAGGTGATAAGATTATCGCAACACCACTTGAAGATGAAGATGCAAAATTCGAAATAAAAGAAGATACTTTAGTATCAATGAACTTCTTTGGATTTAACACAAGCATATTTGATTATCTAGAAGATGAAATGAAAGACTTTTTTGAAAAACATAAAAACGATTTAGAAAAATGTGAATTTTTAATACCAAATAGTGTATTTAAAAGAATTAATGAAAACAAAGTATCCGTTAAAGTACTTGATACTGATGAAAAATGGTATGGTGTAACTTATAAAGAAGATAAAAAGGATTTAGTTTCTGCAATAAATAAAATGATTGAAGAAAAAAAATATCCTAAAAATTTATGGAACTAGAAAATCTAGTTCTTTTTTCCAATTATTTTCACTTATTATTAAAACTTTATAAGACATAATAATAATGTAATTCGAATTACATTAAGGAGCATAAAAATGTCTTTTAAAAAATTAAAAAGTTTTATAGCACTTTTTTTAGTTGCTACATTTATTATGCCACAATCTTTGCTCGCTTATTCTAAATACATAGTAGCAGGCGGGGAAAACATAGGTCTTTCCATTAATAATAAAGGAATAATAATTGCAGGTTTTTACAAAGCAGAAGATAAATATCCTGGATATGATGCTGGTTTAAATAAAGGTGATGTAATTAAAAGAGCAAATGATAAAGAAGTATCATCGATAGATGATTTTATAGGTGCCATTAAAGAAAGTGATGGAAAAAGTTTAAAACTGGTTTATCAAAGAGGCAAACAAAACGAGACCACGACTTTAAATTTAACCAATGAAAATGGTACTTTAAAAACGGGATTATACGTTAAAGATATGATATCAGGTATTGGAACACTTACATACATAGATCCAGAAAGTAGAATATATGGCGCGTTAGGCCATGAGGTTTTAGAGCAAACAACCGGTACGATGATAAACGTACGTGATGGTAAAATATATAATTCAAACGTAACTTCTGTTGAGAAATCAGTAAGAGGTGAGCCCGGGGCTAAAAACGCAAATACTAATAGTAATGATGTCTTTGGTGATGTAAAGGAAAATAAAGTATCTGGTATATTCGGAAATTACACAAAAGAAATTAATAAAGACAACTTATACAAAGTAGCAGTTTACGAGGATATAAAACTAGGTGAAGCTAAAATAATTACGGTTATAGAAGGTACATTAAAGAAGGAATATAGCATTAATATACTTAAAGTAAATAATGATAAAACAGATAATAAAAACATTCTTTTTGAGATAACTGATAGTAATTTAATTAATAAAACAGGCGGTATTGTTCAAGGAATGAGTGGGTCGCCAATAATTCAGGGAAATAACATAATTGGTGCTGTAACAAACGTGGTAGTAAATAATCCGAAACGAGGTTATGGAATACTTATAACAACTATGCTTGAAGAAGGTGAAAATTAGGAGCTTTTGTTCCTTTTTTTCTAATATTATGTTATTATGAATAACCAGAAGTTATTACTTATGAAAAAAATTATTTAAGAAGTTTTTTTAGAAAGTTTAAATTACTTTGACACAAAATTTTTGGATTATACTTTTGAAGATGTTCTAGTAAACATCTCACTTTGTGATGATAAAAATGTAATTCTTGTTTTAGAAATGATTTGTTCAAAGTATTATGACTATCTGAAAAAAAGTAATGCTTTATTAAATTTAAAATACTTAAAAACACTTACTTTATCGGTAATAAGAATATACAAAATAGAAAATTCCAATATAAATTCAAAAGTAAAAGAAAGCCTTGTATCAAAACTTTCTAAATAGATTCTATTTCCGCAATATTAAGGTTATTTTGATTATAATTTTTAATTACTATATAAAGTCCAATTAACGCTGCAATTATAGATAATATTGCAGTTTTACTTTGCAGTAATAAATCATTTTCATCCGTTTCGTGATATTTATGTGATATTTTATATTGATTATACGTAATATATAAAAATAAAAGTGCTACTATAAATACCAATATAGTCTGCATCAAAGATATTTTTTGTGCTTCTTTATCATTATATAATCTATTACCATTTCTAAGTGATTCCCTTTTATCTACGGACAAAGTAAAAGAAACTACAAGTGCTATAATAAAACCTGTAGTTGCAATTAATTGTAAATTAATATATCTAATTTTTTCCTCGTTTATATCTATATTCATATTAAATTATATTAAATAAAAAAATAAAAAGAATGCATTTGTTTGCATTCTACCTTGAAAATAGGGGAGATAATATCGCTGCAAAAGCAGAGCCTACCATTGCTATTAGCGCAACCCATACAAAGAACTTGCTCCAGTTTATTTTAAATTTTTTTCTTTTTTTAGTATCCTTATTCTTAGACATTTATCTATTCACCTCATACTAATTATAATATAAAATGTAGAAAAATAAAAGTAATAAAACTCTATTTAGATAATATAGTTAATTAGACAGGAGAAGAAAGACATGAAAAAGATAATTAACTATTTATTTGCAGCAATAAAAAAAGAAAGAATACTATTAACTTTTATAATTATAATTTTTATTTTAGGCCTTGTTTTTGGATCTTTATTTATTAACTTTGTAAGTAACGATGATAAAACAATGCTAATAAATCAGGTTACTTCATACTTTAATAACATAAGTAAATTAAGTGATAGTGTATTTGGTATAAAAGCCATGTTACCTGAAATAGTAAATAATTCATTACAATTGCTTTTAATATTTGTGTTAGGAATTTCGATGATTGGATTATTTGCGGTTATTATAATCATATTTTTTAAAGGCTTTACTATTGGAGTAACACTTGGCACTATTTTGTTAAAATACAAATTAAAAGGTGTTTTGGCAAGCGTTTTATATGTTGCACCTTGTCTTGTTATTAACACTCTAATATACATATTCATGTCATTTTTTGCTCTTAATGCCGCAATAAAATTTTTAAAGGCACTGTTTAAAAAAGATAGTTTAAATTTTAAAAGTTTTCTGGGTAAATACCTATTAGCTTTTTTAACTTCATTAATTTTAATTAGCATAAACACTCTGATTGATTCATATTTAACTCCATTTTTGCTTAAATTATTTACGTTTATGACATAACGCCGTTTATGGTGTTATTTTTGTTTATGTATGTAGATTTATTGACAAAATTGTAAAAAAGTGTAAAATTATAAGTATAGTAATAGAGTAGAGGAGAGATAATTATGGATAAACTTAACGAAATTTTACAAGAAGTAGGAATTTCAAAAGTTAAATTAGCAAAATATTTAGGAGTTTCTAGGCAAATGATTTACAATTATTTGGAAATGAATGATATTTCTAGATGGCCTAAAGACAAAAAAATGAAATTATTTAATTTGCTTGATATTAAGGAAGCATCTGAAATAAATAATATAAAAGTTGACGCTGAATTTATTAATAAAGTGGATATGGTTTTAAATGGTGAACCTTCAAACATGAATTCAGCAAATACGGAAACGATCGAGTTTAAAGATTTAAAACCCCGCGAACAAGAATTGCTTAATGATATTATATTTATAATTAAAGAACGTTTTATAGAAAATTCTTCTGAAGCATATATTACTTATAAATACTTATTAAATTTTATTCAAGGGCTAGAAAACGTAAAAGAACTAAAGTATATGATGGGTTATATTGTTAAATTATTAGGTTTTGTTGATCCTAATGAGTACGCATTTAATGAGGAAGAACAATTTATTTTTGAAAGTATTATGCATTCTGCTATGGTATTATACCGTAATGGTGGTGCATCTAAAACAAAACTTGCTGAACAACATAAGAAATTTGTAATGGAGATAGAACATAAAAACGAAGAAAAATTAAGCCGTACGCAAGAGATTAACACCGCTAAAATACAAGCGTTACAAGAGCTTGGTTATACGGAAATCAATCAGGATAATGCATCGGAAGTACTTGCTAAGATAGCTGAAATACAGTCTCGTGATGTCTAATTTGACTTCTCTTTGCTAGTTCGTATAATACATATTATGTTAACATTTTATTTTTAAAACATTAGATAGTTAGTTTAATAAAAACTACACTATCTTTTTTTAATATATACTAACCTATTTGTTAATACAAATAATAATACTAATATAATAAGTATAAATTGCAATAAGTTAATAAACATTATTTATTAGTTACATATGTATCATATTTATAATTAATAATATATAACTTATAAATATGTTATATTAGCCTATTTATCATATTAATGAAAAAATATAATGCTTCCTAGAATAAATCGAGGTTGATAATCACCCATTAAAACATTCAAAATGAGCTTAGATGCATTACTAATAATTAGTAATATATACTAAAACATAAAAAAATAAGCATGTATGTCATACCTTTATTAAACTATACTACCTACCCGATTAATGATAGTGGTGTAGTGGGGACATATAGTTTAATTATTGATTGTAAAAATATCTATATATTTCACCCCAATTATTAACCGTAACTATATTACTAGATGAAGATGAGCGTACTGGTCCATCTTTAAAATAAATAGCTGTACAAGCATTTTTTACATATTCACAAACATCTAAATTATCATCTATCATATAATCGATTTTATATTCTAATATTTTATCTAGTTTTTCACTTGATTTATATATTATTTTTTCAAACATATTATATAAATCATACCTTTTTAATAGTGAGTTTGTTAAATCTACTTGTTTTTGACTAAAGAATCCTCTAGCTGTTATAACATATAGTTTGTATCCCCTACTCTTTAAATAACTAAGTACGTAGTTTGCGCCCGGCATAATTCCGGATCTTTCTTCAATATCATATACGTTTTTAGCGTAGAAGCTTTCTTCAAAATCCTTATCCCAATTATATCTATCTTGAAATCTAACGTTTCTATTATCTATTTTGTTATTTAGTCCGTATTTATTAACGTCTTCTATTTCCGATGCCACCCTAAAATATCTTTCGGTATCAAATATTACTCCGTCTAAATCAATTGCTATTGTTTTACTCATTATTATACAACCTTTCTTGCATGCTATCTGGATCTTCTAAAAACATCTTATATGTTTTATATATATCGGTATCCTTATAGTTTATTTTGTTAAAATCATCATCTAAATTAAATATTTCTGCATTTTTATATGAAAGAAGTATCGGAGAATGAGTAGAGATTATGAACTGACTACCTTCTTTTACTAAGTCATTTATTAAACATAAAAGTGTCATTTGTCTAAGTGGTGAAAGAGCAGCCTCTGGCTCATCTAATATATATAAGCCATTGGGCTCAAACCTATTTTTTACCAATTTGATAAAGGATTCACCGTGAGAATATTTAAGCAAGTTACCTCCATAAGCATTATATAATCCAATAAACTTATCTTCTTGTACTAACCTTTGTACCTCTGCTGCTACATTATAAAAACTTTCCGCTCTTAAAAAATATTTTGTTTTAGGTAAATTACCACTAGAATAAACGGTTAAATAATCAGATAAATTAGAATGAGAATCAGTTGTTTTAAATACAATGTTTTGACTTCCACCTTCTGGATTTAGTCTAAGCCTTATAGCTAGAGCTTCTATAAAAGTTGACTTGCCTGCTCCATTTTCTCCTATTAAAAAAGTAACTGGCTTTGAAAATGTTAATTTATCCAAGCTTTCTATTGAAGAAATATTAAAAGGATAAATATTTTTATTTTTAACATCATCTTTTTCGTATTTTACGCCATCTATAAATAAATTACTAAATAAAGCCATGTTCTACTCTCCTACGTACTTTTTATACATATATTTTAAATATTTTTTATTTAAAACTCCATCTATACCAATATCTATCATATCACTATATACATTAATTAGCATATCTTTAATTTTAGGATTAATATAGTTTAAATCTTTTCTATTTAAAAAGTAATTTAATTGTGAATTTAAGTTCCATTTATCTTTTAAATACGTTTTAGATGCGGCAATATTATCACATATTAATTCTACTACATATTTATACGGTATAACAGGCGTCTTTAAAGGGCTATTAAAATCATACCAGTACTCAAAATGATGTTTATTTCTTCCTTTATGGTGAAGCCATGCCTTAGAATAACCATTTACTTTTTTACAAGTACTAATGGGGCTGAAATTACCATTATAATATTTAACCCCTTCTAAAAACTCAAGTAAACTATACTTAGATAAATCATGAACTAATCCTCTAAATGGTATTCCTGCTTTGACAGAATATTTAAACACTAAGAACCTATGTTTATTAACCGTATTTAAATGTCCAAAAAACTTTTTTAACTTCATACTACCACCATCAAATATTATAACATTTACTAGTCCATCAGTAAATGACTTAATATCATTACCCCAAAGCCTATTAAAAAGTACTTTAAAACGCTTTTTAACGTGCTTTCTTTATATGCACCTGGAATTAATTCATAAACGGATATATGAATCATAATGCCCGCTATAACGGCGTATAATGCTGCCATTACGTGATCATTTATTAAAGGGGCTAAAAATAAGTATGCTAATATACTTCCTAAAACCTCACTCATGCCGGATAATAAGGCATATAAAAAGGCTTTTAGTTTGTTATTGGACGAGTGATATATTGGAACTGCAATAGATATTCCTTCTGGAATGTTATGAAGTGCTATTGCAATGGTTATGGTAAGACCTAACTTTAAATTATTGGTAGAAGTAATAAAGGTAGCAATTCCTTCCGGCACGTTATGTAACACAATAGCTACCATGCTTATTATTCCTATTTTATATAATCCTTTATTATCAGCATTTACTTTATTATCAGGTAAGTATTTATCTATTAACATTGATATAATGATACCAAATGTCATAAAAATTAAACTCAATATAATTTTAGGAAACAAGTTATTATTATCTAGTATCATTCTAAATGAATTAGGAAGTAAGTCAGTTAATGATACACACGTCATAACACCAGCTGCAAAAGAAAGACTAATCTCTACTATCTTACTATTTTTTCTTTTATCAAAAAAGATAACTAACGCTCCTATAACGGTTGATATTCCCGCTAAAAAAGACAATATAAAAGCATATAAACATCTGTTTGGCATAATTATACCTCCTTTTAATTTATATGCTTAAAATGGCTTTAAATTAATTATTTATGTTATTTATTATATTCATTATTTCGTTTTTATGCAAATCTCTTTCTTCTTTCGTTTTCCCTTCAAATCTAACCGTTATATAAGGTCCAGTATTAGATTTTCTAACTAAAGCAAAGCCATTTCCATATTCGATTCTAACCCCATCAATGTCTATTATGTCATAGTTTTTTTTCTTTGCATACTCTAAAACTGCATTAACTATTTTATCTTTATTTTCCTCTTTCGTTTCTATATAACTTTCAGGAGTTGAATAATATGTTGGTACATCTAAAAAATAGTCAGAAATATTTTTATCGGTATTAGATAGTATTCTAAGTAATCTCCCCGCTGCATATAAAGCATCATCATAACCATAAAACTCATCATTAAAGCATACGTGACCTGAGAATTCTCCTGCAAAATCATAATTATTTTCTTTAACGGCTTTTTTAAGGTACGAATGACCAGTTCTGTTAAACTTTGTATTAAGTCCTAGGTTTTCTAGTGATTCTTTTAATGCTTCAGAACATTTAACATCAAATGATGCGGTTTTATTTTGGCAAGTTTTATATATACTTTTCCAAATAATTAACATGAACATATCGGTTTTTACAAGGTTTCCTTTTTCATCTACTATGCCGATTCTGTCACCATCTCCATCAAATGCTATTCCAACAGAAGCTCCTACTTCTTTTACTTTTTCTTGTAATGCTACCATGTTACTTTCTACTGCAGGATCCGGAATATGGTTTGGAAAAGATGCATCTGGCTCACAATAAAGTGGTACAACACTTACACCTAAATCCTTTAATATTTCGGGATTAAAATAACAAGTAGTACCATTACCACAGTCTACTACAGCTTTTATCTTTCTTGGCCCTAAAGTAATTTTATTAATTATCATTTTTTTATAGTCAAAGGTTAAATCATACGTACTTACATGTCCTATTCCATCTTTGAAATTATTAGATAATATAAGATTTAAAAAGTCCTTAATTTTATCTCCATACATACTTCCATTACTATCACATAACTTAAAGCCATTATATTCTTTAGCACAGTGAGATGCAGTTATCATAACAGCATAATCTTTTTTAAAAAACTCTCTTGCATAATAAAGCATAGGGGTAGTACATAAACCTATATCAATTATTTCTGCTCCCGATTTTAAGGCACCTTTAATAAAATTAGTATTAAGGGCGTTAGACGACGTTCTAGCATCATGTCCTACTATTATCGTTCCATTTGATATCGTTGCAAAAGCACGTCCAATTAAATATGCTAAATCATTGGTTAATTCCTTTTCATATATTCCCCTAATATCATAACTTCTAAAAATTTCCTTTACTATTTCCATTTTATATTCCCTTTTTATTACGTGGGTGATACCTATCGTAATCCTTTCTTTTTTTATTATTTGATATATGTGTATATATTTGAGTTGTTTTTATATTTTCATGACCTAACATTTCTCCTATACTTCTTAGGTCTGCTCCATTTTCTAGGAGATGCGTTGCAAAAGAATGCCTTAGCGTATGGGGTGAAAAGTCTTTTTCTATCCCTACTTCTTTTGCAGTTTTCTTAAGTATTTTAAAGAAACCTTGCCTTGTTATACCTTTTCCGTAGCTACTAATAAAAACTTTATCGGTTAAATATCCTTTAAGTAAAGAAGGTCTATATATATTAATGTAATTATCTAATAATTCTACCGTACTTGATGCAATTGGAACTATTCTCTCTTTTTTTCCTTTACCATAAATTCTTACGTAACAGTCAGATAAGTTAATGTCATTTACTTCTAAATTAACTAGTTCTGATACCCTTAAACCTGCCGCATACATAAGCTCAATCATAGCTTTATCACGCCACTTTTTAGCACTGTCTGGTTTTATGTTAAGAAGCATTTCTACCTCTTTTTTATTAAGTGTTTTAGGAAGTGTTTTTTTAATTCTTGGTGACTCTATTTTTTCGCCTGGATTAGCACTTAATTTTCCGGTTTTCATTAAATAATCAAAAAATGTTTTTACACTAACTATTTTTCTTGCAATTGTCTTATCCTTTTCCTTTATATTATATAAATGCTCTATATAGTTTCTTATATCGCTCGCTTTAACATCACTTGTTTTTTTATCATCTAAATATGAAGAAAATTCTTTTAAATCACTAAGGTATGCATCTTTAGTATTACAACTTAGTTTTTTTTCTATATAAACGTAATTAATATAATCTTCTATATCTTCTATCATATTATCACCATAATAATTATATAAAGAAATAAAAAAAATAACAAGGATTACTTGTTACTTTTCTACTCCTTTAATCGCATCTTTTAAGTCATCTGGAATATCAGAATATTTATATTCACAATCTGTATTATAATTTTTCTTATTTTCAGTAAAGCCAAGTCTTGTTGCAAGCCAAAATAATCTGTGAATTAAAACATTTGAATTAACCCCATCAGTTTTTAATAGGATCGTTTCAAAATCAAAGGTAGTATTTACTATTAAATCATATAATTTTTCGTCTTTTTTACTAAGCATTTTTGGATTAAAATTATACTTGTTTTTTCTTATAAAACTTATGTACTCATCCACATTTTCTTCTATTAAACAGGCAGACCTAACTTTTTCTACATATACCGTAAAATAATTTTGAAAATATAGTTCTAAAAAAGTTTTATCGTTTTTTTCTTTATCACTTAAGTTTTTTTCTTTTATATCCATGTTTTCTTTAAAAATTTCAATTATTTTTCTTTTTCTTTCAGCATCTATATCAAGTGTATTTAAAAAATAGTTCATTTTAGTTAATAATTTTTCTAACATAAATTTCACCCACCATAAACTAAAAATACTATAAATTATTATTTTTGTCAAATTAATGAGCTTATGTTATAATAAGTACACTATATGAAAGGGATGATAGCATGAATAACGAACCATTAGCGAACGCTCTAAGACCCAAAAAACTATCTGATGTTATAGGTCAGGAACACTTAATTGGCAAGGATAAAATACTTACAAATTTAGTTAAAAATAAAAAGATATTTTCATTAATCTTATATGGTCCTCCAGGCGTTGGTAAAACTTCTATTGCAAATGCTATAACAGAAGAACTAGGTGTTAAACATAGATTTTTAAATGCTACGTTTAACAATAAGAAAGATTTTGAAATAGTGTTTGAAGAAACCAAGCTATACGGAAATATAGTTCTTGTAGTAGATGAAATACATAGACTTAATAAAGATAAGCAAGATCTTCTTTTACCTATGCTTGAAAACGGATTAATAACGTTAATTGGCCTTACAACATCCAATCCTTATCATAAAATAAATCCCGCAATCAGAAGTAGATGCCAAATCTTTGAACTTAAGCCTTTAAAAAAAGAGGATATTTCAAAAGGACTTTTAAAAGCATCTAAAAATCTTTCTGACATAAAGATAGATAAAGACGCATTAGATTTAATTGCTACTATGTCAAATGGTGACTTTAGATTTGCAATTAACTTACTTGAAGTTGCATATTATAGTAGTAGTGATAAAAAAATAACAACATCGCTTATTAAAGAAATTAATAATAAAGCATCAAGTCCAATGGACTCTGATGAAACGGGACACTATGACGTATTATCAGCCTTTCAAAAATCAATTAGGGGGTCAGACGTTAATGCTGCACTTCACTATTTAGCAAGGTTAATATCATCTGGTGATTTAGATAGCATATATAGAAGAATGACCGTTATTGCTTATGAAGATATAGGACTTGCTAATCCAAACATGGGTGTTAGAGTTGATGCTTGCATTAATGCTTGTGAAAGAGTTGGCCTTCCAGAAGCTAGAATACCACTTGGTGACATGGTAATAGACTTATGCTTATCTCCAAAATCAAACAGTGGACATACCGCACTTGACCTAGCATTAAAAGACGTAGAAAATGGTAACATAGGTAAAGTCCCATCCCATATAAACGCTCAGGCCTTTGGCTATAAATATCCTCATGATTATCCAGGAAGTTATGTCGTTCAACAGTATCTTCCAGATGAACTTAAAAATCGTGTTTACTATAAGCCTAAAAACAATAGATATGAAAAAATGCTTAAAATAACGTTAGATAATATAGAAAAAATAAAAAGTAAGGAAAACAATTAAAATTCCTTACTTTTTTTGCTATACTATTCATCATCTTCGTCATCATTTTCATATTCATAATCAAATGATAAACTCTTATTTAATTCTTCATCTATTTTACTTGAAACGTCAGAGGTATCATCTTCTTGTTCTTCTTTCTCTTTTTGCCTTCTAGCTCTTTCAAGTTCTTCTCTTTCAGCATATGATAATATTCTAGTTTCTTCTTCCTCATCATTATCAATGTGAACCATCTCATCATCTAAATCATCATCATATTCCTCTTCGTATGATTTTTTATTGTCTTTTTCTTTAGGCTCACTAATAGGTGGCATTTCAATTGTCTTTTCATTTTCGTAATTCTCATTATTTTGATCTACCTTATTTATAGATTTCTTTTTATCATCAGATTTCTTATCTTTATTATCATCTTTGTCATTATCTTTCTTCTTTTTATTTTTCATAACAACAACTATTATAACAATTATAATTATAAGAATTAGAGCACCTATTATATAAGGGATGATATTAGTACTTTCTTTTTGAATTATAATTCTATAAATATCAGTATCACCATTTTGAGCGATAACAATTATTTTAACAACGCTACCATCTTCTAGATTTTCATTGCCTTCAATATCATAGTTTGCTTTTTTATCTTTTGTATTAACCGTTATATCAAGTTCGGTATCCTCTTTTTTAATATTTAAATAAAACGTTTTAGAATTCTTGTCAAAGTTTAAATGATATCCTCTTATTTTAATGCTTTTAATATCAGTATTAGAAGATTCTTCTTCATCTTTTCTAGTTACTATAACCTTGTAAAATTTAGTGGTATTACTCTCTGATTTTACTGAAATTGTATACTCATTATCTCCTACTTCAAGCACTTTAGGTCCGTCAATCGTAACGGTCGCAGTATCATCTTCGCAAGTAGCTTTAACGGCGGCTTTTTTAACTTTATTTTCTACTTCTACAAAATATTTAGTCTTACTTTTTTCAAATGATTCTACTTGTTCACCATTAACTGTTATACTTTCTAAGTAATTATTATCTGACTTAGCCTTAGTTGTTACAGTCGTAGTTTTTACCGTCGTGGTTTTTTCATTAACTGATATAGTAACAGTTTTATAAGTTGTTTCTCCATCATCACTAATAAGTGATATATCATAATCTCCTGCTTTTGATGCTTTAAATTTTATAGTTCCATTTTTATCCATTGAAACAGATCCTTCATAAACCTTTAAATCAGTAGATATAGAAACTGGCTTAGCGGTTGTAACAGAACATGCAAAAGGTTCATTTGCATAAGCTTTATCGCATTTAATACCATAAGTATCAGCAGCTTTTACATTTAAACTAAAAATGAACATTCCTAGAATAAACATTAAAAATAATTTTACTTTTTTCATTTTTTCAACTCCTATTTTTATATAAAACATTGTAACATTTTATGAAATATTATTCAATAGTATAATAGCTAATTTTTCATTATGTCATTTATAACGTAACTTGCAAGAAGTATGCCTGCACAGTTAGGAACCATTGCCATAGATCCTACCTTTCCAGCTTGTTTTATTAAAGGCACCTCTTTTGAACAAACAACTGGAAGTTTATAGGTGATGTTTTCTTTTCTAAGCGTATACCTTAGTTTTTTTGCTAAGGGATCATACTCGGTTTTCCAAATATTTGATATGGTAAGTAAGGATGGATTTACCCTGTTTCCCGTACCACATGAAGATATAATCTTAATACCATTTTTTATAGCATGTTTAATTAATAAAACCTTAGCTTTTATATCATCACAAGCATCAATTATATAATCGGTTAAAGGAAGTGATAAATTATCATCCACCTTAGCATTAATTGCTTTAACCAAAACATTCGGGTTAATTAATTTTATTCTTTCTTCTGCAATTAATACTTTTGATTTGCCAATATTATTAGTTAAACTAAGTATTTGTCTATTTAAGTTACTTTCTTCAAAATCATCAAAATCTATTATCGTAATGGATGCAATGCCGCTTCTTGTTAACATTTCAAGGCAAGAACCACCAACACCACCTACACCTACTAGTAAAACACTTGTGTTTTTTAATTTGTTTATCTTTTCATCATCAATTATTTTTCTTGTTCTTTCAAACATATCCATATTTATCACCTAGTTAAATTATATAAATTTTAATAATTTTTTGCAATAAAAAAATGACCCAGAGAGTCGTTTACTAGCAAGATAAACCTGCAAACTAACGCAGGTGGGCATCCCACAATGATTTTAGACTTCTTAAATAAATTTAAGCATGAACACCATCATTGATTCTGATTCCCTATAAAATCTTAGCGGGTTAAATGTGCTAGCTTACGATATCCCCAGGTCACTTATATTATATCACTAATTAATATATTTATACAAGTGTTATAATTATATTTTACACTTAAGAATAATTGAAATATGAAATAAATTCTTCCATCAAGCTTATTATGTTTTCTAGTGAATCATCTTCATCACTAGTTTCTAATCTCTTATTATTTATAACTATCCTCATCGCAGGAATACCACATATCAAGGAAGTTACGTTTATAATTTCATTTTCTTTTTCTTTATTAGGAACGTTATTTTCATCAATTTTTATATTATACTTAACGCCAAGTTCTTTAAGTCTGTCAAATAAGTAATCCATTCCTCTTAAAGTTTCCCTGTTATTTGTTACTATATCCATATCTGTATTATCTTTAAACGTACTAGAATGAATATCTAATAATAATTTAATATTATATGAATTGACTAGATTAACAACGGCGTTTTTATATACGTTTTCCTCATCAGTATTAGGATCTGCATGGGTAAATATTTGAAATATAGCATATGATGATGTAGCATTTGCTAAAAATCTTGTAAGTGCTCCGGTATATTTTTCAGCATCTCTTACATCTTCACCACGTATTTGATTAACTGAGTGAGGTGCAGAAAGTAAAACAGGAACGTTTCCTGATAAAACGCGGTATTTTTCCTCTGTCCACACGTTTGTTCCAAAGTATTCATTGTTAGCAAAATCAGCTTCTAAAGCTATTATTTCATCGTTCATACTCCCACTCCTATCCTTAATCTAAATTAATTATATATTATTTTTAGTTAAAATACAATAATGAATAAAAAAAGAACTATATAAAAGTTCTTTTAACGTAAACAATGTTAAGGAGTAATTCTATTAGGTCCTCTAAATAAGAACATTGTTTCTTTTAGTGATGGTAATCCTAATAATAACATTGTTAATCTGTCAATACCAAGGGCAAATCCTCCGTGTGGTGGACATCCATATTTAAAGAAATCTTTATAAAATTTGATGTCATCTCCCAAGCCTTTTTCATCTGCTTGTTTTACTAAAATATCATATCTATGTTCTCTTTGAGCTCCTGTAGTTATTTCTGTACCTTTCCATATAAGATCATATCCTTGAGGAACATCATTTTTTCTCATATGATAAAACGCTCTTTTAGTTTTACTGAAATCTGTTACAAAAATAAATTCGTGTCCAAATTCTTCCATAGCATAGCGACTAGTAAGTTTTTCTGCCTCAGCATTCATGTCACCAATATCATGATCAGGAACCTTATAACCATACTTTTCAGTTAGTTTTTCATACAAATCTTGTAATTTAATTCTTGGAAATGGTTTAGTTGGCACTACAACGTCAACACCATATGTCTCTTTAATTAAATCACCATATTTTTCCTTTACTGCCTTTAATCCTTCTATCAATAAATCCTCTTCCAAATCCATTACATCTTCATATGAGTCTATGTAACTGAATTCTATATCAAACGAAGTAAATTCTGTAGCATGACGATTAGTATTGGAGTTTTCCGCTCTAAAACAAGGTGCAACTTCAAATACTCTACCAAATCCTGACGCCATAGCCATTTGTTTATAAAATTGTGGTGATTGTGCTAAATAGGCTTTATTTCCAAAATAATCTACTTCAAACACTTCGCTTCCAGATTCGGAAGCCGCTCCAATTAATTTTGGAGTATGTATTTCCGTGAAATCATTATCATATAAATATTTTCTCATCGCTCTTGCAAACTCGCTTTGAATCTTAAATATATTCATATTATAGTCGTTTCTTAAATCAATAAATCTATTATCCATTCTAGTATCAATTTGAGCAGCATCTTTATTAGTAATACTAATTGGTAATTCTGGTGCAGCTAAACTTGTTATCTCAAGACTAGTAGGTATTATTTCCATACCACCCATTTTAACGTTTTCGTTTTTTACTAATTTGCCTGTTACTTTAATAGTTGATTCGTTTGTTAAACCTTCAACCTTTTTAACCATTTCAGCATTCTTTTCTTCTGATTTTTCTATTGTTATTTGAACTCTTTGAGTACCATTTCTAAGTACTATAAATTGAACCCATTTAATGTTTCTAACTTTTTCTGCAAAACCAGAAATTGTTATTTCTTTATCTATGTATTTATCAAATTCTATCATTTTATTATTCCCTTCAGTTTATTTTTTAATTTCCATTTCCCTAGATATAAATCCATCAACATATCTTTCGTGTCTATCATGATTTATTTTTTCTTCATGTGATATATAAAAATCATTAAATTCATCGTTTTTTCTTAATATATTAAATAGTGTATTTAATTGTTCTTCAGTAATTTCTCGTTCATTTATTGATCTATCCGGATATATTATTATTGGTTTTCTTGATGCAGCATCATGCCCATAATATACATATCCATAAAAGTGCACTAACACATCTTGTTTGTTATCTAATCTAGAAATTATGTATAACAAACTTCCACTAGGGTTTGCAAGACGTTTTACATAATCAAGCTTTCTTTTAACATACTCTTCTGCCCATTCTATATGAGTTGGATTATGTCTATTTTTAATACTTACTTTATAAAATGAACCATCTGGTGCTATAAAACCATCATATTTTATTATTTCATTGATATCAGAAATCGTTTTAAATGTATTTTCATCCATCTTAATAATATCCTACTTACTTTTTACAACTACATTCATGTGATTTGTGATTGTAATCGCATTCACAAGATGAATCATCATCTTCTACTATGTTTTCATCTAAATAATATATTAGTGCATCTAGTGATATTACATCTTCTTCTTTGGTTTTGTTATTTTTAATTTTAACTTCATTATTCTTTAATTCGCTACTATTAAGCACGATTGTAAATTTGCTATTTAATCTATCTGCTTGTTTAAACTGAGCCTTTAGACTTCTTGATAAGTAATCAGTCTCTATAATAAATCCGTTCATTCTAAGTTCATTTGATAAATATGCTGCATATTTTTTTTCTTCATCACTTACGTATAATAAGAATAAGTCACAGCTATCTTGAATAGGTATTTTAACGTTTTCTTTTTCAAGTGCAAGCATTAATCTATCAAATCCTGCTGCAAAACCAATAGCAGGTGTTTGGGGGCCCCCAAGTTGCTCTATCATGCCATTATAACGGCCTCCACCACCAATAACATTTTGAGCACCAAAGCCTTCTATTTTAGCTTCTACTTCAAATACGGTGTGATTATAATAATCAAGACCTCTTACAACGTTTGGATTAACTTGAAATTCTACGCCCATAACATTTAGATATTCTTTTACTTTTTCAAATCTTTCTTTAGATTCTTTATTTAAATAATCTATTGTTTTAGGAGCATTTTTCATAATTTCTTTATCAGCATCTACTTTACAATCTAGTATTCTAAGTGGATTTTTTTCTAGTCTCTCTTTACAGTCATCGCATAATTCATTTATGTGTGGTTTAAAATGATTAATTAAAGCTTCTCTATAGTTATCTCTTGATTCTTTATCTCCAAGTGAATTTATGTTAACTATTATACCTTTTAAACCTAATATTTTATAAATGTTAACTGCAAGAGATATAACTTCAGCATCAGATAATGGATCATCTGATCCAATAAGTTCATATCCAAACTGGGTAAGCTCTCTATATCTTCCTGCTTGTGGTCTTTCATAACGATACATTGGACAATTATAATATAGTTTTGTTGGCTTATTGTTATCACCGTACATCTTATTTTCAATAAAACTTCTTACAACGCCTGCAGTTCCTTCTGGACGAAGTGTAATATGCCTTCCCCCGCGGTCAGTAAAATCATAAGTTTCCTTAGTTACTATGTCAGTTGTTTCTCCAACACCTCTATGAAATAATTCACTAGATTCAAACACTGGAACACGTATAAAATTATAGTTATACTTTTCCATTACTTCATCAATTACTTTAGATACGTATTGCCATCTTTTAGCCTCATCTCCATAAATATCCTTAGTTCCTTTTGGCTTTGTTATCATATTTATCCTCCTTTTTACATAAAAAAGAGCCTTTTAGCATAGGGATGAACTTATGCGTCCACGGTGCCACCCTACTTCACTTAAAGTGCTCTTTTGTTTTGATTTAAATTGTCTTGTTTTTATTTGTATTGTAAGCTGTCACTTCTTACTAAAAACTATAATTATTTTATTATTTTTTTTAAGCTTTGTCAATATTTAAGATAGTTTGAGAAGGTTTATCTAAAACCTCCTCCACCTCCACCAGAACCGAAAGAGCCTCCTCCTCCGCCTCCAGAAGAGAATCCACCTCCACCTGATGAATAACTTTCAGCACGCGATTTTGATGATGTAGCGGTAGACATACTACTATAACTTATCATATTTATGAATACAAAGTCATTATAAGTGTATCCATATTCATTATTTTCAATTATTTCCGGATATAACTTTTTAAATTGTTTAGCAACTTTATCTGCAATACCTAATATTTGAGCAAATATTAAATAATATTCCCACATATTAACTTCTATTGCTTCTTTATCATCTATTCTTGAAAATTCTTCTAAGAAATTTTTAAGACCCTTTAATTTAATTCCTTCATCCATCATTGATTGATCAACTTCATAAACGTATGATTTAAATATTTTAAACGTTGTTCTTTCTGTAGATATAATCTTGCCTTCATCTTTTAATTTAAAGCTTTCTTTATCTATAACATCATCAAACCAATCTAAGATTTGATTATAATTTGTTTTACACCACTTTTCAAATTCTTTTGACTCTAAAACTCCATCACGGCTTGCTTCTCTCATCATTCCAAAAAGCTTTGTTTCTAAATCATTATCAAAAATGGTATTAGAAGGTAATACTATTACGCTTTCTTCTGTTGTTTTAAATAGATTTTTAACTTCTTGTTTTCTTAAAATTATTTTTTTCTCTAACATCCATTTTAATAGAATAGCGCCTAAAAAGTCAGTTTTTTTATTATCAAGCTTGTATGCTTCTGCTACCCAAAACGCTCTAAAAATATCTTTATTAAAAGGAATGTCACGCATATTTGGAACATCTTTAGGAAGCACTCTTCCTCTTTGACCAAAATCAAGTTCCTTACTTCCTACCATTCTTCCGTTTTTTTTAATACCCTTTGCAATTCCCGCAAAAGAAAGAATAAGTACTATTATAGGAACTAACATACTTATAATGCTAGTGAAAAATGAAAATATCCTGCTTAGAAAATTCTTTTTATAAGGCGTAGAACCTTTTTTTGCCATATCTTGGTAATATTTAAAATCATGATTAATTTCGTTTTCTGTATCAAATGTACCACTATCAAATTTTGCTAAAATAACCATGTATTCATCACTATCTAAAGTACCTTCAGAATTCATTTCTATATAACCATCATATACGTATGCAGTAGCTCCTTTTTTACCATAACCCCATACTGGAACATTATCGCTAAAGTATGTATCTGAATATATTTTTATATGAACATCATCCGGTTTGCTTGATAATTCATTAGGAATTAATCTCCAATATATCATATCTGAATCAGTAAGCTTTGCAACAAATCCTTCTATATCGTAAGTTAATACATAATTATGATAGCCATACTCTGATATACCCCAACATAATTCTAGACCATTGTTAACATAGTTTATACCATTTTTATATGCTTTTTCATCAAAACTTAAATCTGTATCCCAGTTATCGGTATATGTATACTCCCTACCTGCTTCGCTAACCTTAAAGTTAGTTATGTTGGCATCACCAATATTGTAATATGGTTTATAACCTTCTGTTCCTTGATTTAAATTAGCGCTCCAAGTTTCGGTAACATGAGCTGTTCCTTCTTTATCAACATATATATTCATGTCTATTTTATCAATGGAATTTGCTTTAACAATAAGTGGAAATGCAAATAAAGTCATTAATAAAAGACAGGTTTTAAATATTTTTTTCACTTTCTTTTCTCCCTTCTTAAAGAAAAAAGTCTACTTTATAGTAGACTAAAATTTTACTTGTACATTTTTTCTTTCTTCTTCAGTAGCTTCAAAGAAAGCTTCTGGTTTAAAATTAAACATACCAGCTACTATATTAGATGGGAACATTTCAATTTTATTTTTGTAAGTTAATACTGAATCATTATAAAATTGTCTTGCGTATCTAATTTTTTCTTCTATTTCGTTTAACTTGTTTTGCAAATCTAAGAAATTAGTATTAGCCTTAAGTTCTGGATAACTTTCTGCAAGTGCAAATAGTCTTCCTAAAGCCTGTGTTACTTCACCTGATGCTTTTATTTCATCATCCTTGGTTGTAGCACTTACTGCCTTGCTTCTAGCTTCTATAACAGCATCTAAAGTATCTTTTTCGTGCTTTGCATAACCCTTTACTGTTTCTACAATGTTTGGTATTAAATCATTTCTGTTTTTTAATACAACATCAATTTGTGACCACTGGTCTTTTACTTTGTTTCTTAAACTTACAAGTGTGTTATATGTACTAATAAAATAAAGTGCAATTAGTACAACAATTACTAAAAGTATGATCAATGCTATTTTCATAATATCCTCCTATAATTAAATTATATATTATTATTTCATAAAAAGAAAGATTTTTTTAAACTTTTGTAAAGAAAAAGTGAAAGCTATTAAAAATCACTTTCACTATCTATTATTATTGTAACAGGGCCATCATTTGTTATGTTAACAGTCATATCACTTCCAAAAACACCAGTTTCAACATTTATGTCAAGATTTCTTAATTCTTCGTTAAAATAATCATACAAATCTTTAGCTTCACCATAGTTTAAAGCCTTCGTAAATGATGGCCTTCTACCATTTAATTTAGCATATAAAGTAAACTGTGATATGGATAATATTTCTCCATTAATATCTTTTAATGATAAGTTTAATTTATCATCACTATCTGAAAAAATTCTTAAATTTATTATTTTGTTAATCATTTTATCTACTATTTCTTTAGTATCTCCAAATGTAAAACCTACTAATAAAACAAACCCATTATCAATTTTTCCATTTACTTTGCCATCTATTATTACACTAGATTCTTTGCTTCTTTGAACTACAACCTTCATTATTTGTTACCTCTTTCTATGCTAGTTACAAAAGGAAGTTGTCCAATTACGTTCATGTATCTATCTAGAGTTTCTTTATCATCTACTAATATATCTAAATCATAAGCGTTATAATCGGTATTATTAATCGTATTTACACTTTTAACTCCTACGTTCATTGACGTTGTTTTTGATATTATATCAAGTAGTAAATTATCTTTTTTCTCAGTATATATGATAACGTTAGTTACGTATTTTTTACTTGCATTATCATTCCAGTGTACGTTAATAATTCTTTCATTTAAATTACATATATTATGACAATTTCTTCTATGAATTGTAATACCATTCCCCTTAGAAATATATCCTACTACATCATCACCCTTAACAGGCGTGCAGCATCCTCCAAAAGACACTTTTAAATCATCCATTCCATCTACTATTATGTCACCAGATGCTTCCATTGTCTTAGATGAATATTTAAGTACTTTTTCAAGCGCTCTTTTTTCGTCTTCTTTTTCACCTAAAATGGTTTTAATTACGCTAGTTGGATTATATTTTCCAATTCCTATCTCATAATATAATTCATTTTCACTATTTAAACCTAAATCATCAAGAGCAATTTTTATCTTTTTATCATCCATAATATCATTAATGGATAATTTTTTTCTTCTAATTGTCTTAATTAACATATCCTTACCATCAGACGTTGTTTTTTCTTTATCTATTTTACTAAAGAATGCCTTTATCTTATTTTTAGCACTTGTTGTAAAACATATATTAATCCATTCTTGTGATGGGCCTTTACTATTTTTATTAGTGTTTATTTTTACGATGTCTCCATCTTTTAATTTATAGTCTAACGAAACTATGTTACCATTAACTATTGCTCCTATCATTTGATGGCCTACGCTAGTGTGAACTCGGTATGCAAAATCTATTGGAGTTGATCCAATTGGAAGTTCAAAAACATCTCCCTTTGGTGTATAGACGTAAATGTTTGTCGGATTAAATACTTCATTTTTAACGGTGTTAACGAATTCTTCCCCTTCTACTTGCTGTTCATTAAGTTCAATAACAGTTCTAAATGACTTTAACTTAAGTTCCATATCATTTACCTTGTTTATACCATGCTCTTTATATGACCAGTGAGACGCAACACCATACTCTGCAACCTTATCCATTTCATAGGTTCTAATTTGTATTTCAAATAACTTTCCATCCACTCCAAATACCGTTGTATGAAGAGACTGATATCCATTTGCCTTAGGGCGCGCTATATAATCCTTAAATCTTTTTGGCATTGGCTTATATTTAGCATGAATTGCACCAAGCGCTAAATAGCAATCTGAGACAGTATTTACAAAATAACGAAGTGCTAAAATGTCATATATTTCATTAAAAGTCTTACCTTTTTGCAATTTATTATAAATACTATAAACGCTCTTACTTCTACCTTTCATTTCGTGAGGTATGTTATTTTCATCCAATATTTTAGATACGCTTTCCATCATTTTATCAACTGATTTATCAAGTTCTGCTCTTGATTCACTAAGTTTTTCTAAAATATCATTATAAACGTCTGGTTTCCAGTATTTTAAAGAAAGATCTTCTAATTCACTTTTAATGTGATTTATACCTAAACGGTGTGCTATTGGGACTAATATTTCAAGAGTTTCCTTAGCCTTTTCTTTTCTCTTATTTTCAGGAATTGCCCAAAGTGTTCTCATGTTATGAAGTCGATCTGCTATCTTTAAAATTATGATACGTACGTCACCTGATAGGCCAACTAATATTTTCTTATGATATGAAACTAATGCTTCATTATCAGCAGACAAAGAAAGTTTATTAATTCTAGATATTCCGTCTACTAACGCCTTCATTTCAGGTCCAAACTCTTTTTCTATTTCTTCTATTGTAACGTTTGCAAAATTAATTACATCGTGAAGTAATGCTGCTGAAAGAGTTTGTGCATCAGCATATATTTCAGTAAGAATTAAAGCAACGTTTAAAGGATGAAGCATATAATCGTCACCGGTTAATCTAAGCTGCCCTGCATGAGCTTTACTTGCAAAAAGGTAAGCTTTTTTAATTAACTCTATATCTTCATCACTTTTTATATATACTTTTGCTTTTTCTAACAAATCATCAAGTGTATATGCATCTTCTTTTTGCATGTTTTTGCACCTTCTTTTTATTTCTTGTTTTTCTTTTTCTTAGCTTTCTTTTTAGTAGTTTTTTTATTATTTTCTTGAACTGTAATATCTTGGTTTTCTTCTGTTTTTTTCTTAATAGAAACACGTTCATCAATCGGAAGATTTTTACTTTCTATTTTATACCATAATTGTGGTGCTAAGAAAGATGATGAATAAAAACCTGCAACAAGTCCAATTATAATAGCTATGTTAAATGGTAATATTCCTTTTGACCCAAGAATAATTAAACATACTACTGGTATTAACGTTGTAATTGTTGTATATAAACTTCTTGTAATAGTATCAGATACACTATCATCCACTATTTCTTTTAAGGACTCCTTAGTAAGTTTACCTTTATATTTACCTAAGTTTTCCCTTATTCTATCAAAAACTACTATAGTATTATTAATTGAGTAACCAATAACGGTTAATATAGCTGCAATAAATATTACGTTTACTTCTATTTTGAAGATAGAAAATAAAGCCATTACTAATAGTACGTCATGTAATAACGTAGTTATAGAAGATATTGCATAACTAAACTTAAATCTAAACGAAATATATACAATAATCGCAATTGCAGCTATTACGACTGAATAAAACGCATTTTTTACTAAATCTTGTTTTACTATATCAGTTACAACGTTTATCTCTGTTTTAGCATTATATTTATCTTCAAAATAGTTATTAACTTTATTAATACCATTTTCTTTTAATTCAGTATTTAATCTAACGTATATCTCATCATTTTCTTGTTTTTCTAATGATACTACGTCATATTTTAACTTCTTAAAGTCTTTTTTTACATCACTTACAGTTATTTTATCAGCTTTTATTGTAACATCGGAACCTGATCTAAAATCAATTCCTAAGTTAAATCCGTTTATAGCTAGATAAATTACACCAATTACTAAATATATTAATGTTATAGTAAAACATTTCTTAGTAATTTCTACTGCTTTAACGTTTACTTTTTTTCTTTTTTCTTTATTTTTCTTTAAGTATTTAACAAATTTATTTGGGTTTTCATCAAAACGCCCCGTTTTAACAAAACCATTTAATATTAATCTATTAATGAATACCATTATAAACATAGTTGCAAATATGGTAATCATAAGCATAGTAGCAAAACCTTTAACAGAACTTTCACCAAATATAAATAATACAATTGCAACTATTAAAGTAGTTACGTTAGCATCAAATATTGAACTCCAAGACTGTTTATTTCCATCTTTAAATGCTACTTTTAAACTATTACCTTCTTCTAGTGACTCTTTAATACGTTCATTAGTAATTACGCATGAGTCTACTGCCATACCAATACCTAAAACTAATGCTGCAATACCAGGAAGTGTTAAAACTCCTCCTATCAACCAGAAAACGCCCATTACTAATAACATGTATAAAAGTAAGTTTATTCCAGATATAAATCCTGCAAATCTATAAAGTATGGTCATAAATAGAATAACGAGTGCCATACCTATTAAGCCTGCTACAAAAGTTTTAGTAAGAACACCAGCACCATATGATGCATTAACGTTTTGGCTTGATATTTCAGTTAATTTAGTTGAAATAGAGCCAGCATTAATGTTTGATGCTAAATTTTCTGCTTCTTCCTTTTCAAAGTTACCAGTAATTATAACATCAGAAGAAAATCCTTGAGATACGGTTGCAGCAGATAAACACATGCTGTCTTCATTACCACAAGTTTCACCATCTTTGCTGTATGAATTAACTCCTTTTTCAAAGTTATACCATATAACCATTACGTTTTTACCAGTTTCCTTTTGACTAACCTCTGTTGTAGCCTCTAAGAACTTTTCCTTATCTTTAACGGATAAAGAAATAGCAGGTTTACCATTTTCATCATATGAAAGTTTGGCACCTTTAATTACGCTAGCATCCAACAAAAGCTTGTCATCCGTATCACGGAATGATACGTTAGCAACGTTAGATAAAGCTTTTCTAGCACCTTCTATATCAGTTACACCAGCAAGCTTTACCCTTATTCTATCATCGCCTTCTATTGTTATTTCAGGCTCTGATACACCAAGTGAATCTACGTTTCTTTTTAAAACGTCATAAGTACTATTTAAATCACCAGATTTTAAACTTTTCCCATCACTTCTTTTTACTTGATATAAAACTTCAAAGCCACCTTTTAAATCAAGACCAAATTTTAAATCATTAAATAGTGGTATGTATACTAAAGAAAATATTATTACCACAACAAAAAATACTAATAATCTTTTAACATAATTCTTTTTCATATTTACCTTCCTTTATAATAAATTATATAAATGATGTATATCATCACAACATAATTTATTATATAACATATACAAAGTAAAAGCAAAGGTAAAAGAAAAAGATTAGAACATTTTCTAATCTTTATGCTTGTTAAGCTTCTTTTATAACACAATTAATACCAGAATCAACTTTATTTATAAAATCTTTTGATGCTTGATCTTTTACGTATACGTTGAAAGAAACATTTCCTTTAAAAAACTCAATATATCTAGTTACATTAGAAAAATCAAATGAAGATAAATCAAGGCTTTTTAAACTGCTACAATTTGCAAACATACGTTTCATATCCGTCATTTTTTCAGTATTAAAGGAAGAAACATTTAAGCTAGTTAGTGATGAGCAGTCACTAAACAA
This sequence comes from uncultured Mycoplasmatota bacterium, assembly GCA_900547225.1. Lineage (GTDB taxonomy): Bacteria > Bacillota_I > Bacilli_A > RF39 > UBA660 > Aphodocola. Next base: position 86,092 of record URFW01000005.1, read on the forward strand.
ACCAGTAGTAGAACTATCATCTGATGTTATTGTTATCTTTGATGTGTCAAACGAAGATAAATCAAGACTTTCTAAACTGCTACAATTTGCAAACATTGATTCCATAGAAGTTAAATTTGGCGTTTTAAAGTTTGACAAATCAAGTTTTTTTAAACTCCTGCAATTTGCAAACATCATATACATATTATTGGCGTTAGATGTATCAAAACTAGATACGTTAAGTTCCTCTAATTTTGAACAATTATAGAACATACCTCTCCAAGTAATTGTTCCAAATGCTTTAACATTTTTAGTATTAAAGTTTGATAAATCAAGGCTTTTTAAATTGCTGCAATTTGCAAACATGCCTGCCATTGTAGTAACATTTGATGTATCAAATAAAGATGTATCTATGTTTGATGCGGAAGTACAATTATAAAACATGAAACTCATGTCTGTTACTTTGGATGTATTAAATTTTTTTAAGTCTATCGTTGCAAGCTTTGAACATCCATAAAACATCGATGCTATGTTAGTTACTGATTCTGTATTAAACGTGGATAAATCAATTGATGATAATAATTTACAATTATAAAACATTCTTTCTAAACTAATTGTTTTTGAAAAATCAAAATTTGAAATATTAACTTGTTCAAGAGAAGTACAATTTTCAAACAATCCAACGTTAGGATCCCAATCATTATACTTTGGAGTTACTATCTTTATTAAATTAGGAGTTTTAAAATTACTTAAATCTATTGTTTCAAGTTTTGAACAACCAGCAAACATTGCTCCCATATCGGTTACGTTTGTAGTATCAAAGCTGCTTAGATTTAATGTTTTCAAAGAGGAGTTTCCTCTAAACATATCATGAAAAGTGGTAACATTTTTTGTGTTCCAATTACCAACATCAATCGTTGTTAATTTTGAACATCCCCTAAACATGCTAGACATGTTAACGACGTTTTTAACATCAAGAGATGTTAAATCAAGATTCGTCAATGAAGTACAATCATAAAACATACCTTGCATATTTATAACATTTGAAGTGTTAAAGTATTTAGAAAAAGTAACATTAGTTAATGATGTAAAATTTTTAAATAAATTAGCTGAATTTTCTGGTGCGTACACTTCTCCTACTCCACCAATATATAATTCGTATAATCCGTTATTATCAGAGTCTTTATATGATGCTATTACAGTGCTATCTTTGTTTGCAGAGGCATCCCAATACCCTATCGCATTTTCTACTGGATCTAGTGTTGGTAAAAAGGTTATATTTTCAACTTTATTTTTAGT
>URFW01000006.1 GCA_900547225.1 uncultured Mycoplasmatota bacterium
TTATATTGTTTTCCCACTTTTATCTTTCTATATTTCATACTTATCTACCTCATTTTAGTTATGCTCTCATATTTAGTCTATCATACGCTTTTTAATTTTTTATAACCTTGCAGGATTAGCTTATCTTCCTATTGTTTATAATATCATATACCCCCCGGGTGTCAAGTCATAAATAGAAGCGTAAAAAATATAATTAACTATGATTAAATTTAAAAATAACTTACTTATAAAAAATATAATAATCCTTCTTGTTTCTGGTGCGGTTGCAAAGGTTTTAGGAATGATTGGTAAAATAATATATACGAGAATTGCTGGAGTTAATGTTGTATCTTTATACACATTGATCACACCAACATTAATGCTTATTATTAGCATCACCCAATTTAGTTTTCCAATATCAATTAGCAAAATTAGTGCCGAGGAAAAATATGATAATAAAAGTTTATTAAAGAACGCATATTTAATTGGTTTAATTATAAATATAATACTAATATTAATTCTTGTGTTATCTTCTAATTTCATTGCAAAAGCCTTGCATAATAGATCTTTAGCTCCTGCTATTTTAAGCATTAGTGTAATTATTCCATTCGTTTGTGTATCAAGCGTACAAAGAGGTTTTTTACACGGTAAAGAAGATATGTTACCCGCTTCGATTACAAACATAACAGAAGAAATAATTAAAATTCTTTTAATTATTTTTATATTACCAATAACCATATCTAGTGGTAATATAACATCTGTTATATTTTTAATACTATTTAACGTAATAACAGAGACTTCTAACATACTATTTATGCAAAAAGCAATTAATAAAAAATATATAAACCATAGCAAGGGACGAATAAATAAGAATATAATAAAAGAAATACTTTCTATTTCAATACCTACAACCTCAGTTAGATTAATAGCATCAGTGGGATTTTTTTTAGAACCGATTATCCTTACTAACACATTACTTTCTACCGGATACTCTCCTAATTACATAACAATGGAATACGGAATTATTAACTCGTACATTGTTCCTCTTTTATCCATCCCAAGTTTCTTTTCCATATCTATTGCATCAGCACTACTTCCAAATATTACGAAAGCATACGCAAATAAAAAATATGATGAATTTAATCGAAAACTTCTTAAATTAATGTTTCTATCAATGCTAGTTGGCGCTATCTGCTTGATTTTTATTTTAATTTTTCCAAATGAAATATTAAAATTAGTATATAATGTTAATTTTGGTATTAATTACATTTACTTAATTGGACCATTCTTTTTAATTCTTTATATGCAACCAACACTATCGGTTGCAATCCAAGCAATGGGAAAAACAAATAAATTATTTTTAACAAGTACCATTTCAGTAATAGTAAAGTATAGTGCCTTATATATTTTAGGAAAAAATGGGTTAGGAATGAATTCTTTGATATTTTCAATGATAATTGGAATTGTAACAACAACCAGTTTAGTAATAATAATAGTTTTAAAAGAACTAAAGAAAAAAAACAGATAAAATTACTTTTTTCTGTTTTTTCTATAATCTTTTCCTGGTTCCAAAGTAAAAGTTATTATGTTACATAAGACTAACAAAACATAAGATATATATGAAACATTTTTTGCTATTTTTATTTGCACAATAAGTAGAATTATAGCAAAAAAATCAACAAATCCCATAGCACATCTTAAAGATTTCATGGATTTTTTTCTTCTTTCTAATTCTTTTTTATCAATCCCACTATTTTTCATATTATTATTCCTCATTATTAGTTATGGAACACTTAAATCCTTTATCTGTGTATGTATCCTTTAAGCTATCTATGGTGTCATTAGTTTGTGGTTTTACAAATAATATTGTTTGATTATCTGCAAGTATTAACCCATCAAAACCTTGCTTTTTATAATTAGTTTCTACATTAAAGGTAAATCCTTTACTATTTTTGTCAAAAGTTACTCTGTTACCTTGAACTGCGGCATTATTTATGAAAAAGTTTTCATACTGTGTTTTTAAGTCACTTACAACAGCAGATTCACTATCGGTTAATGATTGTGCAACAAAGTTAAATTCCGATTTACCTACCGTGTTTTTTTCGTAATTAGCAGTATACGTTACTGTTTGCAATTCTGCATCACTTTTAGATTCATAGGAGCAAGTTAATGTGCCTTTAGTATTGTCTATCATATTTTCTCTTGTCGTTGTAGTTGTTTTAGGGGCAACATTCTTAGTTGTTCTTCCTAAATCTGATTTATTATTAACCCAATATAATATTAATAAAGCTAGTATTGCAATTATAATTCCAATTATAGCATAATTTGGCCTTCTATCCTTAGTCATTAAAACCTCATCTTTTGTTATTGGATCTATAACAACAGTATTATTAATAGCCCCATCATATAAATCATCTAAATTTATTTCGCGGGTAACATACTCAGGTTCATCTTTTACCTCTTCATCCAAGTCTAGAAAATCATTTTTTTTAGCTTCGTTTTCTTCTTCTAATTTTGTTTCTTTTTCCATGTTTTCTTCATTTTCTTTCATCGTTACCCTCCTTATATTAATATAATAACATAATATTTTTAATTAAAAAACACTATTTCTTTTTTTCGCCAATTTTTTCTCCATATTTTACATATGTTTCAAGACCATTTAATGAATTGTTTATTATTTCTTCATCTAAAGCAATTTTATTTTTTTCAAATAGTAGCACGATAGTTGACCCACCATACTTAAAGTATCCTTTTTCTAATCCCTTTTTAACCATACCAGACTTTACTTTATTTTCTATTTTACCAACTAAGAGTGCCCCTACTTCTACATATGTAACAAGCCCCATATCATTTGTTTTAATAGAAGTACACTCCCTTGTATTTTCCTTAAATACTTCATAATTTTTATATGCTACCGGATTAACTGAATGAAACGTTCCTTTAATTTCATAATTAGAAGTAATTACTCCATCACATATAAACATATATCTGTGATAATCATCAGGTGATAATCTAAAAATAAGTGCTGCACCATCCCTATATTTTTTTGCTAAAGAATCATTCTTTAATATACTATTTATAGTATACGTACTATTTTTTATATTAAAAGTAGTATTTTTATCAATTTTTAAGTAAGTTAGTTTTGAATCACAAGGAGATAATAAATAATTATTAGATTTAGGTATTGGTCTTTTATTCTTTTTTATTTTTCTTGTAAAAAAATCATTAAAACTATCAAATTTATCTTTTTCATAAATACTTAAATCAATGTTATTTTTCTTAACAAATGAACTTATCATAATCTTTGATAAAGATGAGTCCATAAACTTTCCAGATAGATATGATATAAATCTACTTTTTACTAGCGGTTTTAAAATGACTCTACCAAAATGGGTATTATATAAAAAGGATAACCCAATATTTGGATTACCTTTATAAACTTTCCTCATTATCTCATTGCAGCTGATATGATAGCTATTTCTATTACCGCTAAAATAGAACAGATAACATACCAAATACCAGTAGGCTTTTTAATTTTAATATTAAGTACAAATAGTATTGCCGTCATAAGCATAACAAGTGGATATGCCTTTAAAAATACACTTGGATGCATAAATATATTTAAGTTATACGTAAATGGTAAAATAATTGCAACACTTGTAACTGGAAGTCCAAAATAATATGAAACATTCTCTTTTTTTCTTTTGTTAAAGACGGTTTTTTCTTCTGCTAAAACATTAAAGTAAGCAAGTCTTATAACTGCTGCTAGGCCATATATAATGTATACTACCGTATTTAACTTACTAGTAAATCCCATACAAATACCAAGAACTATTGGAAAAACACCAAAGGATACGGTATCAACAAGTGAATCTATTTGAATTCCAAATTTCTTTTCTGTTTCACTTCTTTTGCAAGCTCTTGCAACAGTTCCGTCAAACATATCACAAACTCCTGCTAAAATTAAGCACATAACAGCAGCTGGAATATGTCCTAAAAATGCAAGTACCATTCCCGTTACTGAAAATGCAAGCCCTATATAAGTAAGTAAGACTGATGCGCCATAAAATCCTATAAACATAATTAATACTCCTTTACTATTTCATAACATTACATATTGTACCATAAATATATTTTTAAATAAAGAAAAAGAAGAACTAATCTTCTTTTTTCTCATTTGGATTTGCAATTTCTGGTTTCATAAGTGGGAATAATACAACGTCCCTAATAGATGGTTGATTATAAATAATCATCATTAATCTATCTATTCCAAAACCTAAACCTGAAATAGGTGGCATACCTTGTTCCATTGCAAGCATAAAGTTCTCATCTAAATCCATTGTCTCATCGTCACCTTGCGCTTTAGCTTTTAATTGGTCTTCAAAAGTTTTTCTTTGAGTAATTGGATTAACTAACTCAGAGTATGCTTTACAAAGCTCACTGCCGCATGCTACTACTTGGAATACATCAATTATCCTATCATCTTTATCATTTCTTCTAGCAAGAGGAATAAGCATAGATGGATAATTGTACATAATGGTAGGCTGAACAATTCCTTCACGAATTTTCTTTTTGTATACAAAGTCTACTATTTGACTTATTGATTTATATTCTTCTAAATCTTCGTATGTAAATAAACCTTTTTCTACAATCTTATCTTTTAATTCTTTAGGATCTTCTACTTCTAGGAAGTCAAAACCAAAGATCTTTCTCATTTCTTCAACATAGTTTATCTTATCCCAAGAATCTTTACCAAAGTCAAGCGTTACGCCTTGGTATTCTATTTTTGTAGTACCAACTAATTCCATTAATAGTGATTTAATAAACTTTTGATAAAACTTTACGTTATCTTCAAAATTCCAATATGATGCATACCATTCTACCTGAGTAAACTCTTGTAAGTGCTGAGTGTCCATTCCTTCGTTTCTAAAACATTTAGCAATTTCGTAAACTCTATCATATCCTGCTGCAACACACTGTTTTAGGTATGTTTCTGGAGCAATTCTTAAGTTACAATCAATATCTAATGCGTTATGATGAGTATAAAATGGTTTGGCAGCCGCTCCGCAAACAGCAGTTTGAAGTATTGGTGTTTCAACTTCTAAAAATCCATTTTCTCCTAAAAATTTATGAATGAAAGCATATAGCTTGCTTCTTCCTAAAAATACCTGTCTTGATTCTTCATTAGATATTAAATCAACGTATCTTTGACGATATTTAAGTTCAGTATCATTAAGTCCATGGAACTTATCTGGAAGTGGTCTTAACGCTTTACCTAAAAACTCAAAGCTATTTACTCTTAAAGTCTTTTCTCCAGTTTGAGTTGTGAACATCTCACCTTCTGCACCAATAAAGTCTCCGGTGTCTATTTCCTTTTTAAAGAAAGCATAATTATCTTCACCAACAATATCTATTCTAAGTTCTAACTGTATTGAACCTTCTAAATCTCTTATACGGATAAAACTTAATTTACCCATCTTTCTCATAAATACTATTCTACCTGCTAATCTAACGTTTTTTTCTCCGTCTTCTAAATTTTTAGCATCTTTAAGTGAATGAGTTTTTTCATATCTGTCCGGATAAGGATTACATACCTTTTTAATTTCTTCTAATTTTTCTCTTCTAACTATTTCTTGTTCTGTTAATTCTCTCAAGTTAACTTCCTCCCTTGCTCTTGATATTATATCATACTTTTTAACTTTTTTATAATTATCTTGTAGGCACACATTTATAGCCTTGATTTTGTAATTCTTTTATCAAAGTTTCATACTTCATATTATTTGTTATTTCAAAGTAACTAATAGGCATTAAATTTTGATCAATATTGTTTATTTTTTTATAGTCGAACTGTGAAAAATCCAAATAACTATTTATTTTGAAAGATTTATCACTTACCTCATACGTATAAGTAAAGCCTTTCATTCCGTTAGAATTAAGTAACACGTGCATCTTTTCATTTTTAATAACGTCTATTTGATCCTTATAATCATTATCTAATACGTTATATATATATTCTCCTTCTACGTATACTATATCATCATGTTTGTATGTTATCTTATATTCATCACTATATTTATAACCATAATCTGATGCTGATGATGAACAATTTGTAACTTTTTCCTTATAAAATACGTTATCGATTACAATGAAAATAACTAAGACTCCTAGCAAAAATCCTATTATGATTGAGATTATTAATATCTTATTAAAGCTTGTTTTTTTAGTTTCATTTTGTCCATCTTTTTTATCTTTATTTTCATTTATGTCATCATTTATTTTATTAGAATAATTAATAACGGCTTTATCATTTTCTTCTAACTTAGGAGTTTGAATGATATCATTCAAAGTTTCTGTACTTAGAATTTCTTCCTTTTTTTCATCTTTATTTTCTTTTTTTACATCTATTTCAATAAAATCATCACCAAAAATTTCATCAAGTGCTTTCTTTATATCTTGATTATTGTCATCCATAAACAACACCCCCTTTTATCTTAATATAGTATACCATAACGCAACTAAATTAACAAACATATCTGTTACTTTTTCATGGCAAATAATTCTTGGGATTCATCTAAATATTTTATCCTTTTTTCTAACTTCTTAGGATTATGTGCTAAAGCGTCACAGCGTTGTATTAAATATAATTCATAACTTAGATCATAATTAGAACTCACATCATAAAAAGTTATATGTGAATCATGCATTTTGATTAGATAACATATTTTTTCTATAAACTCATCATCATATGATAATCTTTTTAATATTTTTCTTGCTATTACCGAAGAGAAATATGGATGATTTTTAAAATGCCTTACGTTTTTGTATTCCGTAAAACTAAAAGGCTTTCCTATATCATGTAGTAACAAAGACAATCTAACACTAAAATTCTTTTCTGATAAACTTAGTGCAAGTATTGTATGAGAATAAACATCTAAATAATGATGCTTATGCTCAAATCCCTTTATGTACATAAGCTCTGGTATTATTTCAAATAGTTCATCTTCATGCTTTAAAATTGAAAGTGAAACGTCATCACTCATTAAAATATCGTATAGCATTTGTGAATCTTCTTGATGTTTTTTCATATTAATACCTCCTTAAATATATTATATTATAATTTATTAAGTTTCTAATTTCAAGAATAAACTCTAAAGTAATGTTTCACTTGCACCTAAATCTGTTTTAAATTTTTATATTATACGTAAAAAAGCAATAATTTCTATTGCTCTTCATCCTTTCTAATTATGTATAATTCACCATTTTTAGTAAAAGCATAAAAGACATCGTTTGCGCTTATGTTCTTTTCTATTAGGGTGTTAAGAAGCCATGTTTTTGTTTTACCAATAGCATATAAATTATCAAATTCTACTTTCCCGTCTAATATTATTGGAAGTGGGTATGTTTTTTTATCTTTATCATCTTTTTTAAATACAGATAGTTTTCCGTTTGTTTCTAATATCGCATAATCTACCTCATCTAAACTTCTTACGTCTTTTTCTCTTAATTGCAGCAAAAGATCATCTAAAGTGTATCTTTGTTCTACCATGTTTTTAAAATTAACGATTCCATTTTTTATTATAATAACAGGCTTTCCATCAACAAAATTTCTAAATTTTACGCTTTTTAAAGACATTTTTGAAATTACTATTTGAAGTAAGACAAGAATAATAACAGGAACTAAATTGATTAAAAATCCATCTTTATGTTCTAAAGCAAGTGCTACTAATTCCGCTATTAAAATAAACACAACAAGATCAAAAGTACCTAACTGTCCTACTTCCCTTTTTCCCATTACTCTAAATATTATTGCTACTAAAACATATATAAAAAGAGTTTTAAATACAACAATCATTAAGTTCATAATATCACCATTAGTATTATGTTTTAAATCATATTTTTATATACAAATAATATAATTAATTAGAGGTGGAATATGAAAAATAAGATATTTCCTTTTATTTATGGTATAGGAATTATATTAATAGGAACTCTTTTAACTAGCATTTTATATTATTTTAACGTAACAACAGACAAGTTAAACTCTATATTTTTATACGCGGTTAACATATTATCATTTTTTGTAGGCTCCTTAAATTTAGGTAAAGAACTAAAACAAAAAGGTATTATAACTGGGCTTATATACTTTACTATTTTATTTATCTTTATGGTATTTTTATCAAACGTTATATTTAAGGAGAGTTTTTCTATAAAAAACGTAATTTATTACTTGGTATTACTTATATTTAGCATATTAGGGGGAATTATTGGTAAAAATATGAAAGAAGAAATAGACGCTTAAATAAACGTCTATTTTTGTTTTTTATACTTACTTATAAATTCTTCTTTATACTCATCAAAACAGTCATTTCTAATAGCTTCTCTTATCTCTTCCATTTCCTTAATTAAAAATCTAATATTATGAATTGATAAAAGTCTTCCGCCATTTACTTCACCAGACGTTATTAAATGTCTAACATAAGCCTTTGTAAAGTTCTTGCATGTATAACAATCACAAGTATCTTCAATAGGAGTAAAATCCTCTTTATATTTAGCATTTTTAATATTAATACGACCATTTCTTGTAAAGCAATTTCCATGTCTTGCAAGACGAGTTGGAAGTACGCAGTCAAACATATCAATACCACGGGATACTCCCTCAAGTAAATCTATTGGTTCACCAACACCCATTAAGTACCTAGGTTTATCTTTCGGTAAATAAAGTGTTGCATCAGAAATCATTTTATACATAACATCTTTAGGCTCTCCAACAGATGTTCCTCCTATAGAATATCCATCAAAGTCCATCTCAGCCGTTTTGGTAGCACTTTTTTTTCTTTGGTCCTCAAACTCACCACCTTGAACGATACCAAATAAAGATTGATTAGGATTTTTAAAAACCTCTTTACCTCTTTTAGCCCAACGAAGTGTTCTTTCTACTGATTTTTCAACATAACTTCTAGTTGCTGGATAAGGTATGCATTCATCAAAACTCATCGCTATATCAGAGTCTAATTTATTTTGAATTTGAATTGATTTTTCCGGAGTTAAAAATAAGTTTTTACCATCTATATGACTTTTAAACTTAACTCCCTCTTCGGATATATCTTTAGGTTTTGCAAGTGAAAACACCTGAAATCCACCTGAATCAGTAAGGGTTGGTCCATCATAATTCATAAACTTATTAAGGCCGCCTGCTTTTTTTACGATATCTTCACCAGGTCTTAGCCATAAATGATATGTATTAGAAAGAACAACCGCAGAACCACAAGCCTTTAACTCTTCAGGCATCAAGGTTTTTACGTTTGCAAGCGTTCCAACAGGCATAAATAGTGGTGTTTCATAATCACCATGGTTAGTATGTAATATGCCCAATCTTACGTTTTCATCATCATTATTATTTTTTATTAATTCATATTTAATTTTTCCCATAAAATCACCATTTGAAATTATAACATAATAAAAAATATTTAGCAAAAGAACTAAATATTTTTCTTATAATTTCTTTTTAAAGTTTTTGATGCACCTTTTGTTACTGCCTTAAACGTCTTACAAGTAGCATAGATTGCCGCACTACAAACTCTTGATGCTATACCCATATAGTAATTTTGACTATCTTTACTAGTTATGTCTTTATAGCTTAATGTGTTTTCTTTCTTATTCTTTTGAATATTTTCTTCTATGTTTAAAGTTTCTGTTAAAGTATCTAAAAAACTTATTAAATCATCTATTTTAAAGTTTTCTATTTTTTCTTTAGCTTCTAACTCTTTCATTCTTATCTTAAGCGCAATAACGTCATTCATATATTTAGCTTTCATAGCACCATCAGATAATAATTCCTTTAAAAGTGATGTGTTTTTATATAATGAAAGTAATACTTCATTTTTGTTTTCACATGAATTTTCTTCAAGCTCATGCATTGCAAAATTAGCAATCCTTAAAGCTGATTCTATTTGATCCTTATCATTATAATCAAGACCAGTTTCACTTCTTAAATCGCATAATGTTTTTTTGTTTAACATAATTACCCTCCATTTAATTTTATATAATTATTTTTATTTTATGAACATACAGTCTCCAAACGAGAAGAATCTGTATTTTTCTTTTACTGCGTGTTTGTATGCGTTAAGCACGTTTTCTTTACCTGCTAAAGCACTAATTAACATAATAAGTGTTGACTTTGGCAAATGAAAATTAGTTAAAAGAGCATCTATGCCATGAAATTTATATCCAGGATAAATAAATATCTTGGTATTTCCACTTTGCATTTTAAAGTGACCATTACTATCCGCTACCGTCTCAAGTACCCTAGTTGATGTTGTACCTACCGCAACTATTCTTTTACCAGCATCTCTTGTTTTATTAAGTAAATCTGCAACTTCACTACTTAATATGTAATACTCAGAATGCATATCATGCTTTGTAACATCTTCAACAACTACTGGTCTAAAAGTTCCAAGCCCAACGTGTAATGTTACGTAAGCTATATTTACGCCTTTTTGCTTTACCTTTTCTAGGTATTCCTTAGTAAAATGAAGTCCTGCTGTTGGTGCTGCTGCTGATCCAGGATTTTTAGCATAAACTGTTTGATATCTATTTTTATCATCTAATTTCTCAGTAATATATGGTGGAAGTGGCATTTCTCCTAATCTATCTAATATTTCTAAAAATATTCCATCATAAATGAATTTATAATGTCTTATACCATCATCACCTACAAACGTACACTTACAAGATAACTCATCTGAAAACTTAACAATGGTTCCTTCTTTTATTCTCTTAGCAGGCTTTGTTAAACACTCCCACTCATCATTCCCTAAATCCTTTAACATTAATACTTCTATTACTGCTCCTGTATCAGGTTTATGTCCTATAAGTCTAGCTGGTATTACTTTTGTATCATTAAGAACCAAAGTATCACCAGGATTTAGATAGTCTATTAAGTCAGTAAAATGTTTGTCAGCATACTCTCCAGTTCCTTTATCAAGCACCATCATACGTGATGCATTTCTGTTTTTTAAAGGAGTTTGTGCAATTAACTCTTTTGGTAAATCATAGTCAAAATCTTCTGTTTTCATGAATTTCCCTCCCAAATAAAAAAATAATAAATACTAAACAAGTACTTATTATAATCTTTTTTTATTAAAATATCAATTACTTACCTTCTTTTGATATATTTAAATGCTTATATGCTAAGTCCGTTACTATCCTACCTCTTGGAGTTCTTTTTAAATAACCTATCTGCAGAAGATAAGGTTCACAAACATCCTCTATCGTTGATACTTCTTCACCAATTGATGCTGCAACCGCTTCAACCCCAACAGGACCACCATTAAATTTATAAATTATGGTTTTTAATAGTTCGTAGTCAACCTCATCTAAACCTAACTTATCAACTTTTAAAGAATCAAGAGCATACTTAGTAATATCAAGTGTTATTGTACCATCTCCCTTAACTAAAGCAAAATCACTAACGCGTTTAAGTAGTCTATTTGCAATTCTAGGAGTTCTTCTACATCTATTAGCAAGTTCACGGGCCGCATCTTCTTCAATTGTTAAATCAAGAACCCTAGCACTTCTTTTAATGATTTCTGTTATTTCATCTTCCGTATAATAATTAAGTTTTGAAACTATTCCAAATCTATCTCTTAAAGGTGCTGATAAATCTCCTGCACGAGTAGTTGCTCCAATTAAAGTAAAATGTGGTAAATCAATTCTTATATTACGATTAGAGCCTTCTCCTCCTACTATAATGTCAAGCGTAAAATCTTCCATTGCTGAGTATAAAATCTCTTCAACAAATCTTGGAATTCTATGTATTTCATCAATAAACAGTACGTCCCCTTCTTCTAGTGAAGATAAAATAGCTGCTAAATCACCTGATTTTTCAATAGCAGGTCCTGATGCTGTTTTAATGGATGCACCCATCTCATTTGCTATTACGTAAGATAACGTTGTTTTACCAAGCCCTGGAGGACCATATAACAATACGTGATCTAATGCTTCGCCCCTCATTTTAGCAGCGGACATAAATATTTTTATATTCTCTTTTATATCTTTTTGTCCAATATATTCATCAATAGTTTGTGGTCTAATACTAGACTCAAACCCATCTTCCTTTAATTTATCTCCTGTAACTAATCTATTATCCATAATTTAGTCCTTTCTTATTTTAATAATAATTTAAGTGCCTCTTTAACTTGTTTTTCCAAAGAAAGAGATGCATCTAATTTAGGCAATACTTTCTTAATATCATTAGGCTTATATCCAAGTGACTTAAGTGTTTCAGTAAGTTCTTCAAAATTATTTAAACTACTTTTTTTATCATCACTAGCAAGTTTACCTTTTAAGTCAAGAATTATTTGCCTTGCAACCTTATCACCAATCTTAGGAAACTTCTTTAAGTAACTTACGTTTCCGGTATCTATCGCATCTAAAATAGCATCTTTATTATCACCTGAAAGCATCGGAAGAGCCATTTTACAGCCAAGACCTTTAACACTTATGAGTTTTAAGAATAAGTCTTTATCATCCTTAGTTTTAAAACCATACAAAGTATTTTCATCTTCTCTTATCTGCTGATATAAATATATAATAACCTCTTCATTTTCTTTATATGAATATGGATTTGCAACATATATCATATATCCAATTCCGTTATTTTCTAACACAACATAACTTGTATCAATAATTGTTATAATACCTTTTATATAAGAATACATATTATTTATTCCTTTCTTACTTTTTACTTCTATTTAATTTTATCACGAACAAATGTTTTTGTAAATGTTTAAAAGAAAAAATAGTCAAAAGACCATTTAAATTTATTTTAACTTATTTTTGATGTAAGGATTTTCTTTACTAAATATTTCTTCATCATTACTAAAACCACAATTCCAAGCCATCTTCATACTACTTAGATTGTCATGATGAATTCTAGCTTTTATATAATGCACCATAGAATAATTACTAAATATGTAATCCGTTATTTCATTTAATAAAAGTGTGCCATATCTTTTTTCTTTATTTCCTCTATATTCCTTAAAAATTGCTTGCCTTATATATACAGCTTTTTCTTCTTCATTAAAATTACTTAAATCGATATAACCAATTAAATTTTCTTCATCCCGAACAAAAAATCCCTTATTAAAAAAAATACTATTTTTATTATTCAAATGCTGCAAAAAGCCATTAAACCTTGATGTTATATCAGAATCCTTAGCAAGCTTTTTTAGTGTCATAAGATGCGTTTTATCATTAGAATTAAAATTAACAAGTGTAAGTTCACCAATAACAATATCTTCCATTTTATTACCTCCTAAAAGAATTATTAATAATTATAATTGTTCATCTAAAACCATTTCAGCACAATCCCATTTTTCATTATAAAATAAAAATGCATCTTTTATAATGTTAGTAACCTTAAATCCGGCTGCTTTATAGCACTCGTAAGCACCTAAATTATTTGTAAAAACACCTAGATAACTTCATTTTTAATTATATTAAATATTTATTATCTTCATTAATTTGTTGTTGTAATACCAAATAAAGCAATATTTAATACATCTGCCTAATTTGCATATACAAACTTAATTTGCTGTTCTATTAAAGTAGGGACAATATATTTCTTAATTGCGTCAGTATGAACGGCATAATTTAATTTTGATAATAATCTGTTTGAATGCCATTCTATTTTTTCTTGATATGTTTCGTTTCTTTATTTCTTAACCAATTTTTAACAACATCTGCTGGTGCTTCATCATTTTGCGTTTTTGCTAGGTCAGTAAGTGATATATATTCATAGCCATCAACTCTAACCACATTAATTTTACTACCTTTAACATCTATCTCTGATTGAATTATATTATTTTTCATAAGTTTCTCCTTTCTGATTTAGTTAATCGCATCTAACCAATCTATTAATTTTTTCATTTAATATAATTTTACCATAAAACTATCGTTTAAAATCATCATCTTTGCTATTATAACTGCTAAATTCATTTTGTATAACTTCTAGATCATCATCAATTATTTCTTCCTCGTGCAATTCATCAATTAAGTTATCATATTTATTTGAAGAAAAGAATTTATCTTGTAAGAACTTAATATTTTTTCCATAACTTTTTAAAGTAATTTAATGCTCCTTGCAATTTAGATACTTTATCTTCTAATATATCAGTAGTATTTTCTGCAATCTATAATCCGTTTTCTAAATCTGATATTCTTTCAACTCTTGTTTGTATTTTTTTAAAATAACATCTATCGAATTTGTATTTCTTAAATTAGAATTAGTTTGATTAGTTGTATTAATATCTTCATTAGCACAATCTAGATAAGCATCATTTTCTTCTAAGGATCTTATAATCTTTTCCCAATCAAATACACTACGAGTTAGTCTATCTAATTTTAATGCCATAATAGTATTACATTTTTTATCTTTTATAAATTACTCTAATTCGTTTATTTCAAGTTTGTTTAATAAATTACCTACATATATAGTTTCTGAATAATTAAAGGTCAAAAATGTTATTCCTTTAATAATTATTTTATGAGGTTCAATGTATGATAAATTAGTTCTATCTATTCTTCTTATATTTCCGTTTATTATTGTTGGTGTAGTATTACAAAATCTACATATAAATTCAATCTTCTTTTTCAATTTATCATCAAACTCTAATTCTTTCTTAACAATATTAATCATTAAAACCTGTTCTTTCTTTAATTAACAAAAAAATACCAACTTCTAATTAGAAATTGATATTTTCTATATTAAATCCAAGACTATAAAAGTCTGGACAGATTTCACAACAGTGCGTGTGAATTTGTAGTTAACGAACTCACTTACAAAAGATATAGTAGTAATCTATTACTAACTACACTGGTTATATCACATCTATGTGATATAGTAAATATAAAAATATGCTTATTTTATAAACATATTTTTTGTAAAAGATTTTCAAAAAGGTTCTCCCTTTGCACACATCGTTATTGTCTCTGCCAATAGCGATGTGTACTACTCTAATGGAATATTAGAGTATTTTTTAATTTTGGTTAACGTTCAACACTAAAGTGAATTAGTATTTCATCAGTTGGTTTGCTATTCTCATCTGTTTTGATATAAGCATATGTTGTTATCATATATAAATTCTGCAATTTATAATAATAACGTGTATCAGAACCTTCAATATCATTATCACTCATATTATAGAATTTATTAATAAACTCATCAGATAATTGATATTCTTTACATACAAAATCATATGTACAAGTCCCATTACTTAAATTAATTAATTCTGTAAGTTGAGAGAGTTTTTTATTTACATCTTCAACTATATCTTCTTTAGAAGTATTTTTGTTATAACTTATGTATGTTGATATACCATCTATTTTTTTATTTTCATTTAATTTCAAATCACTGTAGGATATATATTCTTCAGTATTAAATTCTATTTGTAAATCATGTCCAAAACCATAACTAATAGATTTACAATATGATTTTTGTTCACATTTTTCTTTCAATGAATCAATAAGTTTGTTTTTTAAATTATTACCATTATTTATATCTTTTATCACAGATGCAATATCTAACACTATTATTATAAAAGAAGGTATAATGAATATAATGAAGCATAACTTATAATTAAACTTCAATGAAACATTATATACTTTTGAAATATTTTTAATAACCCTTATAATAATTGAACAAGATTTTATTACTAACGCTATAACAGCAATACCGCTTATGGTTTTTATTGTATTACCAATTTCTTTTAGATCTTTACTTAATGAAATAAGGTCACCAAGTAAATAAGCAGGAATCATAGATTTAATATTAGCATTAATATCTTCAACTTTTTCATTAACGTTTTCACCATTATCAACTTTTTCTAAAATATTTTGCCATATTTTATTATTTAGTAAATTTTTTTTTAAGAATTATATAGGCTATAGCCCATATAATTAACAAAACTACCATTATGATAAGAGCTGAATAAAACTTTTTAGTTAAAAATTCTCTCGTAACATTGTTTTCATATCTTATGAAGTCATTAATAATAAATAATAATAATGGTATAAAATAAATCAATACAGCAATTATTGAATATTTAGTCAAACTTGCTAATTTAAACATTTTTCTAATACATTTTTCTTCTTCTAAATTAAACATTTTATTTTCCATTTTTTCACTACCTTTCTTTTTTATTTTAACATATTTCTTAACTTTTCAATAGTTTTTTGATATGTTTGTATTTTTAATTTACATACTCATATCAAAATCATCGTCTTTGTCTTTTTTTATGTCTATCTAAATAATCATCCATTTCATATTCTTTTTATGTATCATAGGTAACGCCTCTAATCATCTCTTTATATGCTGGTCTTTTATCCCTTTTAACAGATATTCCAGCATCTTGATATACTTTTATTATATTTTTTGAATGCACGGAACTCCTTTAAACAGGCTTCCTGTTCAGGTAAACTAAATCCTTCACGTGCTTGGCCTTCGGTTAATGCTCTTATGTAAATTCCTGATATTTTTAAGTTTTCATTCATATTTTTTTCATCTCTTTCTTTTTAATAAAAAAGAGGAGTCAAAAGTATTAGATGTCTAATACCTTTGACTCCTTTGTTTGTTTAAATCATATAAATATTTATCTTTCTTCAGCATAAGTAACCTCCATAAATAACGGGTACTGCTTGTCATTTATTGGTTATTTAAATATCACTTATTTTATATATGTTAATAGGTATTAGTTTTTTCTAATATAATTAGTTAAATCTTTAAACTTAATTTTCTTATTATAGCCATTTATGAATACTTAATCATAGTCTTCAAATATTAAATAATCATTATCATTTATTGTTTCCTTAATATCTTTAATTACACCATTTACAAATCTATATATCATTTCTACCCTTCTTTTTGATTCATCACTTATATTTAGTTTTTTAGCTTCTATTGTTAACATTTTTATCACTCTCCATTACTTTCTTAAATAACAAAAAAACTAACATTTCTGTTAGTAATCAATTGCTTAAACTCAGAATGTGATCAAATTTTCCATTAATTATGGTGCCTCCTGTAAGAATCGAACTTACAATTCAGCCTTACCATGGCTGCGTTATACCACTTAACTAAAGAGGCATTTCAAATACATTCTATCATATTATATTTAATAGTACAATAAAATGTATTTAATTTTTTATTTCTTTCTTAAAATTCTCGTAGTGTTTAAAATAGTAAGTAAAGTAACGCCAGTATCAGCGAAAACAGCCTGCCACATATTAGCTACTCCAATAGCGCCTAAAACTAATACTAATACCTTGATCCCTATAGCAAATATAAGATTTTGTTTTATTATTTTTTTAGTAAATTTTGATATTTTAATAGCTTCTGGTATTTTGCTTAAACTATCATTCATAATAACTACGTCCGAAGCTTCAATTGCAGATGCACTTCCTCTCATTCCCATTGAAATTCCAACATCAGAAAGTGCAAGCGATGGAGCATCATTTATTCCATCTCCCACAAACGCCGTTTTCTTATCATTTTCTTTTATTATCTTATCAAGCTTTTTATATTTATCATCTGGAAGCATCTCATAAAAAACTTCATCTACGCCAGTTTTTTTAGCTACAGCCTCTGCTGATTTCTTTTTATCTCCAGTAAACATAAACGTTTTAATATTTTGCTTTTTAAGTTCTAAAATAGCAGATATAGAGTCTTTCTTTATATCATCTATTAATTTTAGTTTAGCTGCTACTTTCCCATCAATTTTTAAATAAATATAACTATCTTTATCACTTGCATTAACAAATGAAGATGAACCTATCTTAATTTTTTTACCATCTATTTCGTAAGAAATTCCCTTACCAGCCGTTTCCTTATAATTTAAAACATCTTTTGTACTTACCTTTTTACTAAACACGTTAAGTACTGATTTTGCAAGTGGATGATTTGATAAAGCCTCACCCTTTACATAATAGTTAATTATATCTTTTTCTTTGTATTTATCATCTAATATTTCTAACTTATAATCATTTGATATACCAGTTGTTATGGTTCCTGTTTTGTCAAATACGATTTTATTTACTGATGAAAGTAATTCTAAATAATCACTTCCCTTAACCAAGATTCCTTCTTTAGATGCTTTTCCTATTCCAGAGAAGTATCCAAGTGGTACACTTATTGCAATTGCACAAGGACAAGATACTACTAAAAATACTAAAGCTCTATAAATAGACACTTTAAAACTTAAACCAAATAATGGAAGAATAAGCGCTATTAAAAGTGCAAGTATCATAATAATTGGGGTATAAACCTTAGCTGCCTTAGATACAAAGTTTTCGCATTTAGCTTTTCTATCACTTGCGTTTTCAGTTAATTCTAGTATTTTAGATACCGTGCTATCTTCATATAAGCTTTCTACTTTTATCTCGATAACAGAAAGTGTATTAATAGAACCAGATAACACTTTATCTCCTTTATTAACACTTTTTAAATCAGACTCACCAGTTAATGCTGCCGTATTTAATTTAGAACTTCCTTTTATAATAATACCATCAAGAGGTATTTCATCACCTTTTTTAACTATTATTACATCCCCTATTTTAACATCTTTTGGATCTACCGTTAATATTTCATCACCCTTTTTTAAGTTAGCAACCTCTGGCTTTATATCCATTAAATCGCTTATTGAGCGTCTAGAATTATTAACTGCTACCTCTTCTAGTATTTTACCTATTTCGTACAAAATAATAACCATTAACCCTTCATGAGTATTACCAGTTAAATAAGCCCCAACACAAGATATTGTAACAAGCATATTTTCGTTTACCGTTTTAGATTTAAATAGTAATTTTATAGCATTAGTAAACGTTCTATATAAAAGAGTTACATAACTAAGTACTATAAAGACATTTGAAAGTATGCCTTTTTGGCACATACCTATTGTCATAAAAATAATTCCAACTAAAAGTCTTATTATGTGAAATTTAAACTTACTTTTATTTTCATATGATTCATTTAAATCCATTATCTTACTTTCTGGCTCTACCTTTTTTACGATATCAGAAACTAATTTTTTAGGATTTTGCGCTTTTGTTGTAACCGTTATCATAAGTTTAGAAAAATTGACACTTGCATAATCTATCTCATCATTTTCATTTAGTTTTTTTTCAATTTCTAAAGCACATCCAGCACAATCTAAAGAGCTTAATTTAAATTTATATTTCATTTATATGTTCACATCCCATCACAAATATTTTTTCTACATGATCATCTGCTAAAAAATAGTATGTTAAGTTTCCTTCTTTTCTATACTTAACAAGCTTTGAATCCTTAAGTATCCTAAGTTGGTGAGATACCGCAGACTGACTTACCTTTATTTTTTCTGATATATCACTAACACACATTTCTCCGTTTATTAAAACGTTTATTATCTTAACCCTTGTTGAGTCACCAAACATTTTAAATAATTCGGATAAATCTATTACTTTATCATCGTCTAATAACTTCATAATAACCTTCTTTCTATTTTTACTTCTTCATTATATGAATATATGTTCATATTGTCAATATCTATTTAATAAAAAAACTTTCGTTTTCACGAAGTTCCTTATTTTTAACCTTTAATTTTGAAATATAAAATTATCTATATGAAACTCACAGAATCCATCCTCGTTAACGATTACGTAACCTTTATTTATATTATCAAATTCCATTTTTAGTTCATAAATAAATACATCCAAATTAGAAACTAAAATTTTTTTAAGCTTCAAAAATCACTCCTCTATGTTGTTATCGCTGTCAAATTTAACATCTATTACTTTGCGGCTTGCTAAGTAATCACACATATGAACAAATCTTTGAAATTTAGACTCTGGTTTAGGAAGTACTATATTACTATAATTATTGGTATTCCAAGGTCCCATATGTGATGATATAACGTGACACATAAACTCTATTTCCTTATCAGTAAAGGTTAGTTTATCCTTGTTTTCTTTTATATAGTCGCACACTAAAAGTGGGTGTTCAAACTTTGTATATTGAGATTTTTCAAGACCAGATTTTAGTCCATCATGCATAATTAAAGATATTATCATTAAATCTTTTTCGTTTTTAGAATAAGCACCTGTTATACTTTCGTCGTTAAACATTTCGTAAGCAAATCTAACCGCTACTTTTGTATGTCTAACAAGGCCACCACTACCTAATGCAAAACTAGGATGATACTTTCCTGTTGAAGATGCCGGAACTTCAAAAAAGTAGTCAGGAAGCAAACTAATTAGTTTTTGGGCTCCCTCTTTATATCTTGGATTATTTATGTAACTTAGTTCTTTTTCAAATACTTTTGTTTTTTCTTCGTTCATTTTTTCACCTCAAAATTTAATATTTATATTAAATAATCTTGCAATAGCGCAAATACCTGTTAAATCGGTTGTAACACCTTTTATACTTTCTAAATCAGCGTTTATACCATTTAATACCGAGTTAGATAAGTCCATATTATTTAACTTAGTTTTATATATTTCTGCATCAGTAAGATTACACTTATCTATTATAACATTATTAAATTCATTTTCAAATAATCTTGCCCCAGTCATATTAGAGTTCGTAAACGAAACGTTTTTTAGTTTAGAAGACATATTCATATAAGAAATGTTAGAATTATAAAATGAAACGTCTTTCAAATTAGATTCTATAACAGAAAAATTTACTAACGATGAATTTATAAACTCACATCTAGAAATAAGCTTTTCACATATATCCATATTAGGTAAATTGCAAGATTCAAATGAACAATTAATAAAATCTATGTTTTTAAGCCTGCAATCACTAAAATCGATATTTTTAAATAAGCAGCCATTAAACTCTATGTCTTTTATATCATTTAAAGATTTTTCATCACTAAAGGATAGATCACATATAATGTCACTACCTTTTATTTCGTTTAAATATCCTTTATCCAAATTCTTTTTTAGACGTGGCTTTTTAATATTATTCATATCTTACCTTTCTATTGTTTTAATGTATAAAGCACATAAAAATGCATTTGGAAACATTATTGCTAAATCATTTATTAATCTTTTATTTTCTTTTCCTATTTCATTATGTATGTAGCAGATTAGTTCTTTGGACACAAATGCTTTTTTTAAACTATTATTTTTAATGGCTTTTTTAATAGTATTAAACTTTTTAATTTCACACTTTAAAAATTCTTTTTTAATTAATACATTTGCAAAAGACGCTCTATATATTTTAGATTCATCTATGTTAAATGCTCTTAACGTGTTTTCTAATACATCATTAAAGTATTTAGTATTATCACTTGATGTTACCTTCTTAAACTTTAGTTTAGCAACCTTGTTTAAGTATAAATCCATGTAATAATTAAATTTATCATGCATTCTTTTATAATTCCTATCAAGGCTTCCTTTTTTAAATGTATATATGTTACCATCAAGCATTTTATATACTTTCATAGTATCATTATAACCAAAACTAATGGCTTTCCTTGAGTAATCTTTTTCAAAAGCAAGGAAACTTCCTAAATCATTTTTTGGTGTTATATAAGTTATTTTAACGTTTTTATCCTTAACTTCTCTTACCATCCCAACTGCTTTTAAATCTACTGCAATTACTTCATCTGCTCCCATACTAATTGCAAAATTAATCGGCATGTTATCATAATATCCACCATCAATATAAAAATTTTTGCCTATTTTAGTAGGTTTAAATGCTGGAAAACAAGAAGCAGAAGCTAACATATAACTTTTTGCATCATCTTCTGTAAGATCACCTTTTTTTACTAATTTAGGCCTTAATGAAGGAAAATGAGTAGTAACAAGGCCATAATTAATGTTTGATTTAAAAAATTTATCCTTGTTAAGTACTTTATCTATAACCTGGCTTAGTCCGGAAAGTTCAAGTCCTCCTTTTAAAGCACCTTTTGCATACTTTCCTAATATTTCTTCTTTCCCTTTTTTGCTTGTATACTTATTTTTTATCTCAATATCAATTACCTTACTATAATCCATATAATACCACAATTTAAGTGCTTTAAAATAATCTTTTTGAACCATTAATACCCCATTTAATGCCCCAACTGATGTACCACATACTATATCATAATTAATAGAAAGTCTTCTAAGTGCTTTCCAAACCCCTATTTCGTAAGCTCCTTTAGCTCCGCCACCTGATAAGACAATTGCTCTTTTCATAAAGTTATTTACTTCTTCCTTGATCTTCTAAATTCTTATTATTTCCAGTTAGAAGTGCCATTAAATCATTTATGTTAGCACCCTTAAAATTAGACATTGAAACTATTTTATCAGCATTACTCATTATTCTTCCTTCTTTATATTTACTAGTTACAAGGGAAACAGGCCCTATTTTTCCTCTGTTAGAAGAATTTGTTAATATTTCCTTATTTGTACTATCTAATAAATTTACTCTTTTAAAGTTTTTTAATTCAAGAGGATTATCAAGGCTGTCTTTAAATGAAGTTACAGGAAGTGGATACATATGATGAACAACTCCGTCTATTATTTTTGTAGCATCATCTTTAGCTTCAAAAATCTCTGGATACCAAGCATTTCCATTTATAACGGCTTCAATTGGATGTCTAAATCCATGCTTATTAAAAAAGTGTTTTGTATCTGCTGCTGGATTATTTTGCCAAGGTAGTTCATATAAATCATGCATCATAGCTATTCTTAAAGCGATTTCCATTTCAAAAGTAGGCTCATTTCTATGTTTTTTTGACAATAAATACGTAACAATAGTATCTTCTAAAATATGCTCGCCAAGTGTTATTTCACCGTGATGTGGAAACTCACTAGTCATCCTTTTTTGAAATTCATCATGCAAAAAAATAGATTCTATAACACTATATATCTCATCTTTTTCATCTAATAATAAATTATACTTTTTAAATATCTTATCAAGTTTTTCTTTGTTTTCATCTAGTATCATAAAAATTCCTCCAATATAGATATATTATACCACATCTTTAATTTTTATGTTATAATGTATTTGCACGTCCTCGTAGCTCAGCTGGATAGAGCACTCGCCTCCTAAGCGAGGGGTCGCGCGTTCGAATCGCGCCGGGGACGCCACTTTATTTAAAAAAAATAAAAATACATAACCATCTTAAGTTTATGTATTTTTTATTATCTTATAAAATTGACTAAGAACACCATCCAAACACCTATTTGTGCTTTAGCACGTGCTACTCCTTCAAAAGCTGCAACTATCTTATCCGATAAGGACACCATCCAAGCTTCTTTAGATTTAGGAGCAATATTTGAAATTGGAAACATATGTGATTCTATTATATTCTGTTCTTTTTCATTTACTCCAAAATATTTAATTGCATTTTCTTTTGCCATTTTTGGATGATCAATTAACATTTTCGTTGATGTCATAATATTTTTATCATCTCTAACCAAGAAGAAATCATGCAAAGCACCCGCTCTAATAACCGCATTTGTATCAAAACCTAACATTTTAGATAATTTAAATGCAGTATATGAAACTCTAACAGAATGATTATATCTAGTGTTGCCATGATGTACAATTGACTTGGTTTTTAAAAATTCCTTATGACTTAGAATTGGAGATGCAACACTCATAAATTCTTTATCTTTATATATTTTATTCATTAAATTCAATTAAATCAACCTCTTTATCCGATTATATTATATTCAAAATAAATATAACTAATCATTTAAATGTCATACTTTAAACTGACCTTCTAAGAATACCATATATTAAGGCAAAAGTAAAGATACATTTGTATGGTATACAAATGTATCTTAGTATTTAAAGTATTAAACTTTAATCTTTGAGAATTTTTATGCTTTAATTAAACGATAACTATAGGTATAATCTGGATTAGTATCCAAATAATCTGAATAATATACATTAACAACTTTTACTAATGCATACTCATCTAATTCTTGATAACTGCTAGTTTCAATATTCTTTATTTTTTTGTAAGTTGAACCATCCAAAGCATACCCATCTTCTGACGAATAAGTAGAATAAGAATCTTTTACTATTATCTCAGCATCTTTTGTTTCTACTACTTCTAAAATTCTTCCATCATTAGAAAAATACATACCATCAATTAATGCAGTATCCATGTTATGTTCTATTAAATAATCCTTTACTTGATTACCAGTAGCCACAATAGCCGCTGAACTATTATATGGTTTTTCTTTACTATGTTCATTTAATATATTACTATATTCATAATCTAGAAAGTAATCATCAAGCGTTTTTTCAACATCAACAGTTGGATACTCTAACTGGCTTAATAAAATAGAATCTGTATTTTCTCTTTTTTTCTCATCTATATTATGAACTATACTAGTTGGAAATGATAGTATTAAAGTTCCACCTAATAAAATTGCTCCGGCTTTTAATATGTTTTTTAATTTATCATTATTTTTCATTTTTTACATTCCTTAATTTATTAATTCTTTTTGTAATCGCAACCACTACACTTTACTATTCCTTCTTTATCAGCAACTAAAAGACTATGGCATTCAGGACATAACTCTCCAGTAGGCTTATCCCAAACAGCAACTTTACATTTTGGAAAATTACTGCATCCATAAAATACTTTTCCTCTTTTAGTTTTTCTCTCAACTATTTTGCCACCACATTTAGGACAGTCGCAAACTTCAACTTGAGGTGCTTTTTCCTTTGGTTTAATATATTTACATTCAGGATATCCAGAGCAAGCTTCAAATTTACCGTATCGTCCGTTTTTTATAACCATAGGCTTACCACATTTAGGGCATACTTCTCCGGTTTCTTCGTCTTCTTTTTTCTCCATCTTATCAAATGCGTTTTCAACTTCTGGTTCAAATTCCTTATAAAATGATTCTAGAATTTTATACCATACTTTCTTACCTTCTGCTACCTTGTCTAAGTCTTCTTCCATCTTAGCTGTATATTTAACGTTTATTAAATCACTAAAGAATTCTTGTAATTTATCCGTCG
Organism: uncultured Mycoplasmatota bacterium; assembly: GCA_900547225.1. Lineage (GTDB taxonomy): Bacteria > Bacillota_I > Bacilli_A > RF39 > UBA660 > Aphodocola. The sequence continues at coordinate 24,992 of URFW01000006.1, forward strand.
TTGTAATTCCAACTTCAGTAGGATTAAGTTTTTTTTCTATTATTTTAACATATCCTCTTTGCGTTAAAGTACTAATTGTTGATGCATAAGTAGAAGGACGCCCTATTCCTAACTCTTCCATTGCTTTAATAAGCTTAGCCTCGGTATATCTTGCTGGAGGTTTAGTAAAATGTTGATCCTTTACTATTTCGTCTGCTATAAGTTCATCATTTACTTTTAATTTAGGAAGAACCTTATCTTCTGATGACTCAAACTTACCATAAACTTTTAAGTAACCTTCAAATATAAGTACACTTCCTGTTGTTTTAAACGTTGTGTTATTATTATCCAAAGTGATTGTTGTTTGATTTAACTTAGCATCTGCCATTAGGGAAGCAAGTGCTCTCACATAAATCATTTCATATAGTTTAAATTCATCTTTTGTTAGATATTTTTTTATAGAATCAGGCGTTCTATTTATACTAGATGGACGAATTGCCTCATGTGCATCTTGAACGTTTTCACGTTTTTTTGATTTCTTTACATAACCAATATATTCTTCACCATAATTTTCTTTAATAAAAGCATAGCTTGTTTTAATAAACTCATCAGATAATCTTACAGAATCAGTTCTCATGTAAGTTATTAAACCAATAGTATCATTTTCTATATCTATACCTTCATATAATTTTTGAGCTACCTGCATAGTTTTCTTAGCAGAAAAACCTAATTTTGAAATTGCTTCTTGCTGCATAGTTGACGTAATAAAAGGATATTTAGAAGCTTTTTTCTTAGGCTTTGTTTCATAATTTGATATTACAAATTTGCTATCTAAACCATCTATTACCTTATCAGTTTCTTCTTCTGTTTTTAAATCCGCCTTTTTACCGTCAACAGTATCTAAGGAAGCTTCCATATCGGCAAATTTAGCGGTTACAGTCCAGTATTCTTCTTCTTTAAAACTTTCTATTTCTCTTTCACGGTCTACTATTAGTTTAAGTGCAACAGACTGAACTCTACCTGCTGATTTACCACCTGTTTTAGACTGCATTAATTTGCTTAACCTAAAGCCTATTATTCTATCTAATATTCTTCTGGTTTCCTGACTATGAACTAAATCATCATCTATTTTTCTAGTATGATTAAATGCATCTTTTACAACGTTTTTAGTAATTTCGTTAAAAACAACTCTTTCATACTCTTCATCTTTAAGTTGTAATGCATCTTTTAAATGCCAAGAAATAGCCTCTCCCTCGCGGTCAGGGTCGGTTGCAAGATAAACCATTTTAGCCTTTTCTGCATCTTTTTTTAGAGCTGTAATATCTTTTTTCTTACCCTTTATTGCAACATAATTAGGTTCAAAATGATTTTCTAAGTCAACACCAAATCCAAACTTACCTGATGTTGCAAGATCTCTTATGTGACCTTTACTAGATACTACTTTATAATCACTGCCTAAATATTTTTCTATTGCTTTAGTCTTAGTAGGAGATTCCACTATTACTAAGTTTTTACTCATAATTTATGCCTCCTTATTTGTTTTATGTTCCTCAATGTATTTTTTAACAGGTCCATATGTACGCCTATATCCGTCAATTATACCATACTTTTCTATTAGTTCAAGGTGTTTTTTTGTCGGATAACCCTTATGTTTTTTAAATTCGTATTCTGGATGTACTTTATCTATTTCATACATTATTCTATCACGAGTTACTTTTGCTATTACTGATGCTGCCGCAATCGTTATACTTTTAGCATCACCTTTTATTATGGCCTCATGTGGCACACTTGTAAATCCATCAAGTGGCATAGCGTCCGTTATTATGTAATCAGGCTTTACTTTTAAAGAGTTAGTCGCTCTTAGCATTCCTTGTCTTGATGCTTCATATATGTTTATTTTATCTATTTCATCTGCTTCTACTATGGAAACTGAAACTGCAAGAGCCTTTTGCATTATAACCGGATAATACTCTTCCCTTTTCTTTTCTGATAGCTTTTTAGAATCATTTAAACCTTCCAAGACAAAATCATGTGGAAGTATTACTGATGCTGCAACAACAGGTCCAAAAAGTGGCCCCCGGCCTGCCTCATCACAGCCAGCAATATTTTCATAACCTAAGTTCCATAACTTTTTTTCATTTTCATATAAGTCGGTCATTATTTATGAGCTCCCATATTCTTTTTACTGTTTAAGTATTTATTATAAAATAAACTTGCTAATATTTTAATATAATCATCAACCGAGTAATGTTTATCACCTATAATCAGTTTTCCATCTAAAGCTTCTTCTAATTCTTCATCAGAATCACATGACTGTTTAAGTGATTGTAAACATACTAAAGATAAATTATGCTTAGTTCCATATGCACTATAATCAGGTTCTGTTAACACAGTATTACCATATACATTTTTTTTACCACTTGCTTCTAAAACCAAGTTTCTAATAAAAATACGTTTATAATTTACAAGACCTTTTGAAAACGTCTTTTTCTCAATTATATCATTATTAAAATTAACATTTTCCAACACTGCTGCTAATTTACATAACTCACTGTTAGAAAAGTCTAATATTGATAAGTTATTATATATAATTTTTTCTATTTCTTTGCTTGTTAATTTTGCAAATCCGAGTAATTCATATATTTTTTTTAACCTATCATCTAAATCTATATCATTATTGTCTAAAGAATCATATCTTAATATTTTTGCTATTGTTTCATCATTCATCCCTAAACTTTTAATATAACTAAGTTTTTCATCCATTTTTACACCTCATCAAAAGTTACTTTGCCTAACTTTCCCTCTCTTAAATCCTTTATTATTATGCTAGATACTTTATCATAATCAATATCTCCACCTGATACTATGCATCCTCTTTTTTTACCAATCGCCTCATATGCCAAGATGACATCATCATTATCATAGTTTATGTTCCCATATCTTTTAAATAAATTATCTGGGTATTTTTTATCCATCTTATCAAGAATATAACAAGCAACCTTACCAAGCGGCAGGATTTCTTCTTTTATTGCAGAAAATGACGCTAAGTTATAAGCTTGATTTTCATCATCTATTTTAGGCCACAATATACCAGGAGAATCTAAAAGTTCTAAATCCTTATTTATTCTAATCCAAGAAAGCTTTTTAGTAACACCTGGTTTATCTCCTGTTACAGTAGCTTTTTTACCTACTAATCTATTTATTAGGGTGGACTTTCCAACGTTTGGTATTCCAATTATTAAAGCTCTATAAGCACGCTTTTTAAGGCCTTTTGCTTCTCTTTTATCATCTAGATTTTTAAGTAAAAGACTAGTTGCACTATATATATCAGATAATCCTTTGTTATTAATTAAATCTACCATTACAACTTTATAACCTTCTTTTTCATACATTTTAGCACACATACTAGTTTTATTTATGTCACATAAATCAGTTTTAGTCATAATTATAATCTTAGGTTTATCTTTTATTAAGTCATCTACATCCTTTATCTTAGATGAAAAAGGTATTCTTGCATCTACTACTTCATAGATAATGTCCACCATGTTAATGTTTTCTTTTATAAGCCTTCTTGTTTTAGCCATATGGCCTGGATACCAGTTTATGTTTGTTTTTCGAGAACTTTTTTCTTCACTACTCATTTTGATCACTACCTTTACTTTCGCTTATTAACCATACTTTGTTTATTATTAAGTATATTCAGTTGATATTTGCATATATCGATATTTATTAAACGTTATACTAATATTATAATCACTCTTCAAATCATATATATTTAAAAATCATAAATGGTTATTTACAGATTATTACCAATAGGTTATTTCCCCACTTTATATATTATAACATATTATTTTTATCTTTTATTTCAATATTTTTTATATTAATAATATTAGAGAACATACAAATATATAAATGATACATGAAAGGACAGATTAGATAAAATCTGTCCTTGATTTAACTCTTTGTCTTTTTATTTTAATTACTATACTTTGTTTATTCGTTTAGCATTGAACTTAAATCAAAATTTAATCTTATTAATTCATCAATTGGAATTATCTTTCTACTTCTTTTTTCAATATCACATTCAAATGGCAACAGTGGGTAAAGTGAAAATCCATCAGCTATACCAAGTTTCTTACAGTCTTCCTTCCAATTGGCCCATCTTAAACCTTTGTAAAAATCATTTACATCTTCTTCATAGTTTAATATCCAATATATAAATTCAGTGTAATATAACTCTAAGTTTTCCCATTTGTTAGTATCCGGAGCATAATAATATACGTCTTTATTTTTAAGTGCAAATACACCGCCTAAAACGTCTTCTCCTATTAATATATCCATGAAATCATCTTTATTATATAGTTTATTTTTTTCAATTACGTTTAAAGCTCCACATCCATATATTCTTATCCAATTATCAACTATAAAACCACCACAATTTATAAATTGATCATAAAAAAACCTATCATTATACATATCATATTTATTTTTAAACTCACGTACAATTTCACTATTAGTATCTTTATAAGTAATAACATTTTTCTTACTTTTTAATTCACTCAATAATCTCTCAGATTTCATTATTTCACAGCTTCCTTTCTATTTATTATTTAAAATCGATTTTATTCTTTATATAATTTTCTACAATGGGAATTCTCACTTTATCTTTACCTCTTGCGCTTTGTTTTAAATATTCATAATACTCATTTATATTCTGAAGATAATATTCTCCGTTATATTCCGGTTTATACTTAAGCTTATCTTTATCACCATCGCAAACACATTCAACTTTATCATTAACTATATACCAACCATTTTCTTTTCTAATTAGGCTATAATTCTTCTTTAATTCTTCTAGTCCCTTATTTGTTACCGCAATATCTAAATCTCCAGCATCATCATAAATACCTCTTAAGACAAGTGCTCCAGACGATAATATCCAAAATTCATTTTTATCAATTTTTAAACTTTCTATTAACTTTAAAAGTTCATCTTTTTTCATTCTTTTATTCATTTTTATTCCTCTATTAAGCAAAAATTAGATTAAAACATTTATTTTACTTTCTTAATCTTATTTATAGGAAAAATTCTTAAATTTACCTTACCTAAAATATCTTTCTTATCAAATAATCCTATAACTCTTGAGTCCGTTGAATTAGGCCTATTATCACCAACTACCAAATACTTATCTCCAGGTATTGTTAAGTATCCTATTTCCTCTAACTTAAAGTCATCAGTATCTTGGTGTGTAAAATTTTCATCAACTTTAAAACCATCGACGTACAAGTTTCCTTTTTTATATTCTATATGTTCCCCTGGAAGTCCAATAACTCTTTTTATTATTTTTTCATCATTCCAGGAAACTACAACAACGTCAAACCTTTTTACTCCGTTTAGCTTATAATCTAGTTTATTTAGTAAAACAATGTTATTGTTATATAAAGTCGGCTCCATAGATGGTCCATCTACAATTGCAGGGGTTATTATAAACGTTCTTACAAGTACTACTAATATTACAACTAAAACATATGGATATATATCTTTTACTATCTTTTTTATTCTTTCCTTTTTCATCTTTACTCACCTATCAAAAAATAAGGCATAAATAGCCTTATTAGTTTCTTTCTTTTAATTTCCATTGACCAACGATATCTCTTGCATAGTAAAGTTTAGCACGTCTTGCTTTACCTTTTCTTACTACTTCAATAGAATCAAGTTTTGGTGAATGAATTGGGAATATTCTTTCAACTCCAATACCGCTAGACATCTTACGTACTGTAAATGTTTCAGATACACCATAACCTTTACGAGAGATTACAACGCCTTCAAAAGCTTGTACTCTTTCTTTTTTACCTTCGATTATTCTAACACCTACTCTAACAGTATCACCAACTCTAAATTCTGGTACGTTAGGATTTAATTGTTTGTTTGTAATTTCTTCAATCTTATTCATTTTCTTAGTTCTCCTTTCTAAAACTTATAACCAGCAATCATGCAAAATAATATATATGCGGCGGATTGCCTTTTTTCAAACACTAAAATTCTATCACATAATTAACTATTATGCAAGTATTTGTTTATTAGTATCTTTCATTTAAAACTGAATTTCTAATGGATTTATTTTTTACAAATTCATTTACCAATTTATTTATGTTTTGAATTACAAAATCCAAAGCTTCTTTACTTAGAAAATTAGAATAAACCTTTATTATCATAGATTTTAACATTTCAGATTCTCCAAGCACTCTTGAAGTCGCTTCATTATCATCTGTTTGAAGAGCCATGTTTAATCTATAATTTAATATATCTATTTTCTTTCTAATGTTTTTCATCGCAACTTTTGATGCAAATGATGTTTTTACAATAAGGATTTTTGTTATATCTCCATCTTTATTTCTTCCCTTTAACTTGTAGCCTTCTAATTTTTTAGGATCAAATATCGTTATTGCAACTAATTTTTCTTCTAGTGAAAGTTTATAAACTGTGTTTTTAGTTTCTTTTTTCGTAACCTTTTTTGGAGTTTTCTTTTCTTCTACAGCATCTTTTTTATCTTCTTTAATTTCGGTTACCTTAATGTTTTTAACATCATCCATTGATATTTTAAAACCACTTTTTTTCATACCACCTTTTTTCAAAATCATTTTCTTTCTTAAAAGGTCTGGTCTTTTTTCTTTTGTTACAAGAAGTCTTTGCTCTTTTCTCCATTCATCAATTTTTTTATGATCTCCTGATAATAATACTTCAGGAACCTTCATGCCTTTATAGTTTCTTGGTTTGGTATAAGTTGGATAGTCAAGCAAGTTTTCATTAAATGAATCTATTTCGTGTGATTCTTCTTCTATTACTCCAGGAAGCAATCTTACAACAGAATCAGTAATAACCATCGATGGTAATTCTCCTCCGGTTAAAACATAATCTCCTATTGATATTTCTTCATCACAAAGCGAACTTATTCTCTCATCGAATCCCTCGTAATGGCCACATATAAATATTAAGTGTTCTTCCTTTGATAGTTCATATGCTTTTTTTTGTGTGTAAGGTTTTCCTTGAGGAGAAAGCATGATAACCTTTGATTTATCAGTTTTTAGGCTTTCTACTGCATCATATATTGGTTGACACATTAAAACCATACCAGCTCCTCCACCATAAGGAGTATCATCCACTTTTTTATGTTTATTTTTTGCAAAATCTCTAAAATTACAAGTATTTATTTCTACTTTCTTAGATTCTATCGCTCTTTTTATAATTGATTCGTTTTTAAATCCATCAAACATTTCTGGAAAAAGTGTTAATATATCTATTTTCATGATAAAAGTCCTTTCACTTCATATACAGATACTTTTTTATTTTTAATATCAATTTCTTTTATAAAAGCATCAACATATGGAATCATAATGTTATTATCAAGCACTAAAACTTCATTTGCAGGAGTATCTAATACATCTTTTATAACACCAATTGTTTTATCATTTATTATAACATCAAATCCAATTAAATCAACTGATAAAAACTTATTTTTATCAAGTTTTAATTCATCTTTATTAATGTATACGAAAGAGCCTTTTAAATGTTCAATTAAATTAATGTCATAGTTATCTTTAAATGTTACCATATCAAAGTTTTTATGTTTCCTATAAGTTTCAACAACATACTCTTTCTTATCTTTACCAACGTAAAACTTAAATCCTTTTATAAACACTTTATCTTTATGTCTAAAATTAGATAATATTCTAACTTCACCTTTAATACCATGAGTATTAACTAATTTTCCAATATATAAATAATTCATATTTTATCTCTCCCATCAAGTAAAAATAGTTTAACTTTTATTTGTTCATTTCGTACATAATAATTGAAGATGCAACTGCTACATTCAAACTTTCACAATCATCATTCATATTTATATAGACATTTTTATCTAGTTCTTTTTTAATATCTTTGCTTATTCCTTGTCCTTCATTTCCCATTACAACTGCAAGTTTTTTATTCTTTTTAAGTGTACTTATATCCGTGCCATTCGTAACAGAAGTACCATATACCGAGTATCCATTTTCTTTTAGATAAGGAATAAAATACTTTAAATCTTTTGTTACAACGTTTACTTTAAAAAGCATTCCTTGAGCTGCTCTTACAACTTTCTCATTATATTTTTTAACGCACCCCAAGCTAAGCACTACCGTATCTATGTTAAATGCTTTAGCACTTCTTATTATGGTTCCTAAATTTCCTGGATCTTGAACATCATCTAATATAATTATTTTATCTCCAAGTGTTAAATCTTCTTTAATAAAACTAACTATTCCAATAACATCCGTTTTAGATGGAAGTGTGCTTATATAACTCATAACACTTTTTGACACAACGTTATTTACTACGCCAAAGTCACAGTTAGAAGTAGAATAAGTTTCAAGCAAAAGACCACTTTTTTTAGCTTCGTTAACAAGGTGCATTCCTTCTACAACAAACTTTTTTTCTTCATTCATAAATTTATTTGTTCTTAATTTATTTAAATATTTTATTTTTTTATTATCTTTAGATTCTATTATCATAAATTACTCCTTCAACTTTTTTCTAACTATTTTATAATCAGGGCAGTATTTTTCTACAACACCCCAAAACGCCTTACTATGATCAAAATGGACAAAGTGTGATAATTCATGAACTATAACGTAATTTAAATACATAGGATCTTTTTTTATAAGTTCTAAATTAAGTGTAACAGAGTTATCTCTTCTATTACATACTCCCCATCTTGTCTTCATCCCTCTAACCTTAATTATAGGATACGGGATTTTTTCATCAAATACGTAATATGCTTCATCTAAGTATTTTTTAAATACCTCTTTTGCATATTTCTTATACCAATTATTAAGCATGACATCATCTTTTACGGTAATTGTATCTAAATCATATATTGGCCTTTTAACATCTTTATAAATAACGTTTAAATTTTTTCCTAAAAGATTCTTAGATTCTTTTTTCTGAGTTTTATTCTTTATGATTTGTTTATCTATCATTTTTTCTATTGATCTTCTATTATCTTCTAATACTTTTTTTATAGAAAGTTTAGTAAAAAAATAATTACAAGTTACTTTTATTTCTAAATTATCTGTTACTCTGATATATAAATTTTTATTATTTTTCTTTTCTATTATAACTAAATAATCATTATCTAAATAATTAAAATGCATATTACCACCTAGAAGATATTATATCACATAATAAGAAAAAAGGCTTAAGTAGCCTTATTTTCTTTCACTTGTATTTTCGTCTTTTTCTTTTTTTAATTTTGCAATATAACCTTTTAATATTTTTTGCTAATTTCAAATGCTTCATCATCCGTTATATAATCATGACTTATTTATTTAAAAATATATCAATATCAGAATAAGCCACAAGCATTTTTAAAAAACTTTTCCTGATTTTGTATACGATTTATTTGCGCTTTCCATTATATCTATTACTTCGTCATTTGCATCTTTGTATTTCAATTCTAATATAGCAAGATTAATAATATCTTTTATGTTTTTATTATCTACTGGTAAGTAAGAGACATAATTGCATCTAAAATCATCAAGAAATTCACCTTCCATAATTAATAACTGATCCACTACTATATCAACCCATAATTTATCTTCTGATGATAATTTGGACTTGCTTTCCTTTATTTTCTGTTTCAACTTAGATTTTTCATAAGTACTTATTCTGTTCGTTCTAGAACCTATTTTAATATCAATTTCCTCTGTTACTGCGTGACTATTTGCTAATTCAGTTATTTTTTCTTCTTGCTTTTTTATTATACTTCTTAAATCTCTTTTAATATCCTCAAATATAACATCTTGAAAGTGATTTTTCTTTAATAATTTGAATATTTCATGACACGTTAGCTTAAATTTTTCAAAATTTTTTTCATAATTTATACACATTATTTCGGTAAGCAAATTAATTAGTAGTGATATATCAAGCACAATGTTTTTATATTTTGCTAAAAAATTGTTGCTTGCGGAAATGAATTTATTTTTTGGCTCTTCAATCAATTTTTGTGTCAATGAATCACCGTGTAATATATCACTTTTTCTATCTGTACCTTTAGTTTTTCTGTTATTATCCATTTTAACTAGAAAACTCTTTGATTTGCATAATTTTTGCATCATACTAGAAAAAGATTCTGGAGTTATATATTCATTTTTATCATCCATCCTTAAGTCACTTAAGAACATTTTATAAAGTTTGCCACATATTTTTTTAAATATCTTTTCATAATCATCATAAGTTATACTAGATTCCATAAAATTATTGTATCCATACATGTATAATATTGCGGCGGATTTTTCTAAATACGTATTATCATAAGCTACATTTTCAAATGAACTTTCTTTTATTAATTTTAAGGTATAAAAAACAGTCTTGATATCTTCTTCAAATTGTTCTTTTTCAGTTTCTAACATGATAATCGCATCATTAATCTTGTTAACATCCATGCTTTTCAGCTCCTTTAAATATAATTATCTTACTTTAACATCTAAATTATCATCTTTATAATTAATGTCATTTATATGATTTGCTAATCTAATTTGAGTAATAGCCATTAAACTTACACTTTTATCATCATTTTTTCTTTCAAATTTACTAGCCAATCCACTATATAACAAATATGCCCTTGGATCATCGAAAGACGGAAATTGATCATAACTAAGTTTATCAAATGGCGTTCTAAAAATTTCTTTATAAAATTTATTTATAATAGCTTTTATTTCTTTATCTTTATTAATATTATTTACTTCTGCATTATGTGCATTAATAAAGCTCTCTGTGATATCACCAAAATATATGTTTTCAAAACTTTTAGAACCGTCTTTATTTTTTTCTACATTTTTTATTTTTGCATTTAATTCATCTTTGAAATCAGGAATCTTTTCAACCGTATCTATCGGTTTTTTATTTTTATATAATTTATATATCTCACACATATTACTATACAGTTTTTGCTCCGATTCTATTAACAAGCAAATTTCTTTATAGGCAGTTGCAATTAAGTTTATAAACGTCGTTAAAACTATCGTATATTTTTTTCTGTCTTCATAGTCTACGTTTGCCAAATCAACTAGAGATATAAGATCATCTATTAATTTTAGAAGTTCTTCCCAATTTTTTGGAATATAAATTTCATATCCATATTTATTACCAACTACCGATCCAACGATTTTTACAAGTCCATTTCTAGTAAATGCACCCTTTTGTTCTAAGTACTGCAACTCTTCTTCTGAAAAATCATAAAATTTAAAACCAAAAACATCTTTTAAAACATTTAAAATGTTTTCTCTACCATTTTTTGTATTTAAAGCTTTTTTTATCTTTTCTTTATAACAGCAATATTGTCTTTCTTCTGCCTTACTAACAGGATTAAAAACAACTTTTGTTGCACAGCAAGAACTATATAATTTTTTTTGTTCGTTTAAAGAATCAACCATTCTCTTTACTTCAAATGATCTTTGATTAAAGAATTCAAAGAATTCTTTTATTGTATAGTCTTTTAACATTTTATCTTTCACGTAAAACACCCCCTTCACTAATGGTCAATTATGATAACAAAAAAGAAGAGCTTTGTCAAATTACTCTTCTAAAACTTTATAACTAATATCAATATCTTTTATATAAAACTCCAAACTATTACGTTATACAATAAAATAATATAATTTTATCTTTCATTTATATTTTAAAACAAACTAAGCTGACTTGATTCTGGAAGCTGGTTTAGTATTCCCATCATACGCATTCTATCTGTTAAGGTTTGGGATACTTTACCTCTTACCTGGATATCTTCAACGCTAATAAATTTACTTTTTCCTCTTTCTTCTACTATTTTTTTAGCAACCGTATCACCTAGGCCATCAATTGATGCAAATGGTGGATATATCGTTGTTTCATCTTTAACTCCCCAAATGGTAGCACTACTTTTATAAAGATCAATTGGTGCAAACGAAATACCTCTTGCTGTTGCCTCTAAGCATACCTTAAGACTTTCTAGTTGTCCTAATTCTTTATTAGTAGCATCAAAGCCTTTATTTTGAATTTCTATTATTTTAGCTTTTATTGCATCATATCCTTTAATCATTACATCAACATCAACGTCTGTTGCTTTAGAAGTTAGCCATGACGCATAAAAATATACTGGCATATGAACTTTATACCAAGCTATTCTAAAGGCTGATATAACGTATGCTGCTGCGTGAGCTTTAGGGAACATGTATTTTATCTTACCGCATGAATCTATAAACCAATCTGGTATGTTAGCCTCTACCATCGTCTTTTTATGTTCTTTCCAAGTTTCAGGATCCTTTGATGCCCTTCCTTTACGAACAAATTCCATTATCTTAAATGCCTTAATAGGTTTTACTCCGTGATACATTAAGTATACCATTATATCATCACGACATCCTATAACATCTTTAAACGGAACGATGTTATTTTTTATTAAGTCTTGTGCGTTTCCAAGCCAAACATCAGTACCATGAGATAAACCTGATATTTTAATTAATTCCGCAAATGTTGTAGGCTTTGTCTCTGCAACCATACCAATTGTAAAGTTAGTACCAAACTCTGGTATTCCAAGTGTTCCTGTCTTGCACATTATCTGTTCGTTAGTAACTCCTAGTGCCTTTGTTGACGTAAATATACTCATCGTATCTTTATCATCTAGTGGAACCTTTGTTATATCAGTATGAGTTAAATCTTGAATCATTCTAAGCTGAGTTGGGTCTGAGTGACCTAGTATATCTAGTTTAAGAACGCACTCATCAATTGCGTGATAATCAAAGTGGGTTGTTCGCCAAGCACTTGTTACGTCTTCTGCTGGAAACTGAAAAGGTGTAAAATCAAATACTTCCATATAATCTGGAATAACAACTATTCCGCCAGGATGCTGACCCGTTGTTCTTTTAACGCCCGTACATCCTAGTGCTAAACGTTCTATTTCAGCTGGTCTCATGTTTATTTCTTTATCTTCACAGTATCCTTTTACATATCCATATGCTGTTTTTTCTGCTACCGTACCAATTGTTCCTGCACGATATACGTTATCAGCGCCAAATAAAACTTTGGTATACGCATGAGCAGATGCTTGGTTCAAATCACTAAAGTTAAGGTCGATATCTGGAACTTTATCTGCGTTAAAGCCTAGGAATGTTGCAAACGGCATGTCTTGCCCATCTTTGTATAAATCTTCACCGCAGCAAGGACATTTCTTATCAGGAAGGTCAAATCCTGTTGAATACTGGCTACCAAGTGCCCTTCCATCATCAAATGTAAATATGCTATGTTGACACTTTAAACATCTATAGTGTGCTGGAAGTGGATTAACTTCTGTTATACCCATCATTGTTGCAACAAATGATGAACCAACAGAACCACGGGAACCTACTAAGTAACCATCATCGTTTGAGTGTTTAACAAGTCTTTGTGCAATTAAGTATATTGGATCAAATCCTCCACCTATAATACCACCTAGTTCCTTGCTTACTTTTTTATTTAATGAATCATCCGTTAAAGTGCCGTCACAATCGTCCCAGTTCTCTTTAAAATAACAACTTAATAGTTCTTTAACCGAGTCAAACCCTTTAACTATAACCTCATGCAAATTTCTAAACGTTTCTTCTTTTAATTTTTCATCTGTTATGTCAGGGTTGTTCTTTTTTAAATTCTCCTCACATACTTTATATACGATGTTACCATATAGTTCCATTGCAATACGTTCTTCTATATTATATGGAAGAGGTGTACCATACCAATCTTTTGCCTTATCATATACTAAGTCCGTTACAACTCTTGGACAATCAAGGTAAGACTTTCCATCATCTGCCTTTACCCTTGGTGAAAAAGGAATTCCATGAGTATCTATTATTACCTCTATTTCATCTACCATGTCAAGAACCTTATTGGTGTTAGAAACAACTATTTCGTATGCTAAATCTTTTCCTAAGAAAGCAAAGTTATCAAGCATTTCATTTGTTGTTCTAAAGTGCTGACTTGGTATTTCTTTAATATCTTTTTTAGCTAGTGGATGACGTCCACCACCCGGAACCTTTTGATTAACAATTATTTGTCTATATATTTTATCTTCTCTTCTAAAGTGGTGAACATCTCCTGTTGCAACAATTATCTTACCAGCTTCTTTTGTAGCAGATACCACCTTTTTAATATGGGTTTCAAGTTCTTTTTCATCCTTAAAATCTCCCATTTGTATTAAATGATTATAGACTTCTGGAGGCTGTACTTCAACATAATCATAAAAGTTTATTATGTTGGTTAATTCTTCTCCTTCTTTACTTCTTGCTTCTTTAAAAACTTCTGATTCATAACATCCACTTCCTATTAAAACGCCTTCTCTTAAACGTTCTACTTCACTACGCAAGATTCTAGGTGTTTTATATAGGTAAACGGTATTAGCAAGCGATATCATTTTAAATATGTTTTTAAGTCCTTTTTTATTAACCGCAATCGCATTAAAGTGATACGTTCTACCAAACTTATGAATTTCACCTTTAGGAACTAACCTATCTAAATCACTTATTTTTTCATAGTTTTGTGCATCTAATTTTTGTAAAAACTTATGAAAAACGTGAGCCGTTCCTTCAGCATCATAATCCGCTCTATGGTGAGCATCTTCTTCCCAAGGAACGTTATATCTTTTAACTAAGGCTGAAAGTCCATGTCTTGCGTATCCTTGGTCTAAGGTTCTAGATAATTCTAAAGTATCTATTACGGTGTTTTTAAACTCTCCTAAATCATATTTCTTCATTGCCATTTCAATAAAAGAAATATCAAACTTAGCATTATGAGCTACCATAGGTAAATTACCAGCCCACTCTAAAAATTCTTTTGTTACTGTTTTTTCATCATCACAGCCTGATACCATTGCATCAGTAATACAAGTAAGCTCAGTAATTTTATCCGGTATATGCCTTTTAGGATCAATTAATTTATCAAACCTATCTATTATGTCACCATGTGATATTTTAACTGCACCTATTTCTATCATTTGGTCTTCGCCCGCAGCATTAAATCCAGTTGTTTCGGTATCAAATACAACGTAAGTGTTATCCATTAAAGAATCACAAGTAGGCCTTACAACTATGTTTACGGTATCATCAACTAGCGTAAGCTCCGTACCATATAACCCCTTAAAATGTTTACTTTTATCTTCTATTTTTTTATTGTGATTCTTAATAAGACTATATGCTATTGGAAATGCTTGGCATCCGTTATGATCTGTTATCGCAACACCACGATATCCCATGTTAATTGCGTTTGTAACAAGTTCACACGTATGCTTACCTAAATCTAACTTAGTTATACCATCCATTTGACTCATCATTGTATGAGCGTGTAATTCTACTCTTTTTTCTTTTGCATCATCTACTACCGTCATGTCTTTTGAAGGTATTTTCATAACGTTTCTAATGTTTAATACAAGGTCTTTAGCATAAATATCTTGTTTTACATATCCATTAATTCTAAACCAACCAGACTTCATTTTTTTAGATAACATCTTAAATAAATCTGCATCTTTTGTAAAAATTTTAGCATAAATACTATCAGTATTATCACTTATTTTAAAGGTTAATATTTTAAATGCACTTCTTGATGATTCAAACTCTTCAACACCAAAAACGTAAGCTTCAACGGTAACGTCTGATTCTTCCGCAATTATATCCTTTATTTCGGTTATTGCTCCCTTTGGCTCATCACCTAAAATAACAGGATTTTCCTCCTTAGGTTTACTTTGGGTTTCCATTTTTATTTCTTCTTCTAATTCTTTTTTTACCTTTAATCTGTTTTCTTCATTTATAAATGTTTTTATTTTTAAGTTAGGATAACCACATACCTTATAATATTTTAAAATGCTTTCTAAATGGTTATTTAATATGTTTTCTTCTGCGATATTATCGGTATCTATTATAAGAGTATCTCCTGACATCTTAACTTTTTTCTCTATAAATAACTCTTTCATAGGCTTAGTTAGAGTACTTTTTAAAATAGCTTCTTTATAGTAATTTAAACAGTCATTAAAGTTTACATTTCTAAGTACAAATTCCGATTTTATAGAACCCATTTCAGGAAAACCTTTTTTCATGTTTTTATCTATATATTCTAATACTTTGATATCTAAAGGATTATCTATTTCAATTACAAAAATGCCATTACGTCTTGTATGATCAAGTTTAAGTTTTAGTATTTTACCATTATTAAAAAACTCATAATATTCTTCTGGTAAACTAATTTTATCTAATAATAATTTCAATTTATCATGCATTAATATCACCTTACTTCAAACAATTAATATTATAACATTTATTATTTTTTTATCAAAGAAAAAAATAGCCTTTTAGCTATTTTCGTTTATTAATTTTGATAAACCTTTTATTTTATAACCACGACTTTCTATTACGTTTGTAATAAAGTTAAATTTAGATGTATCAAATTCATCTAAGTCATATACTATCATAACACCTTTTGATAAATTCTTTTTTAAATCAGTTATGTTAGGATTAACAAGTTTTGGTGAAATAGTTAACATTTTCTTAGAAGCACATATATCTTTATAATTATCATTTTTAACCTCATTTAAGCAAAATAAAGAATCTTTAAGGGTAATACTTTCTATTAAATTGTTAGTAACACTTATCATGCTTTTAGAGTATTTATTATCATAGCCTAAATTATATATTTCAGAATTTAAATTAACCATGCTAAAAGCAGTTTCAACGTTTTTCTCTAAATATGATCCGTCTATAAAGAAGTTTACGATAACATTTGTTTTAGCAAGAAGACTTAAAAGTTCAGATACATTAGTAGAATTATTCACTTTAAATATTATGGATACCATGTTTTTAGAAATACCATTTGTTATATAGTAATCATAAGTTTTAGTAATTGACGTATTTGGCTTTTTTTTATCATAAACTAATTTTTGTTTGTTAAAAGTGTCATCTTCTTTCATGTTTTTATATGATTTTTCTTCGTTTATAATTAAACCTGACATACCAAGAATCATCTCATCGTCCTTTATTTTTGGTTCAACTGGTTTTACGTCATGCGCCTTTTTATATGAGATAACCTCTTTCATTAGTGGGTCATTACCTCTAGCTTCGTTAAATACTTTATCAGTATATATAAAACTAAGTAGTAAAAGAAGAAATAAACTAAATAATTTAATTGTATTTTTAAACAAAACTATCACCTAATTAAGCGTATGAAAAAAATAAAAAAAAAGAATTATAAAATAAATTATAATTCTAAATCTACTCTATTTTTAGGGTAAGAATTCTTATTCAAAATAATTAAGCATCATAGCTTTTTTAACTTCTTTTAATGTTTCCTTTGCTTTTTGTCTTGCTTTTTCTGTACCTTTTCTTAGTATCTCATATATTTTTTCTGGATCTTTAGCAAGTTCTTCTCTTCTTTTTCTAATAGGTGCTAACTCTTCTTGCATGATATCATTTAAAAATCTTTTTATTTTCATATCTCCAAGACCACCTTTTCGGTAATGTTCTTTTAACTCATCTAAGTTTTTATACTCAGGCATAAATTTTTCAAACGAATCATCTTTGCAGAAAACATCTAAGTAAGTAAATACAACGTTACCTTCTACTTTACCTGGATCTTCTACCCTTATATGGTTTGGATCAGTATACATACTAAATACTTTTCTTTTTATTTCTTCAGCACTATCTTTTAGGTAAATACAGTTATTTAAAGACTTACTCATTTTAGCATTACCATCTATTCCAACTAGTCTTCTTTCGTTTACGTTTTCTGGAAGAAGTGCTTCTGCTTCGACTAGTGTATCACCATAAATAGAATTAAACTTTCTAACTATTTCTCTTGCTTGTTCAAGCATTGGTAACTGGTCATCTCCAACTGGAACGATATTAGCCTTAAAAGCAGTTATATCTGCTGTTTGACTTACTGGATAAGTAAAGAACCCCGCTGGAATACTTTCTTCAAATCCTCTTAATTCTATTTCTTGCTTAACGGTTGGATTTCTGTGCAAGCGAGCTACACTAACTAAATTCATATAGTAAAAGGTAAGCTCAGTAAGCTCTGGAACCTCAGACTGAATAAAGTAATTAACCTTTTCTGGGTCAATCCCGCATGCTAAATTATCAAGTGCAACTTCTATTACGTTATCCCTTACCTTTTTTGGATTATCAAAGTTATCCGTTAGCGCTTGCGCATCTGCTGCAAACAAATACATTTCATCATAATTTCCTTCGTTTTGAATTTTTACTCTGTTTTTAAGTGAGCCAACATAATGTCCTATATGTAATGGTCCTGTTGGTCTTTCTCCTGTTAATATAATATTTCCCATTATAACTTTTCCTTCCTTCTATTTATATTTTTATGTTTATTTAAATTGTTAATACACCATCGTTTTGTAAGCATAATAAAAAGTCCCTCCTATATATTAAAAAAACTCTAATCCAACCATAGGATAAGAGTTATAATTCTTAAGTTTAATGCCACCTAATACGTACTATCATACATATGTTATAAGATAACGGGTAACTTCCGTAATGCCATACTATAATTTTCCGGCATCATCTTGCAAGTCCATTTACTAAAAAGATTATATAGCATCCCACCAAACAGCTACTCTCTTAGGATAATCAGATTCTAGCTACTACTCTTGCTAAAGCGATTTAAATATAAATATAACTAAATTATATAGAAATAGTGCTATTTTGTCAACATCATATAAAATACATTTTTTCGTAAGTAGCATCCTCTATTTTATCAAAATGATTTTTAATAGCATTACTCTTTGCCTTACAAATTACATCATCATTAAAGGAATATAATGATACAAAAATGGAATCACACACCTGTAAGTAAAGCTTTGGTTTACATTTCTTATAACAACTAAGGTCTGAAATATAACTCATATTAGATGTTTTATCATAAATTGCAAGTGATAAAAACACTATGTAATAATCTCCTTTTTTTATAATGCTTTCAAACTCATCTTTTGTATATATATTCTTTTTAAATAAAAAGTTGCCATTTTTATCAAACACTTCTCCACTTACCATTATGTTATCAAAAGAAGATGTAATACCATCTAGTATTTTACATAAATAATTGTCATATTTATTTTCAATTTCAAAACTAATTCCTAGCATAATAATCACCATATAAAGTATATCATAAATTCTATTCATTAACCATTTTATCTATACCATTAAATAAATTATTCATGCCCCATTTAAATCCTTTAGCAAAACTTTTAGAAGTAAAAAGCCCAAAGTTAGATACCTTGTTTGAGTAATTCTTTTTCATATTAACCACGTAATTTTCTACCTTTATTTCTTTGCCTTCTTTAACGTCCTTTTCGAATTGTTTTACCTTCTCCTCGGTAAGTGATGCTTTTTTATTATTTAAATCTTCATAGTAACCACCCGCTTGTGCAAAATACAAAACTAAAAAGGAAAAGAATAATAACCAAATAAACCCATGAAATATCTTTTTATAACTTATCATATAGTTTCCCTTATGTACTTTATTATTGCATTATTAAGTACTTCTATCGTGTTTTCTACTTCTTCTTTTGTATTATCTTTTCCTCCTACCTCAACTAAAAATACGTTTTCTGATAAATCCTGATTATAAACACCATTATATCCCTTACCACCGTGATATGCTACGTTTCTTGATATAGTTGGAACGATTTCTTTAACTATGTTATTTAACCGTTCCGTATTTACCTTATTTTTCTCATAATTAGGGTTATCAGTTCCAACAACAAACAAGATTTTAGCGTAACTTTTATTTTGATAAGAAGTTGTTGTTATGCTTTTTCCAGCAGAATCCCTATGAATATCAAAAAAATATTTTAAATTAGGATTTTGCATCATCTCCTCATTTAAGTAAGTTTTTGACGCCGTATATGATTTATAGTATTTTAAATTATTATTTTCTAAAAAAACTTTCATACTCTTTTCTTCTAACGAAGCCTTATACTCGGAATTATTTAATTTACTAGTTAAATAATTTGCAGCAGAATAAACGTCATATCCGTTATAACTTTCCGTTTGATGAGTGTTATATACGTATATTATAGGAGGACTATCAAGCGTTGATGATGAAACAGTATTTGTTTTTACATCACTATTATTACTTTTTTTAGTATCTGATTTAGTTACGTTACCCACATTTTTAATATTATCATTTAAAAGGCTTACCGGATTATTAATTATATTATCTAACACTTCCTCGCTTTCACGTGCTACATTAAATTTTATATAGTTAACATCTTCGTTTAATATCTTATTTTTTAACTGGTTATCCTTTAAATACTTTAATATAAAAATGTATGAAAAAAAGAAAAAGAAAGTAAAAATAATAACTTTAAATTTAGATTTCCTTTTTCTTATAATTTTCCTTGATTTAAATTCTTTCATAGTATCACCTACCCTCTATAAAATATCATAGATGGTGCATCTTATTTGTCGGTTTTAGGTTATATGTTATGAATACTATGATTTATTCCGTAGCTTATTACGTCACTTAATTTTGAAAGTATAAAATCAACTTCTTTTGGAGTTACCATAAGATTATATCCGATAGGTGTTAAAACCTCATATAACAGCTTTTTTATTTCGTTATCGCTAAGTGCCCCTACAAGCCCTAGAAAGTTTTTTCTATCGGCAGGCGTTATTTTAGTTTCTTTATTTAGATAATTAACTGGTCCTTTTATAAACTTATTTGATTTATCATTTATGTGGTTTTTATTATAAGCATAATTTTTAACCATATAATTAATAGTGTCTGAAACTATTGTACTCGCATCTATAACAGTTGGAATTCCGACCGATATTACCTTGGTATTAAGTGTTTCTTTTGATATTTCCTTTCTTTTGTTTCCAATACCGCTGCCTGGAGAAATTCCGTTATCTGTAACTTGAATACTTTTATTAACATTTTCTATCGATGATGAACATAAAGCATCTACTAATATTACCAAATCAGGTTTTAATACACCTACTACTCCTTTTACATAATCACTTGTTTCTATTCCAGTTTGACCTGTAACACCCGGTGCTATAGCTGCTAATTTAGATAATTTATCATCAACGTTTATGTTCATATCGAAAAAATGATTTGTAACAATTAATTTACAAGCCACAAGTGGTCCTAGTGCGTCCGGAGTAGACTTTTCATTTCCAAGTCCTATTACAAGGGTTTTATAATCTTTGTTATATCCTATCTTTTTAAGCATCTTCTTAAATTCTCTTACAAATATATTACTAACTAAATTTCTAGCATCACTATCCGTTACATCATCAAATAAAATAGTTAGATAATTGCCTGGCTTTTTATTAAATGGATTATCTTCATCAAGCTTCATCCAAGATATTTTAACACCATCTTCTAATGTTTCATTACTTAACTTACTAGTTTCTTCATCTAATAAATCAACTATCATATCAGTTCTCACTTCATATTTACTTAAATCTATTTTATGCATTTTTTCTTCACCCTTATATATTTTTACCAAAAACAGTAATTATTATTGATTTTTTATTATTTTTTTGATAAACTATAAGAAGTTAATGACGCCAGGAGGTGAAAAAATGCCAAATATTAAAAGTGCTAAGAAGAGAGTTAAGGTTACATCTACTAAACACGAATCTAACATTCCAGTTAAAGGTAGTATGAAAACTGCAGTTAAAAAGGTAGAAAAAGAAGCTACTACAGAAAATCTTAACATTGCTAACAAGAGAATCGATAAAGCACGTAACAAAGGAATTATTACTGACAATAAAGCATCTCGCTTAAAATCAAGATTAGCTAAAAAAGTAAATGAAACGAAGTAATTATACTTCTTTTTTTTATGCTTTATTGGTATAATAATTATGGTGATGATATGAATATAAAAAAACTAGTTAAAGTAGCAGTTACGGTTATAATAATAGTTATATTAGGATTTTTAATAAAAGATAATTATTATCTATTAACAAATAAAATAGAATACGTATACACAAAGTATCTTCAAGGAGATATAAGACAGAACTTAACCGATAATAAATACCGCAAAAAAGAAAATTATGGTTATGTAAAGATAAATGAAAATACTACTTTAAAAAACAAAGATGACGTTAAAAATATGATATACACATATCTAGATGCTGGTTGGGATTATTATACCGTTAAGTGTGATGCTGATTATCTAGACTGCACTAACGACATAAAAGAAATTGTTCAAAATAATACTTACTTAACCGATCTTTCAAATTTTGTTCATCCTTTTAACACGTTTGATAAAATTAACACAACATTTGCAGCTAGTGGCAAAGTAAAACTTAAAAAGGAACCTAGATATAGCGATAGTCAAATAGATACTTTAAATAAAAAGGTAGATGAAATATACAAAGAAAATTATGACTCTAGCAAAAACGTTTCAGAAAACATTAAAATATTTCATGATTACATAGTAAATCATACTAAGTATGACCAAAGTAACACAACCGGGTTATCTAACGTAGGTTCAAGCTCTGCTTATGGAGTTTTAATAGATGGCATTGGAATATGTAGTGGTTATAGTGATGCAATGCAACTATTTCTTGAAAAAATGAACGTTAAAAACTATCGTATATCATCTAGCACTCACGAATGGAACTTAGTCTATGTGGAAGGCGCTTGGCGTCATTTAGATTTAACCTGGGATGATCCTATTATGAGTGATGGTTCTGATGCTTTAAAAGAAGATTACTTTTTAATTGATACAAACACACTATTATCTAAAGATGATGGAGAGCATAACTTTGATTCTTCAATATATATTGAGGCAAAATAAAAAGGACAGTAAAAGTCCTTTTTTTAGTTAAATAAATTTATAATAGAAGCCTTAAGAGCGTTATAAATTTCTGGATTAATAACAGTAAGTGTTGCAACAGATAAAAGTATTAATAAAATAATTATTATAATAATAAAACTTATGTTAGCCTCCTTCATGGTATCCTTATCTAATTTTGAAGGTCTTCCAACTTTGCCTTTTGCCATTTTAACACATCTCCTATCATTAATATGATACTAAAATAATCAATTATTTTCAATATAATTAACTACTTCTTTTATCGTATTGTCAAAGTTATTTACATCACAATTAAACCACTTTACATCAAGTTGATGATTAAAGAAGGTATATTGTCTTTTAGCATAATTCCTTGATCTTTGTTTTATTAGGTTTACTGCATCTGCCTTGCTTATTTTTTTATCAAAATACATATATAATTCTTTATACGCAATTGCAGTTTTAATTGCTTTACTAAATATTTTTCTGTCATAGAAGTATCTAGCCTCTTCTTCTAAGCCTTCTTCCAGCATTTCATCTACCCTTTTATTAATTGCATCATAAAGTTCATCTCTAGGTCTTGTAAGGCCTATTATTTTAGCATCATAAATCATCTTATTTGACGCCTTATTAGAGTTACCATCACCATGATTATTTAAGTAGCTTTCTAGTCTTTGCCTATTATTTATATGTATTTTTGTATCATTATCTAACTTTTTAACCATATCATATAATTCTTTATTAGTATAAGATGAATAATCATTTCTTATGCCATCATTTTCTTTAAATTCATAGTTATATAGCAAAGCCTTTAGATAAAGACCAGTACCTCCTACTATAATTATGTTTTTGCCATTTTTAATTAAGTTATCCATTATTCTTCTAGCATCTTTTTGATAATCATATACCGAATAATCTTCATTTACATCCTTTATATCAATCATGTGATGTGGTATACCTTCTTTTTCAAGAGAAGTTACTTTAGCAGTACCAATGTCCATTTTCTTATATATCTGCATGCTATCACAGGATATTATCTGTGCATTATAGCGTTTAGCAAGTGAAATAGACATCTTTGTTTTACCAACACCAGTTGGTCCCACTATCGCAATTATCATAAAAATCACATCCTTATTTTGTTATCTTCCTCATTATAACATTGTTCTTGTTGCCTATTAAAATAATCATTTAAAATTTTATTAAATGCATCATTCAAAAGTTTAATATTCTTCTCTAAGATGTCACTATAACTTAATTTGTCATCTATTCTGTAAAAATCACAATCTACAAGTTTAAAATCGCCATCATAATAAATTATATTGTCAGGTTTTATGTCATTTGCTATTACTCTATACGAAGATAATTTCTCTAGTTTTTTTCTAAGTGAAATATATATTTCATTCAAATCATATCTACTAATATTTATTTTTCCACTACGGTATTGCAGCAAAAGACTTCTTAGGGTAGGCCCATTATAATAAGGCATAATGTAGCCTGAAAATTTTTTATCTACATATATAAGTTCAAGTGGAAGAGATACTCCGCCCACCTTTACCTTAGTTAATCTTTGTAATCTTTTCTCAACATCTATTTGGTTGAAAATCCTATTATTCGTATCCAGATATTTAATTGCATTTTCAAAAAATAAATAACAAGCCCCAAAATTACCTTTATGTCTTGAATTCGTAATAGGCTTTAACAAGCCTATTTCGTACGCACTTATTTCCATATAGTATTCCCCCCATATTCACACGCCCAAAAACGCAAACTCTTTTTTTATTTTATTTAATTTTATTTAAAATTTCAAGTAAGCTCTTACAATCACCCGAACTTCTTGAAAGAAGATCAGCTATAACATCATCTTTAAAGCTAACGCTACATATGCCAGGTGAACTTACTTCATAACATTTCTCGAAAAAATACATTTCTAGAAAATTTTCAAAACATGTATTTACAATCCTGTAATTATCACTTAAGACGTTTTTGTTTAAAGGTTCTTTATGAAAAAAATCCACGTCAAAAATAGTTAATTTATCACCTGATATAGCACAATTATTCTCATGAAAATCGTACATAACAAATCCTTTGGAAGCATAATATTTTGCATAATCATATGCTTTATTCCATATGCTATTTAATGTATTTAAACTAATATCTTGTGTATCTTTATTAGATGATAAATAATTAAACATACCAAGTAGATAACCACTTGCAAAAGGCATTTCATAGGCGATTAATTCATCGTTATCAATGTAAATTTTTTTGGGAAAACCATTGTTTAAATTAGATAATTCAATTAAATTGTTGACAACATCAAAAAAGGAAAAAATAATATCACCAGTATCACTACTTTGTAAATAAGGATTTCCAAAATATTTTTTTATTGCAATATTACCGCTTTTATAACACATCGAAAAATTACCAGTACCAATTCTTTCACAGTTTGCCACTTTTTCTGATAATTTCATCGTACTTACAAACTCAGTGTTACATTTTGATAAAGCTAATAACTGTTCCTTAGTTAATTTCATAAAATCACCTTAAGTGGTATTATATATTAAGATAAAAGCTATGTCAAATTACATAGCTCTTTTAAACATTTTCTCTAGTTCATAATTACTATAGAATATTGTAGTTGGTCTACCATGTGGGCAAGTATATGGATTATCACATTTTCTTAAGTCGTTAATTAGTGCCTCCATCTCTTCCATCGAGATATTCATATTAGCTTTAATTGCCATTTTACAGCTAAGCATAATAGCAGCCTTTTCCCTGAATTTTTCAATTGAAAAATGTTTTTCCTCACTAATTAATACCTCTATCACTTTTTTAATACTTTCTACCTCATATCCCTCTTTTATCCATGTTGGATGTTCTTTTATAGTAAATGAATTTATTCCTGATTCTTCTATATCAAAATGCATATCTTTTAAGACATCTATGTTTTGCTTTATTATGATAAACTCATTAGATGGAAATTCAAGTGTTAATGGAACTAACATTTTAATACTTCCCTTTAATGGATTACCAAACGCTTTTAAGTATCCCTCGTAGTTAATTCTTTCCTTTGCGGCATGTTGGTCTATCATATAAAGACCTAGTTCGTTATGACAAATTATGTAAGTTCCTTTAGCAAGTCCTACTGGATACATCTCTGGCATAATAACTTTCTTTTTTTCTTTGCTATAATTTTCTATGTCATCTTTTACGTTTTCATTATAATCAGTAATATCTTCATTAACTTTCATTACTGGTTCATCAAAAATAGAATAATCAATCGTATTTTCTTCTATTACCTTTTCTCTTTCTAGGTTAAGTTGTTGAAGTACTACTTTAGGTTTTTCTTCTTTTTCTACTTCGTTTTTCTTTTCTATTTTAGGAATTAATAAGGCCTTATCTAAAACGTCTTTAATTCCCTTTCTAACTAATTCCTTTAGGTCTTCAAAGTTACTAAATTTAATGTCTAATTTAGATGGATGAACGTTAACATCAACTAAAGATGGATCAGTATTAATATTTAAAACAACAATTGGATACCTTGTCTCTGGTTTATATGTATGATACCCATCATTTATTGCACGGTTTAATTCAGTATTTCTAACAACCCTGTTATTTACAAGTGTTACCATATGATTTCTAGAAGATCTTGTAACTTCTGGTAGAGAAATAAATCCATCAACGTCATAGTCATCATTAAAAACGGAGATTTTTCTCATTTTTCTAGCTACTTCACTACCATATATTTCTTTTATTACCTTAAGTAAATTTCCAGATCCATCAGTATTTAAAAGTACTTTATCATCACTTATTAAAGTAAATTTCTTATCTGGATATGATAGTGCCATTTTATTAACATACTCACAAATGTTAGCAAGCTCACTATACATACTATTTAAATATTTTAATCTTGCAGGCGTATTATAAAATAAATTTCTAACCTCTATTTCTGTACCACGCCTTGCATCACTTGCTTCGTCACTAACTAATTTACCACCTTTTATTTCTATTTTAGTGCCGACATCACCAGTTGATGTTTTAAGTGTAATTTCAGAAACTGATGCGATAGATGGAAGTGCCTCACCCCTAAACCCTAAAGAGGAGATTCTAAAAAGGCCTATCTCATCTAAAAGCTTACTAGTTGCGTGTCTTTGAAATGCAAGTATGGCATCATCATGATCCATCCCACATCCATTATCAATTACCCTAATTAGTTTTGTTCCAGCCTCTTTTACCTCAATTTTTATTTCATCAGAACCTGCATCTACACTGTTTTCGGTTAACTCTTTAACTACCGATGCACATTTTTCAACGACTTCTCCTGCTGCTATTTTGTTAGCTAAAATATCATCCATTACTTTTATTTTGCTCAATTTTACTTCACCTTCTATAATTAAATTATATCATATTTCTAGTTAATAACCAAAATAGTTTTATATCATATAATATGTTATAAGGAAGGAGATTTATAATGAATCAAGGATTTAGTTCAAAACAAAACGTCCAAAATAGCGCCGGTTATGGTTATTACGTACCATATGGTTACACAAATAATAAAAGCGATGAAAGATTAGCAGGCGGATTTGTATTTCCATTTTTACTAGGTGGTGTAACAGGTGCTGCTGTTGCTCCCGCTTTCTGGAATAATGGTTATAATAACAGACCAGTTTACTATGCACCTTACCCATATGCCCCATACCCACCAAGAAGATGGTTTTAAAAAGATACTCTGCGTATCTTTTTTACATTATATAACTTATATCTACGTTTCCTTCTATTCCTGGAATACTTCCCTTTGAAGTGTATTGCCACATAGAATATGCTCCATCATACTTACAAGTACTATTATATTCTGCTACCCAGTCAACATGATTTTTAGCAACTTGTCCCAATTTATTCATTGCATACCATCTACCAGAATAAACCTTTACTTTGTATTTTCCTCCATTATAATTATTTACGGTATTTATGTATTCTTCAACTATTTTATTATACATATCCTTTGATATTTCATTAGAACTACTATTTTTAGCATTCCAACTTTCTATGTCATAATATATTCCAAGTGTAGGTGTAATATTATAGGTACTAATCATATTGTTAGTAAAGTTAGCTTCTTTTTTAGCACCTGTTAAAGTAGTTGAATAACTAAATAGATATATCCCATAAGGAATGTTTAGCCTTTTAAGCTCATTTAAATTTGAAATGAACTTTTTATCTAATGTTTCATAATATCCAAGTCTTAAGATAACACCATAGCAATCACTTTCATTTTTAAACTTTTCCCAGTCAATATCTTTCTGGTAATAGCTTACATCTACAACCTTTATTTTAGATGTTCCTAAATGTTTGCCTGACGGTGAAAAATAATTATCTATTCCGTCTATGTTTTTTATACCAGTAACTTTATTATCGTTTTCATAGTAGTAAGTAACACCACCTTCTTCTTTAAAACCATTTTTTAAATTAATAGTTGATGGATTGGAAATTTCTTCACCACTTATATTATCACTTTCTAAAACATCACCATCAAAGTTAGCAAGTGAAATATCACTTTCATTTACATTAATATCACTAGTTATTTTATTTTCTTCATTTTCATTATCTTCTTCTTTATTAATTTCTTCATCATTTTCTGAGCTTTCTAATGCATCATTAAAATTTTCTTCATAAACAATTTGTTTAGGGCTTTCTTCTTTCTTTTCATATATAATTTCAAAATCATCTTCATTGATATCATTATTAACCTTCTCTTTTGAATTAGTATTTTTGATAGTATAATCCTGATCTATCTTTGCAACTGCGCTAGTATAATAAGTTCTTTCTTTTTTATTTTCTATTACATCACTTACTATTACATCATCTTTTAATATTTCCCCCTCGTTATTTTTTACCGGAATTACGTTCAAAATTCCAACTCCTACTAAAATACTTCCTGCAATTAAAATATGTTTTTTCATATGATCCCTCCTTTTCACATATTTAATTAATGAATATTAATACAAAACTACTTTACATAAAAAAGTTTATTTTGTATAATTTAATTAGTGAAAGAACCTAACAATAAAGGTTAGTTTGCTTTCCATTTGTTAGTATGGAAACAGCATATCCCCCTTAACTATTTGGGCATATGCTGTTTCTTTTATATTTTAAATATTAGTATTACTAATAAAAAAATTAAAAGAAGAATAATTATTTTAAGAAATTTATTTTCTTTCTTCATAATTATCACCCCACTTTCTATTTAAAAAATAAAAAGTGGAAAGCATAACTACCCAAACTATTAGGTCCTCTCATATCTATAGTTAGACACTTTTTTAAAATACCCCCTAAAAATATCTAAAAAATTATAAAAAAATTTCAAATATAACAAAAAAGGATTAAAAGTTATTGTTTTAATCCTTTTTATATTCCTTTAAAAAATTATATAAATCTTCTGCCACTTTATCTGGCAAATCTTCTTTCAAGGCCTCTTTGCTTAATTCCTTGAGTCTAGTAATAGTTCTATATTTTTTTAATAATTCTTTTTTTCTTTTAACACCAATTCCTGGTACATTATCCAAAATACTAGATAATTGCCCTTTACTTCTTATATCTTTATGATAACTTATGGTAAACCGGTGAACCTCATCTTGCATGCGTGTTAAAAGATGAAACAAATCCGATTTTTTATCAATATCATATTCTTTATATTCACTTATTAAAGAGGTCGTTGTATGTTTATCATTTTTCTTAAGTCCAATAACAGGAATATCTAAATACAAACTATCTAAGATTTCTTTTGCAGCGTGTATTTGGGATATACCACCATCTACTATTATTAAATCAGGTCTTTCTAATTTATCATGGAGTACTCTATAATACCTTCTATATATTACTTCCTGCATAGTATGATAATCGTCTTTAGAGCCAAAGTTTATCTTATACTTGCGGTATTCTTTTTTATCCGGTTTTCCGTTTGTAAACACTACCATACCTGAAACTGTAAACGTTCCAAATAGATGTGCATTATCAAATATTTCAATTCTTTTTAAATTAGGAATATTAAGCATTTTACCTAACTCTTCATTTGCTCCAAACGTTCGTTTATCATCCCTTACTATCAGTTCGAATTCTTCATCTAGTGCCATTTTTGCGTTATCATAAGCCATATCTACAAGCCATTTTTTAGTTCCGCGAACTGGCGTTAAAAACTTAGTGTTAATTGCATCGCTTAATAGTTTAACATCAAAAGAAGAACTTGTTAAAACCTCTTTTGGAACCTCGTTTTTATCATAAAAACTAGTTATAAAGTAAGATAAGGTATCTTTTTCATCATCTATTAAAGGAAATATATCCTTATCCCTCATATTTATTCTACCGTCTCTTAAGTGAAGCACCTGAAACGATATATAATCATTTTTAACATAATAATTTATAACATCTCTATCGACGTTATCATTTAAACTAATTTTTTGTTTTTCAAGTACCTTATCAATGTATTCAAGCATTTCCTTATACTCAAGTGCCATTTCAAAATTAAGTTTACTTGAAGCCTCACTCATTAGATTCTTAATTTTTTTTCTAACCTCATCATAATTACCCTTTAAAAAGCTTGAAACTTCATCAGTCATTTTTTTTATTATACTTTTATTTATCTTTTTTTCACAATAACCAAGACACTGACCGATATGATAGTATAAACATACCTTTTTATCCATGGTATGACACTTTCTAAAAGGATATATTCTGTTTAATAATTCTACCGTTTTTCTGGCAGCATTAGCATTAGGATATGGTCCAAATAACTTTCCCTTATGTCCTTTAATTTTTCTAGGTCTTGATATTATAAGTCTTGGATACGTTTCATTTGTTATTTCTATATATGGATAAGATTTATTATCTTTAAGCATTATGTTGTATTTTGGAGAATACTTTTTAATTAAGTTAATCTCTAATAAAAGAGACTCTACTTCTGTTTTAGTTACAATGTACTCAAAATCGCGGATGTTTTCT
This sequence comes from uncultured Mycoplasmatota bacterium, assembly GCA_900547225.1. GTDB lineage: Bacteria > Bacillota_I > Bacilli_A > RF39 > UBA660 > Aphodocola. Next base: position 55,815 of record URFW01000006.1, read on the forward strand.
ACCAAAGCCTTGGTTTTACCAGTATGTTCTCTATTAAAGTATGATGATACTCTTCTCTTTAAATTCTTTGCTTTACCAACATATATTATCTTACCATCTACGTTTTTCATTAAATAACAACCTGGTTCTGTTGTAAGTAAGCTTAATTTCTCTTTAATTTTATCCATAATAAACCACCTAGTGGTATTATATCACAAAAAAAGCATATTATTTATGCCTATAATATGCTTTATCTTTAGTTTTACTTTCTGAATCAACATAATTAATATATTTTCCTCTTTTTAAATTGGCATTATGGCACCAATAACATAAGAAAAAGTCAAATTTCAACTTAATAATAAAGAAAAAATGACCACTTCTAGTCATCTATCTTTTCAATTCTAATAGCTTTTTTGCTCTCTAAGTATTCTAACACCGTTTTTTTATCATTAAAAGGGATTCTCTTATTATTCTTAACTATAATAGCTTCCTCATGACCTTTACCTAATATCAATAATACATCGTTTATATCAAGCATTTTAATTCCTTTAATAATGGCTTTTTTTCTATCTAATTCAATTTCATAATTAGTATTAATAAGACCTTTTATCATATCATCAACTATTTGTTTTGGATCTTCATTATGTAAGTCATCAGAAGTTATAATAGCTTTATCACTTAAATCAGTTACTATCTTAGTCATTATAGGTCTTTTTGTTCTATCTCTATCACCAGTGCATCCAAAAACGGTATATATATGTCCATCACATACCTCCTTTACGGTACTTATTACGTTTTGAACAGCATCCGGTGTATGAGCGTAATCTATTACTATACGATTATTTTGATATTCTACCATATCCATTCTGCCTGGTGGCATATCTATGTTTAATAAAACATCATATATATCAGAAAAATTAACGCCAAGTTCATGGAGTGATATAATTGTTGTAAGTACATTATATATGTTATATTTACCAATTAATGGAACTTTAATATTTTGTTTAACACCATCATTTATAAAGGTGAAATTGCTTCCCATAATACTCATTTGATAATCAGAGATTCTGTAGTCTCCCCCTTTAAAACCATACGTTATATTAGTATTATAATCAAGCATAAATAAATCTTTATTAGGATCATCATAATTAACTATCGCCTTACCACCTGGTTTTATTTGATTAAATAGTTTTTGTTTACATCTAGCATAATTTTCCATCGTGCCGTGTATGTTTAAATGGTCCTGTGTTAAGTTAGTAAAAATAGCATATTCAAAAGGAACGTTTTCTAGCCTTCTGTGAAGCAGTCCTTCACTAGAGGCCTCAACAACAGCATATCTATAACCTAAATCATATGCTTCTATTAACATTTCATAGATTTCAGAAACTTCTGGAGTTGTATTTGAAAGATCAGATATTTTTTTGTCTCTAAAATAACCAATTGTACCTATGTAACAACATTTCATATCTAATTTATTTAAAGCATCATGCACTAAATAAGCCGTTGTTGTTTTGCCATTAGTTCCAGTAATACCAATTATGTGCATTTCATTTAGATATTTATTATAATTGTCTTTTAAATAATCATTTAAGTATTCTCTTGAGTCTTTAACTATTTCATAAGGAACACTATATTCCCCTTCTTCTGCGATTATTTTTGACGCTCCGTTTTTTATAGCTTGAGGTATAAAATCATGTCCATCACCTACAATACCACGAAGCGCAACAAATATATCTCCTTTTTTTACTTTTCTTGAATCCGTCTTAATATTTACCATCTATATCACCATTTTTTCAAAGTTTATATGTCCATTATATAATATATTTGATAAAAATGAAATAATCATTTATAATGTTTTTGGTGATTTAATGTGTTTACGATTAAAAATGACTTAAATGGAGAGCTGATAGTTAATAAATCAAGGTTTATAACCTATGTATATAAGGTTAATAACGTTTTAGAAGTAAATGAAAAAATTGATGCTCTAAAAGCTAAGTACAAGGATGCAACCCACTATTGTTACTCTTATATAATAGATAATATAAAAAGGTTTAATGATGATAAAGAGCCAAGTCATACTGCTGGCATGCCAATACTAAATGTTTTAGAAAGTAAAAATTTAAACTACGTTTTAGCAGTCGTTATAAGATACTTTGGTGGTATAAAACTAGGAGCTGGTGGGCTTGTTAGAGCATATACAAATGCCGTTAGTAATACAATTTCAAATGAATTTATTATTCCTATTAAAAAGATGCTTAAAAAGCGCATTACGTTTGATTATTCGTATATTAATAAAGTTAATTATATTTTAAAAGAAAATAAAATCACATATAAAGAATTTGATAAAGATGTAATTTATGAATTTACCTATGAAGAAGGAAATTATCCGAAAGAGTTAGATAATTATATAAAATAAAAAGCTTAAGTTTTTTTAAACCTAAGCTTTTTATTTGCATATTTTTTTAGAATCATCAATAGTTTGCGATTCACAACCACAATCGTTATAAGTTACGCCATCTATTTCAATACTATACTTTAGTTTAAGACCAGCTGCATCGCACTTTTCAACTTTTACAGTCTTATTATTATAATCATACTTTGATTCGTCAAAATCAGCATACTTATCTTTAAAAGTTGATACTGTTATATCATTTGGTAAAGTATCCAAAATAGATGTGTTATCTGAAACATAACTTTTAGCACCTGTTAAAATACTACTTATTACGTTTTCCTTATTTTCAACATCTTGGTTTTTCTTTATCTTATTAACTGCCGTTATGCTAATTGATAAAAGTATACCAAGAATTACTATTACCGCTAGTAGTTCTATTAAAGTAAATCCTTTTTTATTCTTCATCATTAACCCACTTTCTAAGTTCATCCAAGCTTTGATATCCAACTTTTCTTTTTATCTCTTTACCATTTTCAAATACTATTAAAGTTGGTATCGTAAATACCTTATATTTTTCTGCAACTTCTTTTTCTTCATCAACATCTAGCTTAAGAATTGGAATTACTTTTTCTTCATCAAACTTTTCTAGTACTAACCCAAGCATCTTACAAGGGCCACACCAAGTAGCAAAAAAATCAACCAATACTTTATCTCCTTCTACTTCTTTATTAAATTCATCTTTGTTTATGTATTTCATAATAACCTTCCTTTCTAACAATCTCCTGGAAATTGATCACAATAATCAATATCATCTTCATCTTCTTCTATTTCTGCATCTTCTGAATCATCTTCATATACATCACCAGATGACTCATAATCACTTTCTTCATAGCTAGAAGAATCATCAGTCTCATTACTATCATACTCTTCACTATCATTGTTATATGAATCTTCTTCTTTTGATGAAGAATTTAAGTTTTCTGTATCATCGTTTGATTCATTATTGACATTATTAGAATCCTTTTCTTTTCTAGTCCCTAGCAATTTATTTAGTTTTTCTAAATCCTTCATCTTATCATCATCAATCAATTTAGTTTTAAGCATATATTTTATTATATCATCATTTACATTTTTATAGTTCAAAATCGTGTTATCTTCTTCATTTATTCTTTTTATTACGTATCTTTCGTTAGCATATAAATTCATGTTTTCCCTAGATAACACCGGGGTTTTTGTCATAATTACGTATACTAATTTTGAATTATTCAGAGAAACAAAATTAAAATTTGGCGATGATAATATAAGTGATATATTAAATATAAAAGTTAGTATAAGAGGTACTGACACTAGTGCTCCTAACACCTTATTTATTAAATTAGTTTCAACCATACTGTCTAATATCTTTGAAGATAATTTAGTTTTGTTTATTATCTTATTGAATATAAAAATAATAACTACTAGAAGTAACAAATATAATACTAATTTCCAAAAAATTATATTAATAGATTTTAATCCTTCGGATTTACCATTAAAATTTAAAAAAGGTATATATTTATACAAAAGACCTACTAAAATGTCACTTAATTTTCCTGATAATAAGGAAGATAAAAACAATATTAAAAAATCCGTTAGCTCCTTTAATAGACCTCTTTGATACCCCAAGTAAACTCCAAATAATAATAAAGCAATTACTACAATATTTACTATTTCCATTTTACTCACCCTTTATCCTAAAAACATTATATAATATTTTCACCTAAAAATATACAAACTTTATCTTATATTTACATTATAATGTATAGTCTGTTTTAAATAAACGAATTTTATGCTAAAATATATTAAAAGGACGTGAAATAAATGGTAGTTGTATATAAAATAAGCGATAATACAAGAGAGAAAATGATAGAATATTATGAAGATAAGAAAAGAGAAAAAACTCCTCCTTACGCTGTGTTTCAGGCCGAAGAAGCAGGTACTATTATAACTTTGTATGAATCTGGAAAGGTAATGTTTCAAGGAATAAGTGCCGATATTGATGCTAACATGTGGAGAGATATGGAAGCTCATTTAAATAATGGTAAGATGCCTGAAGAAAAAAAGAAAAAGGAAAAAGAAAAAAAGGATGAAAAAGAACTTTTTGAGGAAAGAAAAAAATATTACTACATAAATTCTATTGGTTCTGATGAAGTTGGAACCGGTGACTTTTTTGGACCAGTTGTTGTAACAGCATCATATGTTTCTAAAGATAAGATTCCTTTTTTAGAAGAACTAGGAGTTAGAGATTCTAAAAAGTTAACGGATCAAAAAATACTTGAAGTTGTACCAACGATAATTAAAAAAATTCCGTATGAAACAGTTATTTATACAAATACTGATTATAATAATCATCCAGAATACAACATGAATAAGGTAAAAGCAATACTTCATAATAAGGCTATATTAGGACTTATGAAAAAAAATAATTTTAACTATGATAAAGTTGTAATAGACCAGTTCTGCTATCCAAGAAATTATTTTGGTTATTTAAAGGAATCAAATAACGTATTTAGAAAGATAGACTTTACTACAAAGGCCGAAGATAAATGCCTATCAGTTGCTTGTGGTTCTTTAATAAGTAGATACGTATTTATTAAAGAAATGGATAAAATCTCAAAAATGTTAGGTGCCCCTGTTCCTAAAGGAGCTGGAATAAAGGTTGATGAATTTGGAAAAGAAATAGTTAAAAAATATGGTAAAGATATACTTAAAAAAACAGCTAAATTAAACTTTAAAAACACTGATAAAATACTAAAAGACTGATTTTTTAAATCAGTCTTTTATAATTATCTTATTTTATCCATGATTCGTTTTAGTCCATTTAACCTCTTTAGAAGTAAGTGCTTTAATAGCACAAGGAACGTAACTAATCATAAATATAGGATTATAAAATAGTACCTTTATTTTACTTTTTAAACTTAAATCTATTTTGCCTCCTTCTAATAAGATGATAACAACAGTCATAATAAATAAGGCAAAATATATAATAAGCATAAATATTAGTAATTCTAAAGCATATTTTTTCCATAATATATTTTTTAGTAAAAAATTATATATTATAAAGAATATTAAAGATAAAAACCAAGTTATCAAACCCAAAACCATAAAAATATACGAAAGTATTCCAACAGATTCATCTATTTTAGAGCCATTATTTTTATCATTTTTATTAATTGATTTAATCATTTTTTTATTATACATTTTTCTTACATCAAAGTATCCCCTAATCCATCTTATTCTTTGGTTTATTGTGTCTTTAAATCTTAATGGCTGTTCATCATAAAATATACTTTTAGTATTATAATACGTAGTTAAATTATTAAGGGTTGCGTAAGAACTTAACTCATAATCCTCGGTTAAAGTATGAAATGGATATCCCTTCCACTTTTCTATTAAATAACCCCTTATATAAAAACCTGTACCAGAAAAGGTAATGTTTCTAGTTTCTTTATTTTTTTTATTATTAAAAACCGTATTAACAAGTGAAAACGTAAGAGCGGATGCTGCTGCAACTACGCTTTTATTACCATTCTTACAGTTCCTATAACCTGATGCTAAATCATAGCCTTTATCAAATATAGGTATCATGTTTTTTATATAATTCTTATCAAGTACGTTATCAGCATCAAATATAAAGTAAGCATCATACTTTTGTTTTTTTGAAAGTATCTCTTTAACCGCCTCATCAAGAGCATAACCTTTTCTTTGAAGGTTTAACTTTTTTCTTAAAATGACAGAAGCAGAATACTTTTTACAAATGTTAACCGTTTCATCTTTAAGTGATTCAACAATTACGTAAACATCTTTCATATCTACTTTAACACTTTGATTTTTAATACTTATTAAAAGGCCTTCTATAACCTTTGATTCATATCTAGCAGGTACTAAAAAACAAAAGTTATGTCCACTTTTTTTTACCTTAGGCCAGTTATTATTCTTTCTAGATAAAAATTTTAAAATAAACATAATTAATAAACCAATTATAAACAATAATAAAGATAAGATTCTAAATAACATCATAATATCAAATTCCTTTACATAAAGTATGCTAAATAAGTTAATGCACCAATAAGAATTAAAGATGCAATAAATCCGTTTATTTTTTCAAACTTAGATGTTTTGTATTTAATACCTAATGCTACAGATATTATAATACCACCTATAAAACCTCCTATATGGGCATACATATTAATTCCAGATAACATAAAGCCTGCCATTAAATTTATTATAATAACCGGTAATATTTCTCTTTTTAAAGCCTCACCCATAATTGTACGCTGGTTAATTGCAAAGTATAAAAGTGCTCCCATAAGGCCAAAAATAGCACCTGATGCTCCAGCAGATATCGTTCTTTCATTCATAAGTATAACTGATAATAAATTACCTACAAGTCCACTAAAAATAAATATTATAAGTGTTTTTATGTGTCCATAGAAGTTTTCTACCTGCTTTCCAAGTAAAATAAGTGCCCACATATTCATAACTAAATGAATGATACCTATGTGCAAAAACATACTAGTAATATTTCTATAGAAAGCTCCATCTTTTACAAGTCCGCCAAAGTTATATAATGTTTTAGTATCTAATGAGCCATTACCTAAAACGTACATTAAAATAAATATAAATACCATTATACCTACTAAAAGATATGTAACAATACTTTTTTTAGGAGTAAATAAATCATTTATTTTTTCAGATGAATCCATATTTTTCTTTAAAATATCATTATTAATTTTTGCATAAAGGTTTGATCCTTCCTCGGTAAATTTAAGTTTACTTATCATATCAGGAAAATATTTATTAACCATTTCATCTTTTGATAAATCCTTTTCCTTATCTACTCTTATCGCAAAATTATTCTTATCGTTTACCAACTTAACATCTTCGTTTAAATCAAGATAAAAACTCATCGTTCTCATTTTTATGGTAAATGTTTTAAGTTTTATCTGGCGGGAGAGTTTTCCTAGCTTAAACTTATCAAAATCAAGTTGTTCATCATTATGTATGTAATTTAAAACAAGTCTTACTATTCTAATATCACTATCCATATTTTCAAGCCATATTTCATTTTGAATACCATGAACAATAACCGGATTATAATTCTTTTCAGTGATAAAATAATGTAAAAACTTCATTACCATTAAGTCTTTTTTTTCACTAGTTGTCATCTTTTCACCTCTACTCATTTTTATAAATCTCTAATATCTTGTTAAACTCATCTGGAACATCACAAGAAAACGTCATATGCCTTCCAGTTGCAGGATTAATAAATCCTATTTCTTTAGCGTGAAGCATTTGTCCAAAATTATCTATGTTTTTCTTACCACCATATACAGGATCATTTATTATTGGATGTCCAATATAATTCATATGTACCCTTATTTGGTGAGTTCTTCCAGTTTCAAGTTTGCACTCTATTAAACTAGAGTTTTTATATCTTTCTAAAACCTTAAAATGTGTTATGGCATTACGACTATTTTGGTCTGTTACGCACATTTTCTTTCTGTCATACGGATCTCTTCCAATTGGTGCATCAATTGTTCCGGTATCATGATTTATTCTTCCCTTAACAAGTGCAACATATATTCTTGATAACGTTTTATCCTTTAACTGGTTTGCTAAAGCTTCATGTGTTTTATCATTTTTAGCAACCACCAAAAGACCTGATGTGTCTTTATCAATACGATGAACTATTCCAGGTCGTTCATCTCCATTTTTAGAGCTTAAATCTTTAGTGTGTGCTAACAAGGCATTTACAAGTGTACCCGAAAAATGTCCTGCTGCAGGATGAACAACCATCCCAGATGGTTTATTTATAACCATTAAATTATCATCTTCATAAACAATATCTAAAGGAATGTCTTCTGCTTTAGCATTAGTTTCTATTTTTAAAGTACCAGTAATTTCAATATTATCATTAAGCCTTAAAATATAGCTGCTTTTTGTTTTCTTACCATTTACTAAAACTAATCCTTCCTTTATCATTTCACTTATTTTACTTCTTGATATATCAGTATTCGAAGTTAAATATTTATCTAATCTAATTAAATCTTTTTCATCATCTATAACAAATTTCATTTTTATCCCTCTCAACTAAAGAACATTATATCATATTTATGCCAAAATAAAAAAGACATTAAGCCTTTTTATAGTCCGTTTTAAAATAATGAATAGATAAAAGTATTACTCCAAGCGTTATACAAACGTCTGCTAAATTAAATATTGGGAAGTGATATCCCACTATGTTAAGAGAAACATAATCGGTAACATATCCTCTTATTATTCTGTCTAATAAGTTTCCAAGTATCCCACCTAATAAAAGACCATAAGCTGTATTAGTTAAATTAAAATCTTTTAAATACTTTTTATCTTCTTTACTTAACATATAAAGTAAAAAAAGTAATAATAACATGGTTGATAATATTATAAAAATTCTATTACCGCTTAACATACTAAAAGCAACACCATCATTTTTTGCGTATATAAATGAGATAAAGTTAGGAATTAAAACAAAACCTTTTATAACGTTACTAAATAAATATTTTATTATCTGATCTATTACGAGAGCAAATGATGCAATTAAAGTTATTTTTCGGTTCATAAAAGCCTCCTAATATAGTAGTAATACGAGTATTGCTGCTAAAAAGTTTTGAATAAAGTGCATTCCAATTGACACAAATATGTTCTTAGAATCACTATATGCTTTAGCAAGACATATTCCAAGGGCAGAATACTGAATTATATAAAGTAAGTCATAAAAAGACGTAAATTTATCTATCATATGAAGAGTTCCAAACAAAAGTCCACTTACTATTATAAATAATGTTTTATTCTTAAATAATTTAGATAAAGATAATCTAAATATATTTTCTTCTGTAAATGGTGCATAAATGGTAGAAAGTAAAAGCATACCAATTGGCATTTTTTTAAACATACCGTTTAACATCTGCTGGTTAGATGAAGTTGCTCCCTTATTCAATAAAACAACAGGTATTGCTACCATAACCATTATGCCAAGCATGTATAAATATCTTCTTACTATAAATCTTAAGTACGCTTTTTTATTTTGCATAAACAAATTAAAATCCTCTTTTATATATTTATAGTTAGCTAAAAAGACAAGTAAAAGTAAAAATATATAAACCATATAAGTTGGCACCTTACTAAAGAATTTAAAGTTAGGCAAAACAAACATAATTATGGTAAATAATGCTATAACAAGCACTTGTTTTATAAATTCTTTTAAATCAACTTCTTTTTCCTTTACTTTTGGTAAGTTTTCTCTTTTCTTATCACTAATGCTAGATAAAAAGATAAAACCTAATATACCTGGAATTACTGGATCTAAAAATAACCATATCGATAAAAATAAGACAAATGTTTTATTTTTCTTTATTTCATCTATACTTTTTAAAGATATTTTAAAAAGTAATACGCCTACTATAAAGCCAATTATCAAAATAAATAGGTTTGCTATAACTTCATCTGTTAATCTTCCTTTAAGTATATAATATACCATCATAACAAACGTATATATTATTTCTATAATACTACCTACTCTTAACAATATTCTTTTATCTTTCATATATCCTCCATTTAATAAAAGCCTTAAATTAAGGCCTTTAAACTAGAATAAATTATTAAAATCTATATCTCCATTAACAGTTGGACCAACATAGTTTATGTTTTTACTAAAAGCAAATATCGGCACAAATACTACTGGTAAAAATGCTAATCCGATACCATAACCAATGTCTTTTCCAAATGCCTTTGATAACTTAACATTATAATGTATAGAGAAAACTACAAGCGCTAACTGTCCAACAATAGGTACCCAACCTAGTAAGAATAGAAAGATGTAATACCATTTGTAACCAATAATTTCAAATAATACAATAATATTATAAACTGGTACGATAGAGGCCCATCCTGGTTTACCTGCCTTATTAAATAACTTCCACATTGCAACAATTTGTAAAACAGCCGCTGCAAAAGCTATTACCATTATAATTAAAGCAAATATAAGCATAACTCCACTTAATGCTGCAATACCATAACCTGCATCACTAGCTGCATTATAATCATAACTCATATTACCTAACTCCTTTCCTATAATAAGTATACCATACGATTACGTATTTTTTGTAACTAAAATAACATCGGTTCCTATTTTTTTAATCTGACTCCATTTTATACCTACTTCATCGCTTGCTTTTAAGTTAAAAAATCCTTTTTTATCATAGATTATAAGTCTTATAATAAAGCCGGTTTCCTCTTCTATTTCTGCGTCTATTACGTTTCCTATTTTTTTACCTGTTGCAACGTCTACAACGTCTTTATTTTGTAAATCTGATAAGCGCATAACATTCACCAATAAATTATATGTAAATAATTGTATAAAAAAACACCTTTTAGTCCAACACTTAAAAGAAAGGTGTGATTACTATAGCAAAACACAAAGTAGAAATAACCGGAATTAATACCAGTGAAATTAAGGTTTTAACGGATAAAGAAAAAGAAGAGTTATTTATAAGACTTAAAAATGGTGATATGGCCGCAAAAGATGAACTTGCAAAAGGAAACTTAAAATTAGTATTATCAATTCTTAGAAAATATCAAAACAGATGTGATAACATGGATGATTTATTTCAAATAGGATGCGTAGGCTTAATGAAAGCAATTGATAACTTTGACTTATCACACAACGTTAAATTCTCAACCTATGCTGTACCCCTTATATTAGGTGAAATAAGAAGATATTTAAGGGATAATAGTAACCTTAGAATATCTAGAAGTATTAAAGATTTAGCATATAAAATTTTAAAGATTAAAGAAGAATATTTCATGGATAATGGAAAAGAATTGCCCAATAGCGAAGTTGCTAAAAGACTAGGTTGTGATGAAATAGACGTTATAATAGCACTAGATGCAATGAGAGATCCAGTAAGTATGTTTGAGCCCATTTATAATGACGGTGGTGATACAATATACCTAGAAGATCAGTTAGAATCTAAAAAGGATAAAATATCTAATTGGGATATTACAATATCACTTAAGAATGCTATTAATGAGCTTAAAGATAAAGAAAGAAAAATAATTACCGAAAGATTCTTAATTGGAAAAACACAAATGGAAATTGCAGAAGAAATAGGAATATCACAAGCGCAGGTATCAAGATTAGAAAAATGTGGTATAGAAGACCTAAGAAAAATGATTATGTAATTGACAATTATTAAATATAATATATAATTAGTTTCAGGTGGTAAAAATGTTTAATAAAAAAAATAAAGTTAGCAATGCAAAAAGCTTCGAAGAAAAAAATATTTCGGAAGTTTTATATGAATTTTACTTTAAAATTGCAAAAATATCTAAAAATCGTTATTCATCAAAGGATAAGCTAGATATAATTTATGAAACTCTTTCATACATAAATAAAAATATTGATAGTTTTACAATTGATGAATTAAAGTTATCATCAAACATACTAAAAGTTTCTAAGAATCATATAGATATTATAAGCAAATACAAATCACTAGTATTACCAAACTTATATTATTGTGATAATCTAATAAGAGTAATCGAAGAAAAGATAAAAGAGCCTAAAGTTTAGGCTCTTTTCTAGTGGTATAAAGGAGTAAGTAGTGTTTTTTGAGTGTATAAGTAGCAGTTAGAAGTACCACTAATTCTAACTACAATTTAATTATATAAGTAAAATATTAAATTTTAATGTCAAAATTATTAAAAATTATTAAGATTTAGGAATCAAGAATATGATTGACAAACCACCTATTTCATTATTTTTAGCATATATTCTTCCATCAAATGAACTTATTATTTGTTTACATATTGAAAGCCCAAGACCCGATATTTTTCTAGATGGATCAGTTGTATAAAGAGGTTCAAAAATACGTTTTAAATCCGTTTCAGTTTTAACACCACCACCATTATCTGCAATTTCAAACCTAATCATATTTGCTCTTGATAATACATTTATCTTAATCAAACCATCTCTACCATTAAAGTGAGTAACACTATTATTTATGATGTTTCCAAATACCCTTTTCAATTTAACTAAATCTACCGTTATTTCTCTTTGACTACAAGTACTTGATATTTCTAAATTAATGTTTTTATCATTTAATTCATCCTCGAAATCATTTTTAACATATTCCAAAATATCTTTAATGAATATTTTGTTAAGTTTTAATGTATCTTTTATATTACAGCTCTGATAATCATCAAACTCTTCTAAAATAGCCTTCATATTAAGTGCTTTATTATATATTTTATCTATGTACTTTTCTTTTTTATCGTCTGATAGATTTTTATTTCTTAATCTATCACTATAACCAATAACAGAAGTAAGTGGTGTTTTAATATCGTGTGAGATAGATGCAATTATTTGGTTTTGATTTTCCTTTTCTAACTCCAAACTATCAACCATATCAACAAACGCATTTTGTATTTGTTGCATCTTTTTTGGCATTTTTCTCTTAAATGGCCTTTTACCATACTTATAATTATTTATATCCTTTACTATTGTCTCCATCGGATCTATTAATTGTTTTGAACTAATAAAGAATAAAATTATTATTACACCAGATACTATTATTATTTCATAAATCATAAAATCTCTAAATATTTTAATGCCCGGTGCAACAGATATCTTAGAGTATGTAAGCTCATAATTATATCCATCAATGTTTATCATTGTTGTTGTAGAAAATATCTTGGACGTATCTTTACTATTCGTATACACGGTATCTCCAGAAGAATCTTTAATTGTTATATAACCACCATTATTTTTTACATAAAGCCTTATTAAATCAAGTGCTTCATCCCTAGTTTTTCCCTCAATACTCTTTGTTATAACATATATACTATTATGGTTTTCAGTTTTTGCGCTAGATAAGTCATTTGCCATCTTATCAGATAAATAAAAATTATAATATGAAAACAAAAGACCTCCATTTAACGCAAGTAATATTATTGAAACAAGTAGAGTTAATGTTTTATTTGACCATTTTTTCATTGTGCATCTTTTACGAACTTATAGCCCATACCCCATATAGTTTTAATATATTTTTCATCAGTATCAAGCTTATTTCTTAAACTCTTAATATTAACTGCAACAGTACCTATATCACCATAATTATTCTTCCATACACTTTGGTATATTTGTTCTTTAGATAAAACTATCCCCGCATTTTCCATTAGGTATCTTAATAATTCAAACTCCTTAGTAGAAAGCATAACAAGCTCATCATTTTTAAATACCTCAAAACTTTCCTTATTTAGTTTTACTTCTCCGATTTTTATTACATTAGCTTTTTTAGTGTTTAATCTTCCTTCTCTTCTTAAGTGTGCTTTTACACGAGCAATTAATTCTTCATTTACAAATGGCTTCGTAATATAGTCATCCGCACCTACCTCAAAACCAACTAGTTTTGAAGTTAAATTAGTTTTAGCGGTTACAAATATAATAGGGCAAGAAGTTTCATTTCTAATACTTGCACAAACTTCTGTACCAGAAATATCCGGCATCATAACATCTAGCAAGATCAAATCAAAGTTTTCTTCTCTAACCAAGTTAATTGCTGTTTTTCCATCATTTGCAATTACCGTTTCATACCCTTCATCTTCCAATATATCTGATATTAATTCTGCAATATCATTTTCATCATCAACGATAAGTATTTTTTCCATAAGATCACCTTCTATAAATAATTATAACATCTAATTAAAGTCAAATAAATTAAAAATTATTAAAAAGGAACCCACACAGGTTCCTCATAATATTCTACCATTCATCTCCATAAGATGATTGAACAAAATCTATTGTTATAGGTTTATTTTTCATACTTGTTATTTGCATTCCATCTGGAAGTAAGTATTTTGAACTACTTAAATACTCAACCACTAATTTTGCGTGTTTTGTCTCTCCTGCTCTTATTTCATCACCGGCAATTATTTTTTTATTATTATCAGTGTAATATAATCCATATTTTATACTTGCTTTCCAGACACTGTAATCCGCATAATTAACGAACCCATCACTATTAAAATCATATATCTTACATTCTGGACGATCACTAACAATACTTCCAGAGCATTCATAATATCCATATTCAAATACATAACTATCAACTAAAGCATCAACGGTACCACTATTAACTATATCAAAATAATATGTCACGCTGTCACCTGGTTTTGTTACAGTAGCCTTAAATCCTAAAATAGATGTATCAGATAATGTTGGTTCTGTAAAAGAGGCATTTCCTGTTGTTTGTGTTGGCATATCTAAAGTCTTTGCAAAATGGATGTTCCATGAACCTGCTTGTGCTTTTGCACTACCATTTATTGTAAGTTTACTTGACAATGCTGCAAACGCAACTCCTAGTCCTAGCACCGCAACTATTAAAGCCACTAAACTTAGTATTTTTATTTTTCTGTTTCTTTCCATCTTTATTACTCCTCCTATACTTATTATTAACATTTTAATAGTACCATATACTCACCTTTTAATCAATGAATAGATACTCACTTTACATAAAAAAAGTAACCTCAAACATCAAGGTTACTATTACTTCTTCCAGCTAATCACTGCATAAGCTGGTTACTGCTTATACTGCCATTAATTACTTCAGTCAGCTAATACCTCTAACTGACAATTAAATAATACCACATTTGTTAAATTATTTCAAGACATTTTTAGACATTTAATTCATTATTATCAAAATCTTTATCATCAATTAAAAGTTCGTGTATTTCTTCTTCTGGATTGTTAAGATACACTTCTTCTATCCTTTCTACCATACATTTTTGGGCTTCTAATATAGCATTAACCTTCCTTGTTGCTTTATCTATTTCATCGTTTACAACAACATAATTATATTTATTAAGTTCATTTATTTCTTTATATGCTTTTTTAAATCTTTCTATTATTACATCGTGGCTTTCAGTTCCTCTTTTCTTTAATCTTAAAATTAGTTCTTTCATAGTAGGTGGCATAATAAATATAAATATTGACTCTGGAATTTTATGTTTTATTTCAAGCGCGCCTTGAACTTCTATTACCAGAATAACATCTATTCCATTAGATAAATGTTCATTTACTTTATCTTTTAAAGTCCCATAATAATTACCATTATATTTTGCATATTCAATAAATTTATTTTCCTTAATATTATTTTTAAATTCTTCTTCAGTCAAGAAAAAATAATTTATTCCCTCTTCTTCACCTTTTCTTGGTTTTCTTGTTGTACAAGAAACAGATACCCAAAAATCACTTTTGTATTCCTTTAGTCTTTCACATATAGTATCTTTCCCAGATCCAGACGGACCAGATATAACAATTAAACTTCCTCGCTCGTTTTTTCTTAATATATTATTCATGCTATCTCCCACTTTCATTTATACAAAAAAAGACCATATTGGTCCTACTTACATGTTCCTTCGCCAGCTTTTGCTCCTTTAACATAAGTTTCTCCGACAAGTTCACAAGAAGTCTTTGTTATAGAATCCTTTAAATAACCACCAAAGATTTTTATTAAACTAACCGCAATAACAGTTACTAATGCAATAATTAAAACATATTCTACTAATGCTTGACCTTTTTTATTCAATTTTTTCATTTTCAACACCTCATATTTTAACTACATTTAGTGTAACATTTTATATTACCCTTTGTCAATGTTATTTAAATTTCATTTACACAAATAAAATTTAATGTTATTATTTTTATGGTGATTATTATGCTAAATTTTAACAAATTAGAAATCAAAGAAGCTAAAAGATTTAAAGACCGACTACTCGGGCTAATGTTTAAAAAAAACATCAACTACGGGCTTTTATTCAAGCGTTGCAAAAGCATTCATACGTTTTTTATGCTAGAAGAGATTGATGTTATTGCAACAGATAATGATGATAACATATTAAAGCGTTACAAAAATATTAAACCATGGAGAATTCTAATTGCGCCAAAGGGCACAAAAAACATATATGAATTACCAAAAGGTACTATAAATTAGTACCTTTTATTTTGCTCTCGCCTTTACGTAATATCTTTCTTTACCACCTTTAGTACATGTTACTAACGTAACTATTCTATCATCCTTATTATCTGGCTGTGCCAAATATGAAGCATCATCTTTATTTACCACACCATATTCATAAACATAATATTTTACCCTTCTTCCGATTAAGTCGGTTATCTCAACTACGTCATTATCAACTAACCTTTTTATTTTAATGAAATAATTCCCCCTCATAAAATTATGTCCACCAATAGATACGTTTCCTTTTTCATTTAAATTAGGGCCAGCCATTTTAACCAATGCTGTATTATAAGCGCCCTTGGTGTTTTCCTTAAGTATTGGTTGATACAAATTTATTTTTCTTATGTATACCTTACCTAAAACAGTGTATTTATATCCATTATAAGAAATGGCCGCTTCATATGAATTAGTATCATTTTCCTTATTTTTTTCTATTTCATTATCTATTTTATCGATTATTCCGCCTGCTAATTCTCTTCTTTTTCGTTCTCTAAAATTCGTGTATATATACATGAATACCGCAATATATAATAATATAATAACAAGTACTATTATTACATCTATTATTTTCTCTTTATTCATTTTAAACCATTTATTAACTGACATATTACACCTCTATATATGATTTTAATAAATCATAGCCAAAAAAATAAGTAATTAATCCCAAAACAATCAATAAAATTAATGCAATATAAACCCCAAGGATAAACTTATCTTTTCCTTTAGAAGAATCAGATACATCTATCATTTCCATATCATTTTTCATTAATCACCATCGCCTTCCTTATTATTATCAACGTATATCATCTTACCGCTATAATTATAATACTCATTTTTAACAATAATATAATCATCATGAGCTTCATAATCAGTATTAAATGAAGTTAGATTTATTTCCTTTTTATTTTCTGTTAGATAAAGAATATCCTTAATATCACTTGAAAGTTTTATTATAGGAAACGAATTATCAAAAGAAACATCATTATATTTTGTTTTACTAACCATTTTCCCATTAGAATTATAAAGAGTATAATTACCATCTTTCTTAGCAGCATAAAACACGTTATTCCTGTTTAATGATGTTGTTTTTTTTACGTTTGATGATGTTGTTTTTATCTCATCATATTTAAAATCAATTACCACTTTACCTTCCTTATTAATAACACCATAACCATCATTCGTTTTAGCTATTGCATCTCCATAAGAATCAAATGGTAATGCCTCTACGTAACTAGCATCATTTATTAACTTGCCATAAGAATCTATATATCCATAGCTTCCGTCCTTAAACTTTACGATTGAAAAACCGTTTTTAAACTCCTGATAAATATCATAATCAGCATTTAATGTTTCATATACTTGACCTGCTTGAACAAATTTTATTTCTTTGGTGTTTTTTTTATAATTATGATCATAGTATACAAAAACGTTATCTCCATAAAATACATCTTGTTCTGGTAAATTATCCTTAAAATTTTGAAGAGTTTTAACACTGATATATTCCTGAGAAAAAGATGCATTCATCGCTTTAATAACCCCAGCTTTTATAGATGGAACCGAAACAGCATTATAACTTTCACTTTCAAAAATAACTTTATTATCTAAAACGTACATGTATCTTTTTACACCACTATTTAATTTTTCGTAAAATACATTATTTTTATCTGCTACTATTTCATTTAGCGTAGGATTAGAAACTATTGTTCCGTCCGTTAAATTAACTATCTGTGAAGTTGAATTAACCTTAACAACGGCATAACAATCATATCCGCCATCAGTTAATTCACTTGCTGAAACATCAATTGATTTATCATCTTTATCTGTTAATTTATAGGTAAATATTTTTTTACCATCTAAATTTATAAGTCCTACACTATTTCCTTTTACATAAGTATATACATTTCCTTTATAAGAAACCATATCGTATAAAAAAGGAGTTTTTTGTTTTAATCTAGAATCTAAAATACCATACTTCAATCCATTTTTATAAATTTTTGAGGCTACTATATCACTTTTTGCTCTATAAAGAGAAAAATAAGTTCCTGACTTTACGGCCTCTTTTCCACCTCTATTTATTATCAAAGGTACGTTAGAAGAATTTTTTACTATGGCATATCCACTCTTAAAATTCTCAGCATAAGTATATTTAGGAGTTACAACTTTATCACCAGTGTAGTCTATGTATCCATATTTTCCATTCTGTAATATTCTAATTGGTTCGTTATCACTGGCATAAACAACTAAATCGTTTAATACATCACCCGTTTTATTTATAAACGTTTCAAACCCTAATAGCATTACTATTATAACGTACAACATAACTTTTTTTACGATTTTCCTGGTTTTTGCATTTTTTATATTTAAATCTTTTATCGTAGGAACATACTCATCTAGCTTTTCTTTGTCGGCATCTATTTGTACACTAGATGTTGTACCAGCGTTTGTATCAAGCAATTTTCCTAATGCTTTTTCTTCATTTTCATCGTTTTTTGTTTGCTTAACATCTATAAAATCGAGCATTTCATCTATTTCGTTAGATACTTTTTTATCCGCTTCAAAATCAAGCATTTCAACAGTATCATCTAAAGAAGGCTTACTATCTTCAAAATCAAGAGTTTCAATTTCTTCTTCATTTTTCATCATAACAATCCTCCTTTACCTATACCATAATTTTATAATAAATATCTATAAAGTGCAAGATTATTATTAACATAATGTAAAGAAAAAAGAGTAAAATAATTACTCTTTAAATTCAAATATTAGATCTTCTATTTGTACCTTATCTCCGTACTTAGCTCCCATTTCTAGAAGTTTATCATCTATTCCCATCGCTCTTAGTTTTCTTGCAAAACGAACGGCTCCTTCATCGGTAAACTTAGTCATATGAAATAATTTTTCTATTTCTTTTCCCTTTACAACGTAAATATCGTTATCTCTTGTAATCGTAAATGGTTGTTCCTTCTTAAACTTATATAATACGTGAGATTCAAACGCCTCATCGGAAAATAATGGTTCTTCCTTTATCTTATCTAACTCGTCTGCTATTTTAACAAGCACCTTATCAAGTCCTTTATTTGTTATTGCACTAACCTCATATACCGGCACATTATATTTTTTCTTAAATCTTTCTAAGTTTTCTTTTGCACCTTCAAGATCCATCTTATTTGCTATTACAACTTGAGGTTTTAAAATAAGTTTTTCATCAAAGTCCTTAAGCTCTTCATTAATTGTCTCATAATCTTCTAGTGGATCTCTTCCTTCAAGACCAGACATATCTATAATGTGTGCTATAACACGTGTTCTTTGTATGTGTTTTAAAAATTTATCTCCAAGGCCTTCACCTAAAGAAGCCCCCTTAATTAATCCAGGTAAATCAGCCGCAACAAAAGTTCTTCCGTCAATCGTTTTAACAACACCTAAGTTAGGATTTAAGGTAGTAAAATGATATGCTGCAATCTTAGGCTTTGATGCGGAAATTTTAGATAAGATAGTAGATTTACCAACCGATGGCATTCCAACAAAACCAACGTCCGCAAGTAATCTAAGTTCTACCTTTAAAGTTTTTTCTTCTCCAGGTTCGCCATGTTCTGAAAAGTTGGGAGCAGGATTTGTTGCAGTTGCAAAAGCCGTGTTACCACGTCCACCTCTTCCGCCTTTAGCTACTATAACGCTATCACCCTTCTTGGTTAAATCCGCTATTATAAGACCAGTGTCCATATCTTTAACAGTAGTTCCTAAAGGCACTTTTATTATTACGTCAGATGCACCCTTACCGTTTTTATTTTTACCTTCTCCGTTTGCACCTTTAGGTGCCTTAATTAATTTTTGATATCTTAAATCAAGAAGCGTTCTAAGGCCTAAATCAGTTTCAAAGATAATGTTTGCACCACGTCCTCCATTACCTCCAAAAGGCCCACCATCAGGAATGTATTTTTCCCTTCTAAAAGCTGTACATCCATCACCACCATTACCGGCTTTAACTTTTATTATAACCTCATCTACAAACATAAAACATGCCTCCTTGCATTAATATAATTATTATCCTTTAAATGATGCGTCAACGTAATATATAGCGCGATGTTCCTTGTAGTATTGCTTTTCAAAATCAGTCATAACGTTATCTATTTTTCTTTCATCATTATGCAAATCTAAGCTTACCTTATCAAACACGTACCAATAATCACTTAGACTTTCAAGTGCTGACGCAAACAATATTTTATTATCAGTCTTTAAGATAATGTGTTTATTTTTCTTAAATATTCTGTCATATAACTTTAGGTATGATATATTAGTAAATCTTTTATTAGCATCCTGCTTCTTTGGCCATGGTTCTGAAAAAGTTAAGTAAATTGTATCTATTTCCTTACCAAAGAAATTGATAATATCCTTAGCATCCGCACAAATAATTCTAAGGTTAGGAATTACTCTTCCTCCTATTTTGTTAATTGCAGTTGCTGTCTGAGACTTATCTATTTCAAGTCCGATATAATTTACCTTGGGATTTAAGATTGCCATATTAGTAATAAAACTACCTCGTCCCATACCTAATTCTAAACATATAGGATTATTATTGTTAAATACAGTTTTCCATTTATTTTTATAATTACTTGGATTCTTAATTAAATACTTACTATTTTTTAATATTTCATCTGCATCCTTTACTATGTTATAACGCATAAAATTCACCTCGCAATAATTTTATCACATAAAATTAAAAAATACCATCATAAAGATGATATTACTTTGTTTCATATACACTAACTTGTTTTTTATCTCTACCTTTACGTTCATATTTAACGTATCCAGTAATCTTTGCAAATAATGTATGATCTTTACCCATACCAACGTTTACGCCTGGATAAATCTTAGTTCCTCTTTGACGATAGATAATTGAACCAGCACTAATCAATTCACCATCAGCTGCTTTAGCACCTAATCTTCTACCTTCACTATCACGGCCGTTATGGGTTGAACCTTGCGCCTTAACGTGTGCAAATAATTGAATTTGTAACTTTAGCATTGTAGGGCCTCCATTCTATATAAATTTTATATTGTTTTTATAACTTTTTTGTAATTCTTCTAACATATTAATCATGTTTAGAAATACCTCGTTAATGACTTTATCATGCACTAGAACTTTTGCATCTATTAAGCCTTCTTTTTGTGTTACAACAACTGATTTTTCATTTAATCTTAAAGCAAGATTAATACTTGATATAACAAGGCTTGATACTGATGCACAAACGATATCCTTTCCACTTACATCATAACCTGCGTGACCTGATACCTTAAATTTAGATACATAATTATCGTCATAATTTACATTTATTTTAATCATCTTATCTCACCAACTAATTAAGCGTTAATTTTTGTGATTGTAAGCTTAGTATATGGTTGACGATGACCTTGTTTCTTATGAGAACTTTTCTTTGGTAAATACTTAAAGATAACAACTTTTTTTTGTTTACCATGTTTTTCAACTTTAGCTTCTACGCTAGCACCATTAACATAAGGTGTACCAACTTTTGAACCAGCCATAACTACTTTATCAAAAGTGTATTTTTTTCCAGCTTCGCAATCTAATTTTTCAACGTAGATTACAGAACCTTCTTCAACTAGGTATTGTTTACCACCAGTTTCGATAACTGCTTTCATATTTTTGCCTCCTTACTTTAAAACTTAGACTCACCATTAAGGTACATATTTCATGTTTATAACCTTTTCTGTGTGGTTGAAGAACAAGAAGTTCATTCAAACGTTACAATTTTACCATATAAACATATATTAGTCAAATCTTTCTTTTAAAATTTTCATTTCAGGAATAAAGTGTCCATCCTTTATAAAATAATGCTTTCTTCTTCTTTTAAACATAGTTAAATCCAAGCCATTAACATACGTAATTTTAAAATTTATTGGTTTATATAAATACCTTTCAAATAAAAGCTTATTAAATAAATAAGGAATATCTTTAATTAAACTTATAACTTTTCCCATTATAAAAAGTCCTATTATTATATAACTAGAATTAACTTTAACATCAAGGCTAATTAGTAATAAAAAAATTAAAAAAATAAGTAAAACAGACATAAAACACGTTATCTTTAAAGACTTTTTATACGGAATAAACATGTTTAATATAACAAGTAAAATTTTAGAACCATCAAGTGGATATACTGGAATTGCATTAAATAAGAAAATGGATAAGTTATATCGGTTTATTAATGAGGCTTCCTTAATGGAAAACAGACCATTTTTACTTAAAATGTAAGTAATTAAAAAGATTAATCCCTGCATTAAAAAGCCTCCTAAAGAAATTATTATCTCTTCTATAAATGGTTTATCAATAACATCATCATAAGTTATAAAGCCTCCAAATACACCTATTTCTACACTTTT
Source organism: uncultured Mycoplasmatota bacterium (assembly GCA_900547225.1). Lineage (GTDB taxonomy): Bacteria > Bacillota_I > Bacilli_A > RF39 > UBA660 > Aphodocola. The sequence goes on from URFW01000006.1 coordinate 78,675, forward strand.
TATGTTCCATTTAAAAAGGCGTGATAAAATTATATGCCCTAATTCGTGAATAATTATTATCGTAAATAACGTAATAACATCTTTAAACAAACCAGATATTAATGAAATAAAAATAATTAACAGAAAAAAAGGAGATAGTTTTATCTTTTTATAAATACTTTTCATAAGATAAGTACTTACCATCCTTTTCAAAATTTATATATAGCTTATTTGATACACTACCTAATATTTCACCTTTTTCCACGTAATCATATAACTTAACTTCTACTTCATTTAAGTTTTTATAAGTTATGTTAACACCAGACTTATCCTGAATTTTTACTATGTTTTTATATTTATCATCTTTCTTAACTTCTATTACTATCCCACTTTTAATAGACTGTAAAGTATAATTACTAGGCACAACAAGTAAGTAGCCATCTCCCTCTTTTTTTATAGAAGAATATGTAATTTTTTCATTAGATACCTTTTTAGTATCATCTTTAATAGTATCTTTAAAAGGAAGTGCATCTCCCAAATACTTGCTATATAAATTATAAATTTTAGCGAAAGAAAGAGAGTTATTATATACTTTTTCTTTAAACATTTTCTTATTTTTATCATTTTGTCTTATGAATATCATGCTTGATAGAAAAAGTAATACAACTATTAAACTTTTAATTAAGATGGTAAATAAAAACTTTGATAACGTGTTTTTATTATCATCATCTTTTTTTTCTTTCTTTAATTTTTTATTATACATATCAAAAGAATTATCCATACCAATCACCTAATTTATAGGTATGCGCATTTTATTTTTTCTATTACTAATTAGACAATTTATGCCAATAAATAATAAGTATGCAATAACAAAATATGAGATATTTATGGGAATACTAAAAGATATTTTATGAACTATACTATTTATCGTAACGTTATTTTGCATAACAGGAATAATAGAATTTACAAAAACATTTATTAGGCAAATTACAGTATATGATAAAAAACATAACATAAAGTTTTTCGAAGTTTTAAGTATAAGGCTTACTAAAAAGCCATAAAAACAAAATAATAAAGCATTTAAAATAACCTGGTTTGTATACATAAGATCATATATTATTCCCGCTGTTATAAGAGTTTTATAAAAATGGTTTCTATTTATTTTTAAAGAAGCAAAAATAACTATAAAACAAGGTATAAAAAAAGGAATAAAATTAACTATCAAATTAGATACTAGTGATTCTAATATAACAGTTATAATAAAAAATATTATTATTAAAACCATCATTTTAAATCACCTCTTATTACTCCTACAAACAAAATATCATCAAAGTTTACTCCTGATTTAACCCAGATTGTTTTAGATATTCCATAATTACTTAACTCTTCTTTTACGACACGTCCAACATATATACCTTTATATAAATTATTATCATATCCTGATAAAGTTACGGTATCACCATTACTTACACTATCTTTATTAGTTATTCCAGTTACTTTAAATAAGCCTTTTTTAGCATCATAACTACTTAACATTCCAAATAATTCATTTCCATTTGAATTAATAAACACAGGAATCATATTATCTTTGTTAATGCTAGTTATTAAAGTTATTTCACTTACGTATTTACCAGTTTTCGAAATAAATCCAACTAATCCCTCTTCATTAATTACCGGAAGATCATTTTTAATACCAGACTTATATCCATTATTAATTGTTAATCTAGCACTTTCTAATGCAACGTGACTTGTAACTTCTGAAAATATATAATTTTCTTTCTTTTCTTTTAATCCTACTATTTTTCTTAAATTATCATTTTCTTTTTCCAAATACTTTACTTTAGAATTAGTTATGTTACTACTATAATTATTAAGGCTATAAGAGTTATTAATAAAAAATTCATTTATTTTTGATATTACCGTTTTAAAAGTGCTTTCTATATATAAATACCTTCTATCAGAGAGGGCACATGCAAGTGAAAAATAAATAACAAAAATTGATATGACAATTATAAATATTATCTTTCTTTTTACGTTTTTTAAGTTTACGTTCATCTTCTACTCCTTTCCTATTAAATCATTTTCATAAAAACTATAGTAATTATTATCTCCTATTATAATGTGATCTATAACTGGAATTCCTTGCATTCTGCCTATTTTAACTAAGTTTTCTGTTATTATGATATCTTCATTAGACGGAATGACATTTCCTGATGGATGGTTATGAATGCATATTATATATGCTGCAGAAGATAGATAAGCACCTTTAAATATCTCTCTTGGATGAACTAAACTTTTGTTTAACGTACCTTTAAATAACAGCTTTTTATCAATTAACTTCTTCTGCTGATTTAAATATAGGCAATAAAAATATTCTTGATTAGAATCCATTAAAAGTGATCTAAAGTGTCTATAAATTTTTTCCGCACTATTGCACTTTAAATTATTATCAAGCGGTTTTTCATCATAAACTCTTCTTCCAAGTTCTAAGGCCGCTAAAAACTCAATTGCTTTAACAGCACCTATTCCGTTTATGTTAATTAATTTACTTAAAGTAAGTTTTTTTAAGTCTGATACATCATTTACTAGTTTTAATACTTCGCCTGCTAAATACTTTGATGAATAATCCCTAGTTCCAGTTTTTAAAATAATTGCAATAAGCTCACTAGTAGATAAATTTTTAGCACCATATTTAACTAATCTTTCTCTTGGTCTTTCTTCTTCTGGAACATCCTTTATTAAAGTTTTATTAATCATTTTGAACCACGCTTTCATAACAAGATAAAATTTGTCTTTCTATAATAAGAAGTGATGCCTCATCATCCGTTGCACTAAGTAGTTTTTCATATTCATTTAAATTTTGAATAAATTCATCGTTATCTATTTTTACTTTTGAAATGGTAGTTTTAATTTTTTTAGCATCATAAATTTTCTTTATTTTGTTTAAGTTTTCTTTAGTTTTTGAAATAGAAATATAAGCGGTAGTTTTATTTTCATCAGTTATGTAAATATACCTATCTATATTAGTTATATTACTTGTCATATCATCTACTGTTTTATAAGAACCATACTTAAGCATATAAACATAATTATTGTAACTAATTACGTTTTTAGTATCAATTTTTTCATACCTATCAAACGTTATCTTACCAAGTAATGCTCCCGATAAAAGCGCAAACAAAACCCATATAATAGTTTTTTTCATAATTTCATCACCCACATACATAATAAGATAAATTAATTAAATATTCTGTCGAAAAAAAGAACCAAATTGGTTCTTTTAATATTTTTTAATTATAATTCTGATTTTGATATTGTAATTACAGGACGAAGGCCAATGGCATTATTCTCATAGTAAGGCGTAGAATACAAAATCCCCTTTAATGTTGTTTGCCCATGTTCAAATCCTAATGTTATTGCATATAAATTAACATATGATTCAGCAGTTGATAACCAATAACCAGTTGAATAAACCCATGAATTTGATGAAGAGCAAATCTTCATTGAACCATCACTACTATTTGTATTACAGCCTAAACTAACAGCCTCATTATACGTTAAAATTTTAGTACTAACGCTTGTTTTGTTTAAAGTGTTTTTAATATAATTTTCATAA
>URFW01000007.1 GCA_900547225.1 uncultured Mycoplasmatota bacterium
TTTTATTTATTTTTTCAAAGTCTATTTTCATTTTTATGTCTCCTATATTTTAAATTATATCATAAAAAAAGAAGAAATTACTCTTCAGTCTTTTCTTCTTTCTTTTTTGATGGTTTTTCATCTTTAATCTTATCTTTTACTAATACTTCTTTTCTAGATAAGTTTAACTTACCATTTTTAAAGCCTGTTGCTTTAACAATTATTTCATCTCCAACGTTTACAACATCAGATGTCTTAGCAACTCTCTTATCTGATAATTGAGAGATGTGAACTAATCCTTCGCATCCTTCCCAAAGTTCTACAAAGCACCCTAATTCTTCTATTACTTTTACAACACGGCCGGTATAAATCTTACCTATTTCTACTTCCTTTATAACGTTTTTAATCATATCAGCAGTCTTATTAATTATATCTCTATCAGTATGATAAATAATTACTCTTCCGTCTTCTTCTATATCTACTTTAACAGCATTCATATCAGTTACAGTCTCAACGTTTGAGGCCTCTAAAATAATCTTTGTAATCATTTCTCCGCCTTTACCAATAACGTCTTTTATCTTTCCAGGATCAATTGTAAATGTAAGAGTTTTAGGAGCATACTTACTAACTTCTTTTCTTGGTTCTTTTATTTGTTTTGCTATTACCTTTAATATTTCAAGTCTAGCTTTTTTAGCTTGTGCTAATGCCTTACTTAATATTTCTTTAGTAATACCTTTTATTTTTATATCCATTTGAAGTGCACAAATACCATCTTTTGTACCTGCAACCTTAAAGTCCATATCACCTAAATGGTCTTCCATACCTTGAATATCAGTTAATATTGTATAGTCATCACCATCTGTAATAAGTCCCATTGCAATACCTGCAACTGGAGCTTTTATTGGTACACCAGCAGCCATTAAAGCCATGCATCCAGCACAAATAGATGCTTGTGATGATGAACCATTTGATTCTAATATTTCTGATACAACACGTACTGTGTATGGAAATTCTTCTTCAGAAGGCATAACTTGAGCAAGCGCTCTTTCTCCTAATGCACCATGTCCTATTTCACGGCGTCCTGGAGCACCATAACGTCCTGTTTCACCAACAGAAAATTGTGGGAAGTTATAATGTAACATAAATCTTTTTTGATCTTCTGGAGAAAGACCATCTATTATTTGATGTTCTCCAAGGGCACCTAATGTTACAACTGACAAGCTTTGTGTTTCACCACGAGTAAATAAAGCAGACCCATGAGTTCTTGGAAGTAAATCAATGTCTGTTGAAAGAGGTCTTATCTCAGTCATTTTTCTTCCATCTGCACGTTTTTTCTCTTTAACAACAATCTTTCTAAATACTTCGTATTCAATCATTCCTAAACATAACTTAACCTTTGTTAAAAGTTCGTTTAAAGCGTCCTTATCTAAATCTTCATTTTCATATTCAAATTTAGCTACTACGTCTTCTTTTACTTTGTCTATTGCAGCATATTTTTCTAGTTTATCTTTAATACGCATTGCGCTATCTAATGGTTCTTTTGCAAGAGATGAAATCTCATCTTTAAGCTCATCTGTTATTTCTAGAGCTTCATACTCCATTTTTTCTTGACCTATTTCTTTTATTATTTTATTTTCAAACTTAACTAGTTCTTTTACTGCATCATGACCAAACATTAATGCCTCAAGCATATCATCTTCACTTACTTCTTTAGCTCCTGCTTCAACCATATTAATTGCATCCATTGTACCTGCAACAGTAAGGTCTATATCTGTTTTTTCTAATTCTTCAACAGTTGGATTAATTATAAATTCTCCATTTATTCTTCCTACTTTAACACCTGCGATTGGTCCATCAAAAGGAACCTTACTAATAGATGTTGCAATAGATGATCCAAGCATTGCAGTAAGCTCAGGTGAATTATCAGGATCTACTGATAAAACGGTATTTACAACTTGTACTTCATTTCTAAAATCTTCTGGAAATAAAGGACGCATTGGTCTATCTATCATTCTAGCTGCAAGTGTTGCATTCTCCGTTGGTCTTCCTTCTCTTTTAATAAATCCACCAGGTATTTTACCTACTGAATATAACTTTTCTTGGTATAAAACCATTAAAGGGAAAAAGTCTGATAATATATTAGCATCATGACTTACACATACAGTTGATAATACTACTGTATCCCCATATCTTACTAATACTGCACCATCAGCTTGTTTAGCTAATTCTCCTACTTCAACAGTTAATTTTCTACCTCTAAATTCTGTTTCAAATATTCTTTTTTCCATTATTACATCTCCTTAATCTATATAAAAAGACACCCAAAAAAGAGTGCCTACTTTACAAAATAAATTACTTTCTTAATCCTAATGACTTAATTAATTCACGGTATCTATTAATATCAGTCTTCTTAAGGTAATTAAGTAAATTACGTCTTTTACCAACCTTCATTAATAATCCTCTTTTTGAATGGAAATCATGAATGTTTTCCTTTAAGTGATTAGTTAATACGTTAATTTCTTCAGTTAAAACTGCAATTTGTACTTCTGGAGAACCAGTATCTCCTTCGTGAGTTGCATACTTCTTTATAATTTCTTGTTTAACTTCTTTTTTTAACATAAGTATATTCCTCCTTTTTTTATTTATTCGCCTATACCTAAGATGTGGTTAGGAGTACTTTCCAAACACCCGAGATAAGGTAACACTAATAATATACATTATTTTAACCATTTATGCAAGTCATTTTCTTCATGTTGTAAACTATTTGTTTCATTTGCATCTACAAATCTTAACGTTAATTCTCCAGAATTATATTCTGAGATTAATTTTTCTGTTCTCTCCTTAGGTACTTTGGTAACCTCATTTTCTTTATATTTACCATCTATAGTACCTATAATTACTTCCTCAGTACCTTTATAAATTTCCATATTATCATCCTTTCTATATAAACATTTTATATGGTTTCAACTTACTTTTATCTTTGTCATATATTTTATATATTGCAATTACACTATCATTATATATAAAAGTTACCATACTAGTATTATATTCATTATTTATTAATGCACCATTTTTAACTTTTTCAAACAATGTGTTACTTATTATAACACAATTTTCATCTTTTAAAACATCAGTTATTGTTAAAACATTATAGTTATTATTTTCCATATTTTCTAAAGTATATGAATTATTTATAGAAAATTTACCTTGTTTTGTTCTTACCAAATCACTCATTACTCCTATTACACCTAATTTATCATTAATATCTTTAATTAAACTTCTTATATATGTTCCTTTAGATACCGTTACCTTAAATTTATAATAGTCACTACCGAATTCTATCAATTTTATTTTTTTTATTTCAACCATTCTTTTTGGGATTGTAACTTCTTTTTTTGCTCTTGCATATTCATACAACTTTTTACCATTTACCTTAACTGCAGAATAAATTGGAACCTCCTGATTATACGTACCAATAAATGAATTTAATACGTTTACTAGCTTATCTTTGTCAAGATTTACACACTTTTTTTCTATAATAGTTCCATCGGTATCTAATGTGTCTGTTAAAATACCTAATTTAACAGTTGCAACATACTCTTTATCATTTGATGTTAAAGTCTCCACTAACTTAGTTGCTTTTCCTACGCATAACACTAAAACCCCCGTTGCAATGGGATCCAAAGTTCCAGTATGCCCAACCTTTTTAGTATTTAATAGTTTACACACTTTATTTACAACTTCACGGCTAGTTATTCCTTTTGGTTTATTAATTACTATTATTCCATCCATTTATATCACCTTTTTAATTTTATCATACAAAAAATAAAAAAGGATAAAAATATCCTTATTTTACTATTTGTCTTTGATTCTTTTCTATATTTTCACTTTCACTATCAACATAGCTATATAATTTCTGATCACAATCGTAATAGTAATCATCAACGTTTCTACGATAATATACTATATCTAAAATCTTTGTTATAAGCACATTATATCTATTCTCATCTATTAGCTTATTTTGAAATGCTTTTTCTACCTCGTATTTTGCCTCTTCAGCAACAAAATCAAACGAATAAGAACAATTTCCAGAAACTTTAATTTCATCTGGCATTGTTTTTAATAATTCTATCCACGTTTCCACTTTAGCTTCAGAACGATTATTTAATAAGTGATTAAATAATCTCTTTGAAATTGCTTTATTTGCTACATCATAAATTTTTCTATCACGTTTTTTCAACTTGTTTGCGCCATCAAGTAGTAACGCTAATTTCATTTTTGATAAGTTATTCTTTTTAACTAATATAAAGATAGTATCCATAAAATTAACGTTTTCATTTTTCTTTAACTTTCCCTTTATTCTTTTTCCATTTAATTTTAAAATTTGTCTAAAGCTCTTTTTTTCTACTTCTTCGTCTGCTATTTCTTCTGCTTCCTTTTTCATAGCATCTCTTTTTATATCAGTATTATAACTTGCTATAATTGAATTCATCATATCAAAATCTTCTTTTCTTAACAAGTCTTTAGTTTCATCAAAACTAGTAAGTTTAATTAAAGCATCTTTGAAAAAGTCAATTTGAGCCTTTCTTTTGGAAGCATCAGAATATAAATTTGTAGCTTCCTTTTTCAAATCTTCTCTAAATTTTTCAAGTAATTTTTCCGGCGGAATATATCCATCTGTTGTACTTGATTTAGTATTTTCGTTATCATTTTCCTTGGATTCTTCAGGTGAAGACTCACTTCCAACACTAATAGGACTAATAGTTTTAGGTTTTGTAATACCATCAAAACCATATACGCTAGTTAATTTTATAACTTTATCAGATAGTTTAATAATACTATCATAATCTTTTTGTAAAGCTTCTAAAGATTTCTTTATAGAACCTGCTTCGTCTGATAATTTAGTAATTCTTGAAAAATTATCATTTTTTATTGCGACTTCTATATTATTTTTTGTTTGTCTTAATTGTGAAGTTTTATCAAAGATTTCCTTTTCAATCTCTTGTTTTTTAGAGACTACTTTATCAGCAATCTTTTGAATAATTTCTTCCTTTTTAGCATTAAAAGATTCTAATAATCTTTTTTCAGCAACTGTTATTTGTTTTGTTAGAACTTCAATCTGATTTTCTATAACTAATTTTTTATCAGATGATGTATTTTTTAATTCATTCTTTTTATCAAATAATTGTTGTTTTAAATCACCAGTCGTATTTGAAATAGATAAACTCATCTCTCTATCCATTTGTTGTACTTCAAGCATTGTTTTTTCTAAATCAATAATTAAATTTTTCATGATTCTTTTCCCCCTCTTTGCTTTAAATGCCTCATATACTATCACAAATACTAAATCTTGTCAACAAGAAACGAAAAAACAGGTATTATTACCTGCCACATTTAAATAAAACATATCCTACTATTGCTATTACAACTATCATTATAGAAAGTATAATAACACTTATTTTACCACTTTTGGTAATTGGAAGTGATGAATCATCAGTATCATCATACATGTTAGATAAGTACTTCTCATACGAATCAGATAAGTAAAAACGATCCTTTGTTTTAAAAATACTTTCAAAGTAGTTTTTAAAACTAACTGGTAATTTTCCCTTGTTCTTATTATATATTTTTTCAACATCTAAAGATGACGCATCATTATTTATTTTTTCATCCGTTAATAGTTCTAAACTAGTTACCGCAAAAGCATACAAATCAGTTTTATCTGATACAATTTTATATATAGGATCTTGATATTTTAAAGATACTTCATCATTTACAACGTTTTTTTTCACTACAAAACCATCACAATCGATTAACCTTATATTACCATTTTTGTCAGAAAAAATATTATCAAGATTCAAATCACAAATATAAATTTTTTTTCTATGAAGTTTTTTCATAACCTCTTCTATTTTTTTAATCTTTTCTATCTTCTCTTCAAAACTATATTTCTCAGTGTTTTTGCACAATGCCTCACCTTCAGGTAAACATTCCATTATATAACCCACAAATACTCCATCATAATAAACAAGATGTTTAGGTTTAACTATTTCATCTACATCAATATTTTTTAAATATCTAAGAGTTTCTTCTCTATCTTTTATATATGTAAATGAAGTTGAGGTAAACATTTTAAGAATTCTTCCATCTTGAGTCAAATATATATTCCCTGATCTTCCAGAAGCTATTTTTTTAACTAGTTTTAAATCTTTATAATTTACTGAATCTTTTGGTATATCCCTAAATTTATCATTTAATCTTCTTGTTGCTACCGCCGATGACACGTTTATGCTAAGCATACTTCCAATTTCATTAATACCAACTTCATAAAAGCCAATTGATCTATATATTGCAAGAGTTTTTGAATCATGTTCATCAACTGTTACAAACGCACTTCTAGAGCCAACTTCTCCCGCAACATAAATAACTGCCTCCGCTAGTAACCCTTCCATATTTTTATCCTTAAACTCATCCAGTACGTATAATTTATTTATTTCAACATTAGATGAGTTATTACTAGCTTTAAATTCAAATGTTGCATACCCAATTAACATATCATTAGTTTGTATAACAATTGTTATTTTATTTTTAAAATACTCTGGTACTATGTAATCATCAATATCCGTCAAACAATCCCTCTTCAATGTTTCACTTGAAAAAGTATTAATTATATCCGCAAAAATATCAAAGTCAGTTTCAAGTATTCCAACGTTAAGATTTTCTTTTTTAACTAAATTAATCATCTATATCACCAGCCGCATTCTGTATCATTAATATAATTATATATTATTTTTCTTTTAATTTCTACAAAAAAACAAAAAAAGATAGAAAAATCTACCTTTTTAATCTTTGTTTATTTTATTTATTATGTTTTCTATTTTATTTCCATACTCAACTGATTCATCATATATAAATCTTAAATCTGGAATTCTTCTTATCTCTAGCTTTCTTTTAGCAAGTTCGGTCTTAATAAATCCTTTTGCTCCATTTAGATCATGCAAACACTTATCTTTCTTATTTTGATCTAAAACAGTACAGTAAACTTGCGCTAAAGAAAGGTCAGTATCTACCTTACAATAAGTAATTGTTACAAACTTAATATCTTCATCATTTACTTCATTTTGTAATATGTCACTTATTTCTCTTACTAATAAATTTGCTATTCTTTCTGTTTTAACGCTCATAACTTACCTCTTTATTTCAACAAGTTCATATGCTTCTATAATATCTTTTTCTTTAATATCACCGTAATTTTCTAGTGTAATACCACATTCAAATCCGGCTTTTACTTCTTTTGCTTGGTTCTTTTCCCTTTGAATTGTGTTAATTGCACCATCATATATTACAACTCCATCACGGATAACACGTGCTTTAGCACCCATTTTCACTACACCATCTAAAACGTAACATCCTGCGATATTACCAGTTTTAGAGAATTTATATATCTTTCTTATTTCAGCTGAACCAATTGTTTTTTCTTCATATTCAGGATCTAGCATACCTTTCATAGCAGCTTCCATTTCTTCTACTACTTTATAAATTATGTTATGAAGTCTAACATCTACACCATATTCTTTTGCAATATCAAGTATTTTAGCTGATGGTCTTACGTTAAATCCAATTATGATTGCACTAGATGCATTAGCTAAAACAATATCACTTTCAGTAATAGTACCAACACCACTTCTTATAACGTTTAATTTACATCCTTCAACATTTATTTTAGATAACGTGTTTTTAACAGCTTCTTCACTACCTTTAACATCTGCTTTTAACACGATGTTAATTTCTTTTAACCCTTCTGATATCTTACCAAATAAATCATCCAAGCTTATTGCACTAGCTAGCGTATTTGATTTTAACTTAGCTACTTCACTTCTTTGCTCTGCAACGCTGTGAGCTTGCTTTTCTGATTCAAAGGCCATGAATTTATCACCTGCTGTTGGAACTCCTGATATACCAGTTACAGAAACAGGGGATGAAGGAAGTGCTTCAACAACTTCTTCGCCTAAATCATTTTTAAGTGTTCTTACCTTACCAAAATACTCCCCAATAACAACTGGGTCTCCTAATCTTAAAGTACCATTTTGAACAAGTAAAGTAACAACTGAACCTACGTTTTTATCCAGTTTAGATTCTATTACGGTACCCATTGCATAACGTTTTGGATTAGCCTTTAATTCTTGCATTTCAGCTATAAATAACAGGTTTTCTAATAATTTATCAATTCCTTCATGAGTTTTTGCAGAAATAGGAACAAATAATGTATCTCCACCCCAAGAATCAGGTGTAAGACCATGTTCACTCATTTCACGCATTACTCTGTCAGGATCAGCTCCTGGTTTATCCATTTTATTTATCGCAACTATAATTGGAACTTTTGCTGCTTTTGCATGATCAATTGCTTCTATTGTTTGAGGCATAACACCATCATCTGCTGCAACAATTATAATTACTATATCAGTAATAGATGCACCTCTTGCCCTCATTTCAGTAAATGCAGCATGCCCTGGAGTATCAATAAAAGTTATTTTCTTACCATTATAACTTACTTGGTATGCTCCTATATGCTGAGTTATACCACCAAATTCGCCTTCTATTACGTGACTTTGTCTAATGGCATCTAAAAGAGACGTTTTACCATGGTCAACGTGTCCCATTATTGTTACAACAGGAGGTCTTTCTTCTAGATCCTTTGGATCATCTGTTACCTCAAACTTTTCAAAGTTTGCAATGTCTTGCGTTTCTTCTCTTTTTAATTCTTTATTATATTCTAACGCGATAACTGATGCATCATCAAAACTTATTGATGCATTCATACTAGCCATAATACCTAAAGTCATTAATTTCTTAATTAAATCAGTAACCGAAACAGAAAGTTCTTTTGCAAACTCCTTAATTGTCATTCCTTCTTTGTATAAAATAATGTTAGAGTTAGACTCCGTTTCATTAGAAACTAGTTTTTCCTTGTTTTTATACATTTCTTTTTTAGCTTTTTTAATATCTTTTTTATCGTTTTTCTTATTTTTCTTCTTTTGTTTAACTGGTTTTGGCTCACTGTTATAAACCGCATCCTTTTTATCTATTAAAGTATCAATAGCTTCGTCATAATAATCATCTTCGTCCATTTTTTTGATTATTTCTTCATCTACTACGCTTTCTTCTTCTGGTTCGTTTGAAAACGCATTATCAAGTTCAACGATAGAATCATCCGAAAGCATATCGTCTTCATTTTTAACATCAATTCCTAACTTACCACACATCTTTATTATTTCTTCTACACTTTTATTCATATCTTGTGCATATTCTAAAACACTCATCATGAGACAAATCGCCCCTTTCTTTATTTATTTATAGCTTTTTCTAACTCCTCATATACCTCCTCAGGTATTAAAACTTCTAAATATTTTTCTAAGGCTTTAGTTTTTCTTGCCATATCTACTACTTCTAAATCTTTCTTTAGGTATGCTCCTCTTCCGTTTTGCTTGCCAGACTTATCAACCGTTACTTTACCGGTATTATCTCTTACTACCCTAATTAATTCTTTTTTAGGATATTTTTCTTTAGTTACAACACAAGTACGCATAGGAACTTTTTTTTGTTTCATTTTAAATTACACCATCCTTTAGGATAAAGCATTTGTAAGGTCTATTTTTTCTTCCTTTACTTGTTCAGGCGTTTTAACATCTATTCTGTAGTGTGTTAAGCGCGCTGCAAGTCTAACGTTTTGACCTTTCTTACCAATTGCAAGTGATAAGTTATCACCTTCTGCAACTGCTAGTGCTTCTTTTTTCTTTTCATCTAATATATATACTTTTACATCTTTTGCTGGTGATAAAGCATTTTTAATGAACGTAATTGGATCTTTATCATATTTAACTACGTCTATTTTTTCTCCACCTAGTTCATTTGAAATACGGTTAATTCTTGAACCTTTTTCACCAATACAAGCGCCTACTGCATCTACGCTTTCATCTTCTGAGTAAACAGCTATTTTACTTCTTGAACCTGCATCTCTAGCTACACTATATAATATTACTGTTCCATCATTTAATTCAGGAATTTCATTTTCAAGTAATCTTTTTACAAAACCATAGTGACTTCTAGATAGTAAGATAAGGGGACTTTTTCCAGTATCATCTATTTTTGTTACGTATACTTTAACAGACGAACCCATTTTTAACTCTTCACCATGAATAAGTTCACTTTTTGGTAAAATACCATGCATTCTTCCTAAGTCAACGTAATAATTTTGAGCATCTTCACGTGATAAAGTACCAACTAACAATTCGCCTTCTTTATCCTCGAACTCAGCCATAATGCTTTGTCTTTCTGCTTCCCTTACCTTTTGGACTAAAATTTGTTTAGCTGCTTGCGTTGCAACACGTCCAAAGTCCTTTAAAGGAACTTCTTCTTCAATTGTTTCACCAACGGTTATATCAGGTACAATCTTCTTTGCATCTTCAAGTAAAATTTCAACTGTCTCTTCTCCTGCTTCATCTTCTTCTCCGTCAGTATACTCACTAACTACTTTTTGATAAGAATAACCTTTTATTTCTCCTGTTTTCTTATTTATATCTATTCTGATATTTGGAAGATTAGTTTCCTTTGCATAAGCCTTAGAAAGAGCTTGTGTCATTCCTTCAAAAATAACTTCTTCACTTATTTGTTTTTCTTTGCATATAGCTTCTAGTGCATTAATAAATTCTTTACATTCTTTACTATTCATCTTAATTTTCTCCTTTTTCTAATGAGCAAACGTCTAATACATATGAATCATCAAATTCATCTTCAAGGGTATCAATAAGTGGATTTATAATCTCTGTTGCTAAAACACAAGTATCAACATCAACAAATGGTTCCTTATCTATTACCACCCTAAGAAAATACATAGCACCTTCCTTAACATATTCAACATCACAAAGCTTAATGTTGTTTTCCTTAAGAGGTTCTTCTATTAACTCTCTTACTTTAGCATCCATCTTTAATACCTCCTTCAAATATAAAGAGCAGGACTTTTTGTGCCCTACTCTTCGTTGCTACAAGTATTATAACATAAAATAGTATAATTGCAATACTTTTTAAAATAGCACTTTACATATTAAGTTTCTTTCTAACAAATGGAAAACCATTATATTTTTCTATTAAATCACCATCTAAATATTTTGAGTTTTCTCTTATTAAACACATTGCATGATTAGAGCTTATTTCTTTATCATTATAAGGAAATTTTAAATTTTTATCATTAAAGCAAGAACAATTATTTTCTTCCATATATCTTATAATATTTAAGAAAAGCTCATTTAATGCTAATTTATAATCATCTTCATCTTTATTTTTAACACTACCTATAGCATCATAAAGTTCGTTTAATAAAGCATTTGGAATAACAATATCATCTAAATTAAGTTTTTCTAAATTAATTGCAATTCTATTTTCTTTTTTTCTTTCAATATTTTTGCTATCAGAAGAAAAATGAACAGGAACTTTAGAATTTTCAAGACAAAAATTAATATATTTTTTTATCTTTTGAAGATTTTCCCTATTTCTTTTATTCTTCTTTATTTCATTAATCATGTTAATATAATAAAGATGCTCTTTAGTATAATATTTCTTATAGCATATTATACCGTTATAATCCTTACTTATTTTTCTTTCTAGTTCATTTCCTTTATCTACATCGGATGCAAATCTATTATTTTCTAAATAAAAGTTATAATAATTTTTTATTACTTTAGAAATATAATTTCTTTTAGAGTTTATGCTTTTTTGTCTTTTATAAAAATCTTTATGTGCTAAATCATAAGCATCTATCATTTTGTTTTCTTCTAATAAATATTTATCCAAATTGTAATAGTCTTCTAAGTTAAGTCTCCTATATGAATCATATAGTCTTTGTTCTTCTTTATCCTTACTTCTTTTAGGTGCTCTTTTATTTTTCTTAAAGAACTCAATTCTTGCCCTTAGATTTTCGCTTACTCTTTCCTCATTATATTCTCTTCTAATTATAGTTATGTTACTTTCATAGTTCATATCTTTTTCGTCCCTTTTTTTCATTTGGCGCTATTATTATATTTAAACTTTTTAAAAAGTCAAATTTTATCTAATGCACATAAAACGTTTTATAATTTCCTGATTTGATGTTATAATTTAAAATAGAGGTGATAAAGATGATATTAAATGCCTTAGAAGAAATGGAAAACAAAGTAAAAAATTGGTTTAAAGATAATTATAAGTACCTGCTTGTTATATTAATTTATTTACTTTATCAAAGTAATTTTTTAATTGGATTAATTAGTTCGTTTGGTGTTTCTATATCTAAAATTCCTAGAATACCTAGAATATTTTTATTTGCTTTAATGGACCTTGTATACGTAATAACACTTTTACTTATGTTTAAAAAAGACATAATAAAAGGTTTTAAGGACTTAAAGAAAAACTTTTCAAAAAGAGCTTTATTATCCGTTAACTGCTGGCTTTTAGGATGCGTAATTATGACTACGTCTTCGTTTTTAATTAGTTTAATTTTAAAGCAAAATGTATCAACAAACGAAGCTCTTGTTAGAGAAAGTATTAAATCTGCTCCTATGTATATGCTTTTTACTTGTTCTATTGTTGCACCAATATTAGAAGAAATGGTATTTAGAAAATCATTTTATGGTCTAATTAAAGTTAAATGGTTATTCGTTATTTTAAGTGGTTTATTATTCGGTTTATTACACGTTTTAGGTAGCTTTTCATCCCCACTTGACTTTCTATACGTAATACCATATGGTGCAATGGGATCTTGTTTTGCTTACCTTTTATGTAAAACAGACAATATCACACTACCAATAATAATTCATATGCTTCATAACACGGTACTTGTTATGGTTCAAATAATTGGGAGGTAAAAAGTGACTAAAGAAAAAGATGAAACAAAACATAAGAAGAAAAGAAAATTAAAATGGCAAGTTAAGTTATTTTTACTTATTTTATTTATAATAATTTATGCATTTTTTATTGGTCCTAAAGGAATTTTCATTAAAGACTATAACATAAAAACAAGTAAGATAAGTAATCTTTCAAGTGGTATTAAAATACTTCAAATATCTGATATATATTATGGCTCAACAATTAATAAAAGCGATATAAAAAAGATAGTTAAAAAAATAAACGAAAATAATGTTGATGTAGTTATTTTTACAGGTGACTTAATAAGTAAAAACTACGATATAACAGATGAAGATAAAACATTTTTAAAAAAGTGGTTAAACAAGATAGATACCGAGCTTGGTAAGTATTATACTACCGGTGAAGAAGACTTTGAAGATACTAATGAAATACTTGGTATGGCAGGATTTACTAATTTAAACAATAATCCTCAAAGCATTTATGATGAAAGTAACACACCAATAATAATTATGGATAAAAGTGTCAATAAAGATTATCTAGAAAGTGGTGAAGCTGCTCCTTACTTTAAAATACTTGCCATCCATAATCCTGATGACATAGATGATTTTAATGATGCAAACATCGATATGGCAATTGCAGGTCATACCCTTAATGGGGAGATAAACATTCCAAAGCTTAGAGAATTATTTATATCTAGCAAATACAAAAAAGGATATCAAAAAGTTGGTAATACTAAGCTTTACATAAACGCAGGATGCGGAACTAAAGGGATAAAAGTTAGACTATTTAACCACCCCACTTTAAATTTATACAGAATAAATAAAACATCTACAAAGTAAAATGTAGATGTTATTTTTTTATAGGAAGAGTTATTTTAACAGTTGTGCCATAACCTTTTTTAGATGTGTATTTCATTGTTCCTTTATGTTTTTCTATTATTTCCTTTGAAAAACATACTCCAAGTCCAGTTCCGTTACTTTTAGTCGTGTAAAACGCTGTTCCAATCTTATCTTTAGTAGATTTATCCATTCCAATCCCATTATCACTTATTTCCATAACATAATTGCCTTTTTTCTTATAGGTTTTCAAAACTATCTTTCCTTTAGAAGTAATCGCTTCCTTAGAGTTTTTTATTACGTTTATTAATACTTGTTTTATTCTGTTATAGTCAGCTTCTATATAAACATCGTCGTCCTTAATATCTGAAATGAATTTTATGTTATTATCTAAAATAAGTTCAGCCTCGTCACAAACATCATCTAAAAGCATTCCAACTTCCATTTTTTCTTTATCAATATTAAGCTTTGAAACGTTTGAAAAGTCTTTTAATAAAAGAAGAGTTCTATCTATTTCTTGATCAATTATACCAGCATACCTGCTTGCTTTTGCAGGATTATTTACGTCAAACATATCAAGATATCCTTTGCATACTGCAAGTGGATTCTTTATTTCATGAGTAATTTTAAATAGTGATTCATATAATTTCTTTTCCTTTGTTATTTCTTCAAGAGAACTATAAAGTTCTACAACCTTTGATACCTTATCATAAAATTTTATAATTGCATAAAATACAAGATACATAATTATCCATACTAAAAAAGCATAGCCTAATAATTTAACATTTAGTATATCATTTGGAAAAAATATTGATATTATAATTCCAAACGTGACCTTGCAAATTAAAAACACGTTGTTAATATTTATCTTCGTAAAGTACCCAAGAATAAATATTATTAAATACTGAATTAAAAACAAATATATATTTGAATTATATACATCCCATAAAAATATGGATGTTGCAAATAAAAGAACAACGGATGGGAACACTCTTTTTTTGTATATTGAAAGAAGAAGTGGTATGTTTATTAAAAAACAAGCTGCAATAGGAAGATTACTAAATCTCGAGCATAAGTAATAACTACTAAAAAGTGCTAAATCAAAAAATATCATCTTCTCCCTTTCATCTTTTACCTTCGTGTAAACTACGTACATAAAGTAACAGCATAATGGGAAAAACAAATAAATTAAACTCAAAAATACGGACGCTAACATATAAATCACCCTTTCTCTAAAGATAATTATACGCATGTAGCGTGCCGTATTTTGTCGAATTTTGTAGTTTTTTTAATTTTTTTGTAAATTATTGGTCCTCATTTAATTGCTCAATGCATTTTTTTAATTTTTTAGCATCTTTTTGAAATATTATTTTAATTGTATTATCTATTTCAACAATGCCTCTTGCTCCAAGCTTTTGAATGCCCTCTTTATTTACCTTAGATGGATCTTTAAGTGTTACTTTAAATCTTGATACACTAACTTCCATGTTGGTAATGTTTTTTATACCACCTAGGTATTCTACTAATTTATTTGCCTCGTATTTGAAATCTGGCTTACTAGCTTTAATAACCACTAACGCAATTATTACAAGTACTGCTAGTATAATAACATACTTTAATAACTCTGTCATATCTATCACCTATTTAAAATTATATATCAATAAGCTTTAAAATGCAAGTTTTATATGGACGTTTGACTTGCACTTTTTACAGTAATTTGAATATGCTACTAATGAAAAAGATAGAAAGGGTGAATATTATGTGTAATGATTCTAAAACAAATTCAAAATGCAACTGTATCGCTGAAATATTAAAAGTTATAAATATTCTTCAAAGCGAAGTTTGTCCTGGTGATACTTGCCTTGAAACATGTACAAGAGCATACTTTGGTCCAAACTCAAGCGTTGATTTTAACACAAGACCAGTAACTTTATATACATGTAACGGAGCAGCACTTGCTATGCCAGTATCAAATACACCTAATGAAGAAACTACTTCAAATATATTTAGAGTAGAAAAAGTTGATGGATGCTGTGCTACTTTAAGAGTGTTAACATATAATGCTGGAACAAGTACTTATACTGCAACCAACTCATTTTGCACAGTAAATACTGATTGCTGCTGCTCTATAAAATGTTTAGCAGATACTTACGTTGAAGGTGTTTAAAAAAGGCCACTTATGTGGTCTTTTATTTTATGTTAGAAATTTCATCTATAAAGATTCTGTCTCCATCACTCGTCATTATGTAATTATCTTTAAAACCAATTATTTTTTTATCTATATTTTTACCATTTTTGTACATAATATTAACATCAGCTTGATAAACATAATCTGGTCTTTTAAATATGTTATTTATCTTGTTTATTAAGTCAGTTTTACTTAATTGTTCACCTCTTATAGCATGCCCATTCGTATTATCTTGCTTAAAATCAGTTGCATGATAATAAAAATCCTTTTGGACTTTTGATTTTAGATTATTTATTTTATTTTTATAAATTTCCGGAAATTTATCTTTCATAACCATCCTCCCATAAAATTTTATGAGTATACTTGGTTAAAATTACTAAAAGGAGTGAAAAAGTATGAAGAAAAACTTAATTAAATATGAAATTATAATTCCTTTGATAGTTTTTTTTATAATTAGCATAGCATCCATTTATAGTGCAAGTTTAAATATTTCTTCTAAATCAATAATAACAAAACAGGTTTTATGGTACCTACTTGGTTTTATTTTAATAATTATAAGTACGAATAAGAATTTAAAGTTTTTAACAAAATATTCATTTTATTTATATATTGCAGGAAACATATTGCTTTTCCTACTTTTAATATTTGGTAGTGAAGTAAATGGTTCAAAATGCTGGTTTGTAATACCTGGTATTGGATCTTTTCAGCCTAGTGAGTTTATGAAGCTTATTTTAATTTTGTTTAATGCACACATTTTTGAAGATTATGAAAAAAAACATCCAAAAAGTAATTTTAAGGATGATTTTAAGTTGTTTTTAATAATTATGTTAGTTACCATGATTCCTTCTGTATTAACCTTCTTAGAACCTGATACTGGTATGGTAATAATTTATTTTTTAATATCTTTTGTCATGCTTTTTATATATGGAATTAAAAAAAGTATTTTTATTTGTGTGTTTTTGGTGGTCTCTATTTTAGCGGGTGCATTTTTATACTTTTATTTTAATTTTGAAGACAATTTTATAAACGTTTTTGGTACGTCTTTTTTCTACCGAATAGATCGCCTACTTGATTGGTCTAATAAAAGTGGGATGCAACTTACTAACGCAACTGCTGCGATTAAGGCAGCGGGATTGTTTGGTTTTGGAGTTGGCAACACACCAATTTATATTCCGGAAGCGCACACGGATTTTATTTTTTCCATCTTTGCGAGTAATTTTGGTCTTTTAGGAGCCTCCTTTCTTATTTTATGTATTTGTTTGTTTGATTTTGGACTTATTTATTTAGCAAGTAAGTGTAATAATAAGTCTCATAGATATATCATAATTGGTTTTATTACCATGATTTTATATCAGCAAATACAAAATATAGGAATGAATATTGGACTTTTGCCAATAACTGGTATAACCCTTCCCTTTATTAGTTATGGAGGTTCATCACTTATTAGTTATATGATTGGAATTGCACTTGTTTTAAATTATGATAGGGATTATGCAAATTAAGGCCCATCATTTTATGGTATATTTTTTAAGGAAATGGTTTAACACATTTTTTCATTCATGTGTTTAAATAGACAAAAAGAAAAAACCTTGATTTCTCAAGGTTTATTTTTTACATGGTGACGCGTATGGGATTTGAACCCATGAATGCCGCCGTGAAAGGGCGGTGTGTTAAACCACTTCACCAACGCGCCAGTTTATAATTATAAAATGGTGGGCCTGAATGGACTTGAACCATCGACCTCACGCTTATCAGGCGTGCGCTCTAACCAGCTGAGCTACAAGCCCATTTCATAGTACTGGTAAAACTGACTATTTAATTCTACTATATATATTTTAAAAAATCAACATTTTTTTGATTTTTTTACAAAAAATATTTTTCACCTGCTTTTTAGAATTGATAATTTTACTTGAATCAGGTGGTTCGAATCAAAATGTATTTATACAAAAACCACTCTTTGCCGAGTGGCTTTATATTCTTCATGGTGGAGCTTAGGGGATTCGAACCCCTGACCTCCTCGGTGCAAGCGAGGCGCTCTAGCCAGCTGAGCTAAAGCCCCAGAAAAATATGCAACAATCAAGTGCATATTAATAATATCAAAAAGATTTATAAAAATCAATACCTAATTTGATTTTTTTAAATATTATTTATCAAGTTCAGGCATACAACCCTCTAACATATTTAATTTTTGAGTTATTTTGTTTTCTTCTGCCTTCTCTATTTCATACCAGCCCTTTTTGAACATAAGATTATAAATTTCTCTTTGCAGTTTTGTTATCTCATTAAACATATCATTATAATCATTAAATAATTCTGTATTACTAGCTTCAGTTAATGCTACCGCATAGTCTTTTACCATACCTTTTTCTATTGTAAGCATTGTTGTCATATAATCTTTATCATTCATTTCTAAAGTTTCTGGAACCTCGGTTTTTGGATTTTTAATTTTATTATTCATAACATTTCTCCTAACTTAAAATATTTAATACCGCACTTAAATTTTCTTTATGAGTTTTACAAACTCTTTCTATTAAATCTTTTATTTCTTCATCTGATACTTTTTCTTTGAAATCATTAATAAGTTTAAAAGCATTAAAATTCCAATTAAACATATCAGAAAGATAATCTAGATCCTTTCCCGATATTATAGAAGGAACTTCACTATAATTTTGCATATAAATTCTCCTTTCAACATTATTATGGGTAAATGTATAATTTTATAAACAAAAAAATCACAATATATGTGATTTAATTATCATTTATAAAAGCTAAAATGTTTTCGTATACCATGTCTTTACATTTTTCATTTAAAATTTTGTGCCTCATGTTAGGATAAAGCTTACTTTTTAAATTTGGATACTTTTCTTTTATAAACTTTGTAACTTCATATAATTCATCTTTTAATATGTTTTTATTTTCATCAAAGTATCCAAAATTATCTTCAGTCTTAGTACTTTTTCCATGTCCCCTATAGTCATGAATAACAGCTATATAACCATGATTGCTAAGAAATTTCATAAAATCCTTATATCTTTCTTTATTTTCAACCATTCCGTGAGATATTTGAACTATTCCTACTAGCTTTTTCTTAGGTTCTTCTATCAAGCCGTAAAGCATTAATCCATCATAACTTGATTTAATTTTGAATGTTTCACCTCTAGTATAATTATGCAATAAAAGAGACCATTTTTTAGTCTCTTTTATAAACAATTAACCGCACTTTCAATTAAAATTTCTAATTCTGTATCACTAACGTTTAGTTTCTTTTCCTTCATCCATTCTAATGATTTTTCCAAAGCTTTCCTTTTCTTTTCTTCACAAGTTACATCCTTGCACGTTTGTTCAACGTATTTTACAGTCTTATCTACAATTTCTTTTTTCAACTTATCTTGAATGTATTCTTGATACAAATTCTTTATTCTAATTCCTAGATAGCTAATAACACCGGTAATTATTGCACTAAAAATTTGAATAATGTTGTTGGAAATTGCATTTAAAATATCACTCAATTTCAAAATCCCCCAAAATAATTTGAAGATGCATCTTCATTAGTATAGTATTCAAAATAAAAAATATAGGTTGGTTTATTTTCCTATATTTTTATCTTTTTATAAATTCCTTTAGTGATGATGAGACTTCTTGAGTTTTACCACTTCTTCTTAAATAATTTGGATGATATGTGTAAAATAATTTTTTATTATCAGAGTAAATTACAGTTGAAGAAAGAGTTGGCCATCCCTGCACTTCCCAGCCTAATTCTCCCATAAGCTTAAGTAAAGCATCATAGTATGGATTAGAAGGGCCTACTACCGATATCACCTTTTCTATACCTAAGTAATCTATTACGTTAAGAAGGTAGTTTACCGACAGTTCCTTTATTTCTTCGTGAAGACTCGGCGTACCTTTTTTGTGTGCATTGCTGCAAACAAAAAGATTTGACCACGTTATGTTTCCATGATTTGCAACATCATGACAAGAAGTACCTTCTCTTATAAATTTCCAAAATTCACGATTGCTCATTTTATCTTTCAAAAAATATTCGTTATATTTCATCTCCAAATTTCTAGCTGAAGAAAAATCTTTATGACTACCCCACCAAGTATTGGTTTCTTGTCCCATGTATAGAATTTTTCCTTTAACATCATCGGTTAATAAAAGTGGATTTGATAGTTCAAAATCCTTATCAATAAACTTAACTTTTTCTAATACTTCATCATTTAAATCTTGCAATTTGCTCATAATATCACCTTTTAATAGTTGGTATTGTATCACGATTTAAGTAAATGTCAATTTTTAATATGGTCGGAAAGACAGGATTTGAACCTGCAATCTCTACGTCCCGAACGTAGCGCTCTACCAAATTAAGCTACTTTCCGGTAAATGGCGCTCACGAAAAGATTTGAACTTTTGACCTTCACCTTCGGAGGGTGACGCTCTATCCAGCCTGAGCTACGTGAGCAAAAAAGCTTTTATTTAAGCTTTATATCAATTCCTATTGGACAGTGGTCACTTCCCATAACATAACTATATATAACTGGATTTGACACTTTATCAATAATACTTTTTGACACTAAAAAGTAATCTATTCTCCATCCAACGTTGTTTTCTCTTGCTCTTCTCATGTAACTCCACCAAGAAAAAGCATCACATTTATCTGGATTGAAATATCTATATGTATCAATAAAACCACTATCTAATAACTTTGTAAATTTATCTCTTTCTTCATAAGTAAACCCAGCATTTCCTATGTTAGATTTTGCGTTTTTTATATCTTTTTCGGTATGTGCAACATTAAAATCTCCACATATAACAACAGGCTTTTTTTCTTCTAATTTTTTTAAATAAACCAAAAGGTCTTCTTCCCATTTCATACGATAATCTAATCTTGATAAATCTCTTTTTACGTTTGGAACGTATTGATTAACTAAATAATAGTCTTCAAATTCCAAGGTAATTACCCTTCCTTCGTGGTCGTGCTTATCTACCCCCATTCCATAAGTTACGCAAATGGGTTTGTTTATCGTGTATATGAGAGTGCCAGAATATCCTTTTTTATCTGCTGGATTTATGTAACAGTAAAAATCTTTTGGTTCAAAATCTATTTGGTCTTTTTCTGCTTTAACCTCTTGAAGACAATACACATCAGCATCACATGTGTAGAAAAAGTCTTCAAATCCTTTTTTTAAGCAAGCTCTAAAACCTGCAACATTCCAAGATACTAGTTTCATAATTATTTTCCTTTCATTATGATTATATCACGAAAAAATAACATTTTTTATTCATTATTTCAAAATACGAGTTTTATCGACAGATGTTTTGTGTATTATAGCAGGCAAAAAAGAAAGGAAGGAATTTTATTATGGATAATTTTAATATTAAAGATTCTATAGAAGAATTACAAAACAAATTTAATGAAATTAAAAAAATGGGCTATGTTAAAGGAATAAGTCAAAATAATAAAGGGAATGCTGGTCTTACGTTTGAAAAACTAATCGGAAAGTATAATTATAATTTTGAAACAGCAGATTATAAAGGCATTGAAATAAAAGTTAAAAATAATTTTAGTTTTAAAAATAAATATAAGTATATTTCACTTTTCAGTCTTGTTCCAAGTAATTGTTTCGGGTTTGAATTAAAAAGGATAAGGGATAGTTATGGAACGCCCGATAAAGATTTTCCGGATGTTAAAATACTTATGAAATCTTTTTATACCAATATGAAAGTAAAGGTAGAATCTGGTTATTCTTTTAAGATAAACGTAAGATATAGTGAAAAAAGAATTTATCTATATGTTTATAATAAGCATAATATTCTGGTCGATAAAAGTGTTTTTTGGGATTTTATAGATATCAATGACACAATAAAAAGAAAGCTTAGCTATTTATCGTTTGTTAAATATAATAGCAAATTAATTAAAGGAGAAAAACATTTTCATTATAATGAGATTAAGTTTTATAAGCTTAAAGGGATTGATAAGTTTTTTGAGGCTTTGGAAAATGGGGATATACGCATATATTTTTGTTTAGGAGTTTATAAAAGCGGTTTCAAAAAAGGATTAGAACATGATCATGGGGTTACTTTCGGAATAAAGGAATCTGATTTATGCAAGTTGTATGAAGAAGTCTTAGAATGATTTCTTTTTACTTTGTGAATGTGAGGTTGCGGATTATTTTGCAACAAAAAAAACTACTCTATATGAGTAGTTACTTTCTAATGGTCGGAAAGACAGGATTTGAACCTGCAACCTCACGGTCCCAAACCGCGTGCACTACCAAATTGTGCTACTTTCCGAATTGCAAGATGATTATATCATACTAAAATTAAAATTGTCAATACTGCACGCGTGTTAATATGCAAGTATTACTATATAAATAATAAGTGGCGCGCTCGAAGGGATTCGAACCCCTGACCCCTTGGTTCGTAGCCAAGTGCTCTATCCAGCTGAGCTACGAGCGCAACTATACTTCATTTGCAAGGAAGAAGGTTCGAATTTCCCTTGCGACGCCACTAATTATAACACTTATCTTTAATTTTTTCAATAGTATTTTATGAATTTGCTAATTATACGTGAATTATATATCGTTATTTTAGAACTTCATCAATTAATTTTTTAGCAATACAATCTAACTTGCTTAGTGAATTATTTTCTATAACATAATCATAATTATAGTTTTCAACCTTAGCATCAGCTCTGTTTGATGTTATTATTTTATGGTCTTTTCTCTTTATCAAAACAGTTTTAACATCATATAAAAGAGCAAGTCTTTTAATTTCTTCTGGTTCTCTTAATTTTACAAATAAAACATCATAATCGCTTTTTTCAAAACTTTCTATTTTCCTTTTTATTTCCTCAAAAGGCATATCGTTATAAGTGGTGGACAAATCTTTTAAATCTGCTAAAAATTTTCTATCTTTATCAGTTTTTGTTCCAGTCCATCCCAATAAAGAGGCAACCTCATACACCTTATCAACAGATGATATACTCATGCAAGATGCATATTTTGAACATAAATTAATAAATGTATCTTTGCCGCTTCCACCAGTACCATTTAAAATAATTATTTGCTTTTTCATATCATGCACCCCACTTTATTCGTATTCTTCTTTTATTATATCATAATACTAAATAATCATGTTATAATTTATTCGAAAGGAGTTATAAAATGTTTAAAGAGTTTAAAAAGTTTATTTCAAAAGGTAACGTTGTTGATTTAGCAGTTGGTGTTATTATTGGTGGTGCTTTTGGTAAAATTGTATCATCACTTGTTAATGATATTTTAATGCCTATTATAGGAGTGATTATTGGAGGCGTTGATTTTAGTGGCTTGGTTTTAAAAATTGGTGATGCTAAAATTGCGTATGGAATGTTTATTCAAAATGTTATTGATTTTATTATAATTGCTTTTTGTGTATTTATCTTTGTTAAGATAGTAAATAAATTATCGGATGTTACTAACAGGTTAGAAAAAAAAGAAGAAATTAAAGAAGATAAAATAGAAGAAACCGAATTAAGTGTTTTAAAAGATATATTAAAAGAACTAAAAAAAGATAATAAAGTAACTAACAAAAAGATAAATAAAAAATAATTTAAAAAAGGCTTAATAGAAGAGTCTTTTTTTAATTAGACAGGACTTAAAATCCTTATTTCATTTAATATTAATAATTATTATGTTATAACCTGTTATTTAGGATGATACATCATTAGATCCTGCACCCGGAGCCAAAAAAAAGAACAACCAATTGGTTGTTGTTTTTAAATGGTGGCTCCGGGCAGGATCGAACTGCCGACACCAGGATTTTCAGTCCTGTGCTCTACCGACTGAGCTACAGAGCCAACTTCAATATTATTTTTTCATTTTTTATAAAAAAATGGCGGTTCCGACGAGATTTGAACCCGCGATCTTCTGCGTGACAGGCAGACGTGTTAACCCCTACACCACGGAACCACATAAGCTTTTTTCCTAAAGCTCTTTAAGTATACTAAAAATCATACGTTATTGTCAAGTACCATTATTAATTTTTTTAAAATTTATGATTATTTTGTTAATTTATATGATAAAACAAAGCTTACTATCATTACTGTGATCCCTGTTATAAAATCTAAATTAAAACTAAACTTAGGAATTAATGCTGGAATAGAGCCTATTACAAAACCAATTATTATACTATAAGTTAAACCAAATTTTTTATCAAGCAAATATTTCATAAGTTTAAGAAGAACTATAACGCCAAATATTAATCCTAATATAAACGGAAGGATTTTATCAAAGGATGTAACTATAGCACTAATAGGATTTGACATTATAGATAGTACAAATTCATACATTCCAATTAAGATTAATAAAAAGGACCCACTTATACCTGGTATAACCTTTCCTACCGAATAAATGAAACCCGATAAGAAAAGAAGAAAAAAATTAAGTATTTTAGAACTATTATTAATATTTATAGTAAGGTTAATTAGGTTTTTAGATAAATACCAAAGAACTAACGAGAATAAAAGAGTTATTAAAAACATTTTTACATTTATCTTTTCTGTTTTCTTTTTCTTTATTTCATTAATTAAAAATGGAATACCACCTAGTATTAATCCTATGAATGAAAATTTTGTTATTATTTCATGTTTTTCATATAAAAACATCATTACATTACTAAACCATATAGCACCAGTTAATATTCCACTTCCTAAAACAAATAAATAAATTATATTTTTCTTGAAATTCTTAAAAAGATTAGTTAGAGCTGTTATTGATTTATCGTAAACACCAAATATAACCGCAATAACAGAGCCGCTAACACCTGGAATAATCATTGCAGTACCAATTAGTATTCCTATTAAAAAAAGATAAATAAAAGACATATAATCACCTAAGTAATTATATGCCATATAATAATATCTATTCTATTGTTAAAGTTTGATTAGCTGGTTCTATTTGAATGAATGTATTACCATCATTTACCACTAATTCTTTTCCGGTTGCTTTAACTTTGTAAACTGTTTTACTAGATCTTGACTGTTTAGACCAAGTAATTGGAATAGCATATCCTTCTGAAATATAGTATCCATCACCTGTTCCAATGTTATTTAAATCTTGTCTTCCACCTGCATATCCATCGTTTAGTGTGTAATTATGAACCTTATAAGTTATTATGTTTTTAGCTGTGTACTGCGCACCTGTTACATAGTCTTTATGTTCTAATCCGTTTTGATATCTCTTATATACCTTGTTTTCAGAATCATATGAATAACTTGTTACGTGAGATGTTGAATACGGAATTCTAACCGTACTTGCTGGCACAGCACCTTCATAGTTTGCAAGATCAAGTGATTTTGCTTGATATGTTAGAAGTAATTTTTGATTGGATGTTAATCTGTATCCTCTTTTTTTTGCTGCTTCTTTTATTTTTGCTATGCTTGTGTATGCTCTGTGCTCTTTTGATATTCTTCTTAAACTATTATCCCATGTAAATGCACTTGAATTATTTGCGTTTACCGCTGGAATATTTAAAGTTTTAATATCACTTTCTGCTCTAGGACTCCAACCTATGTGTGCATATATTGCATCATTTTCTAATGCATAATCTAAGTAATAGTGTCTTGATGATCTAACTGATGCAATTCTTTCTGTATTCTTATCTTTAAATACAGCCATCATTCTAGTTATTCCGCCTTCTACTATCATTTCATATGTTATGTATGCATCTTGTATGCCTGCTTGGTATCCCCAAACTGCTTTGTTATTGTTAATCATTACTGCAATTGGTCTTTCGGTAGAACTTAAATCAACTACTTTTATTTGTTCTTCTTCTTTTGTAATTTTCTTCTTTTTTGGAATTTTCTTTTCTATTTCTTTATCATTTATTAGTAAAAAGCAGCCTAAAACACCTATTATAAGTAATAAAATTACAACTAATATTATTTTTGCTTTTTTACTCATTTTTTTCTTTTTTCTTTGTTTCATATTACTTCTCCTATTCTTTATAATTTTATTATACTATTATTTAAATTATTAAACAAGAAAAAAGATAATCCAATAATTTATTTTAGATTATCTTTTAGTATACCTTCTGCTACTATTAAAGCGCTTGTAAAAGCCCAAGAAAGGTTATAACCACCACATATACCATCTACGTCTAACACTTCTCCAGAAGCATATAATCCGCTTATTTTTTTAGATTCTAAATGGTTAGTAAACTCACTTAATAAAGCACCTCCCAAGGTTACCTGAGATGTTTCAAAGTCCCCGGTTGCGGTTATGTTAAAATGCATGTTTTTTAATGTGCATGAAATGTTTTCTAGTTCTGTTTTACTTATGTCACACATCGTTTTATTTGATAGTTTTAAGTTTTTTGTTATTACGTCTGCTACTTTTTTATTTAAAATACAGCTTATAGCATCAGATACGTTGTAGCTATCAAATTCTTTTAAATAACTATTAATATATGATTCATCATAATCAGGAACTAAGTCTACTACAACATCTACTTTCTTATTCTTTTCTAAGTATTTGTTTACATATCTTGATAAATTAAATATACATATGCCTGATAATGAATCTTTTGTAAACTGTATTTGGCCCTTTTCTGTCAAAATTGTTTTATCATCGACGTTTAATTTAGCTACCACATCAGCACGGACTCCTTGTAAATCTTTTATGTATTTATAATTTGTTTTTAAATAAGTAAGAGATGGATATAGCTTTGTTATAGTGTGACCAAATGATTTTAATATGTTATATCCCATGCCAGTAGAACCTGTTTTTGGATAAGTTTTTCCGCCGGTTGCAATAACTACTTTTTTACCCCTTAGGTTATTATTGATTACAAAACAGTCATTTTTATAAGTTACATCTTTTACATCATAGTTGTATATTACATTAACTTTTTCTTTTTCTAATGCTCTTTCAAATGACTTACAAACGGTTATTGCTTGATTAGAATATGGATATAATCTTGTTGATGTATCTTCTTTTTTTGTTAAAATTCCAAAGTTTTTAAGGTAGTTTAAATAACCATTTTCTTCTAACTGACTGATAAAGTTATTTAATGATGAAGAACTATTATAATTATCTATCGTTATGTTTGTGTTACCTAAGTTGCATCTTCCATTACCGGTTATTAATAGTTTTTTGCCTAGTTTATCGTTCTTTTCTATTAAAGCTACCTTTAAATTTGGATTTTTATATTTTAATGTAAGTGCTAAAAAACACCCCGATGCTCCTGCTCCTACTATAATTACGTCATGCATAAAAAATCACCTCATGTATTTAATATATCAAAAAAGACTAGCATTTGCTAGTGTTTACGGGATTTTAAAGAGAATATGCTCTCTTCAGGGGGCTTTTATATTAAAAAAGAGGATTGTTTAAAATCCTCGTAATATCGACATATAACTCATATAGAGTTTAATAAAATTTAACTAAAAATTGATAAATTCATATTAATTTGATGGGTAGCTGATGGGTAGAATTTACTTGTCAGCTTTTTTATTGTAGCTCCACATCAAAACCTATTTTTTTAAATTTTTCTATTAGTTCTAACTGATAATCTTTAGTTTTTGACTTACTAACTAATATTATTAAATTTTTTCTTGCACGCGAACATCCAACATAAAAAAGCTTATAAGCAGATAATATACTTTGATAGTATCCTTTTTTTAAAAATTCTTTCAAAGCAGTAATCTTTTGCTTGATAATATAATTTTCATATTTTTCTTTAATTAAATCAAATAGTTCATAGTTTTTAATTTCATTATACATTTTTGAAATAATTTCATTAATTTTATCTAAATGCATTTCATAAATTTCTTTATTTAATTTACTTATACTTGTATCAGTTAAGGCCTCAATCTCAGTTATATATTTAGTGTATAACCAATTGAAATTTTCTAAATCTTTTGTACTTATGTCATATTTACTAAAAACCTTATAAAACTCATATATATTAACATTGGGATTAGATGATGATTCAGAAACAAATATAACATTATCATGTCCTTCCCCTTTAACGCCATGCTGTGTTGAACAATCAGTCTTTTTGGTATACTTAACATAGTTTAAAAATTCTTTTATTTTTACATTTAGAACAGCTTCATACTCTAAATTTGATGTAATATTTTCAAGATATTCTTCACTTATAAAATCAATCTTTAGTAAGAAATCCAGTATATTGTTATCATCATTATTATATTCTTCGAGAATAAATTTTAAATTTCTTTTTAAATCTTTGATTGAATCAAAATCTGTAATACTAATCTTAGAAACATTAAATATTTTATTATATTTTTCTACTATTCTAACTATCTCTCCAAAATTTTTTTTCAAATACATTTCTATCATATAATTTATAATATATAGCATTTTAAATAACATATCTTTATTATCATCAATATTATCATTTAACGCATCTGAAACATTATATTTACCGTTATGTGAATAATCTTCAATATTCATAATGGAAGAATACAAATTAGACGCACCAATTTGAGTATATTTTTCTTTATTCAATAAAAACAATTTATAAAAATCATTAAATTTTTCTAGCGTTGATTCAAAATTATCAGTAATTATACATACTGTTTTTGATTCTATTATATTTTCAGACTGTTGAGTATAATCGTTATCATTGTATATTTTATTCAATATATCTACGATTTTTTTTGATGATCTATAATTATTATTTAGACTTATACTTTTATCAAATGCTTTTAGTAAAATATCAAAGTCACAGTTATAATTATCATATATTTGTTGCATTTTATCGCCAAATAAGTAAAGATTCATATTTGAATACTTTAAGCAATTATAAAACATTTCTAAAATATAAGCCGGAGTATCTTGATATTCATCAATAAACACATAATCATACATATTAGATAGTTTAAACAAAATTTTTTCATACCTATTTGATATATTATATGAAAATTTAATTAAATCATCATGTGACAAACCACCATATAAATAACTGTTAAAATTTGTTTCATTGTAGTAAATTTTTGAAATATTTTTTCTGATTATTTCATAGTTTATTTCTTCTCCAATTTTTTCTTTATATCTATTTAGTTTCTTTAAGTTATTCTCATCATCTACGTTTTCAACAATTTCTTTAATTTTGTAATCATATTCTTCAAAATAATAATTAATTACTTTATTATTTTTGAAATAATCATCCATAAATAATTTTAAAAATGAATGTATTGTGTATACTTCTATTTTATCACTATTATAGTATTCAAATCTACTCTTTAATTCTTCAGTAGCTCTATTTGTATAAGTTATACATAATATTCTAACATTTGGTTGCTTTATATTTATTTGCATTATCTTATTATGAATATAAGTAGTTTTTCCAGAACCTGCCGGTGCATTTATTAAATAGCAATTATTCTTTTCCATCTAACCATACCAATCCTTTTTCTATGTAATTAGGTAACATATCTGACTGTTTAGATGTTAAAATAACAGAATACATAAAATCAACCTTATTACTTGAACTACTTATTATTATATCTCTTATACTTATGTCACTTTTTTTTCTAGGAACAGAAAATTTTAGATTACTATTCTTGCGAAATTCAAGCCATTCTTCTTTTGTTTTTGTATCCCAAATCATCATATTCAAATATTTAGTTAACATAGCTTCTTCTAACGTTCTTGAATAATAATCATCATCGGTCTGAGTAAAAATTCTTATTAGATCATTATTATCAACGTTATTAAAACTTTTATAAATGTCTTTTATAGTATTTTCTGAGTTATCTCCTTCAAGTGATTCAATTTGTGAATCCGGATTTGTTAAAAAATTTGATAATTCTCTTTGCCCATAATTAATTGTTGCATTTGTAGAATTAGAATTTAAAATCTCATCTTTGCTTATAGCATCAGTACTATAATCTATATCAGTTAACACTAAAGTTTTTATATTCAAATATTTTAGTAAATCAAAGTAATTTTTTGCGTATGCACCACCAACTTGAACATAAGATATATAATCATTATACAATTTTTTATATTCTTTTTTTATAATATTTTTTAAAAGAATTCTTTCAGTATCACCTTCAAATAGTATCGCCTTATTAGAAAAAATCAAATTAGGAAAGCCAACTGTAAAAAAGAAATTATAAAAATCTATTTTTGTTATTGATTCATCATATTTTTTCTCGGATATTTTATCAAAAAAATTTTTTAAGTCATACATCTTCGATTCAAATGCATTTTTGGTATTTCTTATAACTCTAATCTTTCTTATATCTTCTATATTATTTACAATTTCAGTAGAATGCGTTGATATTATACACTGAGACTCATTACTACCATAATATGATAATATTTTTTTAAAAAAAGAAGATTGCATTTGCGGATGCATATGAGATTCAGGTTCTTCAATAATCATAATATTTATTTTAGATTTATCAAAATTATTTTCAAAACCCTGTTGGATCATATGCATATACACCATATTACTATATCCAAGTCCTTGAGAATACTCTTCTAAATTATAAGCATCTACATCATATTGTGCTGTAGTTGTTTCTTTTAATAAATTATTAAGATCATCTAATTCAGGATTAATTAGCAAACCAATTTTAGCAAAATATTCGCTACCTGATGTGTCACGTAATTCTGAGTTAAAATTTGACATACTCTCTTTTAAAATGAATTCCTCTATATTATTTTCCTCCAATTTTTGATATAAAGAATCCGATATATTATTTAATTTAGTAGAAAATTCATCTTTTTTAGATGCAATACTAATCATTGATTTACTTAATGAATAATTAGAATCATTCTTTTCATCATCTAATTTTCTTAATGCATTAATTACTCTTACATTAAATAATGATTTAAATTCACTTGTCTTAATAAGATTTTCATCAGAATAATCGGAATTAGTATAATAATATGTTTCATCAATTGATAATTGAAAGATTTTTTTGATAATTCTTTTAATTGATAATTTTTTCTGATCTTCATTTGTATTTTTATTTTTATATCTAGATAATATTTTTTTATTATTTTCTATTAAATTCTTTTTAAATTTGTCTTCATTCAGACAACACTTATACTTAAAATATATTGAGTTTGAATCGCCTAAATCATATGAATATCTTATTATATCAGTCAATCTATCATTTTTTTTGTCATATATAACCTGTATATTTATAATTGGTAATATGTTTATATCATTAATTGGAAATTTCAAGAAAAAATCAGTTAATTGTGATGGCAGTTCATCATCGTTTAAATCTTTTTTTATAATATTTTCATAATTTGTATAAAATGTTTTAATCCAGTCATTTAACAATTTAGTATTTAATTCTGATAATTCAATTTTGTTTTTATTATCAGTGAATATAAATTTAAAAACCTCGACAATAGATGTTTTCCCAGCGTTATTTGGACCTGCAATTAATGTAATATCATTTTCCAAATTAAGATCAATATTTAGCAGTTTTTTATAATTATATATTTTTATTTTTTTTATTTGCATACGGCACCTCATTTTATAAAGTTTTATATTGTGACATTATGACGTTATATTCATATATACTACATATATATTTTTTTCAATTCATCATTTTCATTTATAAGATTAATTACCCAAGGTTGTAAAAAATAAATTACATACATTTCATTATTATATCCAAAATCCACTGCCTGAGTACTACCTGCCATTGAAATAAAACCAAAATGCGCTAATTCGACTGTTAATCCGTCATTTTGATTAATTTGTAATGTATGTGTTTCGGCTTTAATAAAATTTTTAAGAAGTTTAACTTTAGATTTTTCTGCATTTAATAAATATTTTATTTGTTTCTTCTTTAACAACCTATATTTTATATTTTTATCAATTTTTTTATATATTAAGATTGTTAATAAAACAATTAAAACAGAAAAACTTATTAAGAAAACAATTGAAACAATAACCCCATAATCATTTCTAAGATCATATATGTACATTTTTTTTGCTAATTTGTCAGGAATAAACAAAATAATTCCTGCAACTACTGACACCGCTGCTAATATATTTGGTGGTAATTTAATGAATTCTATAAAATCTTTTACCTTCATGAAATTAATCCTTAATTACTAATTTTTCTAATCTATGTTGTAATTGATATAAAGTAATATTACTTTCTACTTCACCATTTAAGTCTTTAACAGCTTGTAATAAAATTTGTTTCTTTGATGGATTACTATTATTAGGTACTTCATTATTTGTTTCTTCTTCATATATTCCTAAAGTTCCATCATCTTTTGTTTTAGAGTAATATGTTTTATTTGTTAAACTAGATTTAAATTTTATTTCTTTAAAATGATGTCTGTTCTTAGATAATTCTCTGTTCTTTTCGGCTGTTTCTTCTTCTATAACTTCTTCTTTAGTTGGTTTGTATAAATGAAGTCTTTCTTTAGTTCCACTTATAATAGCAATGTCTTCTAACAATTCATAGGCATCTTCTGGAGATATTAAATAGAATTCCCTAACTCTTACCTTATCATTAATAGTATCAATGCTTCTTAAATCTGCATTTAATTTATCAATTATTTTGTGTAAAACTTTATCTGCTGATTGAGTTTCTACATCATATGTAACATATAATCTAAACCCAAAAGGAACTGCCTCTGAATTATTTAATTTATTTATTCTTTCTTGTACATTTTTTGAATATCCAATCTTAACATAATCAGGGAAAGATGGATTAGTTAATATATATATATTTTACCTACAATATTATCGTTCATTAATTCACCTCCACATTACTATTTTCTTTATTATATAATTTATCAGTTCTTTGTTTATGTATTTCCAAATAGTTTTTCATATTATCATTGTAATGTTCTTCTTGAATATGAAATTCAAGTGAATCATTAACTTCAATAACATTAAATTCTTTATCATTATTAAAACTTTTATATATTTTTTCTAGATAAAATGTTGAATCATATATATATTTTTTTTGAAATTCTGATAAAACATCTCTTATTACCATCTTATCATTATCAAAATAGATTAATCCCCATTCAAATAATTTATCATGATTAGCACATAGCCAAAAACCGTTATTACCATCTATTATTTGTCTTTGTTTTTCATTTTCAGGTAAATTACTATGTAATATATCAGTTACTCTATGAATGTGAGAACCTATTATCAAATATTCAATATCACACCCACATAAATAACATTTCTTTTCTTTAAATTTTTGCAATAGATTATAATGATATTTCTTTTGATCTCTTTTTGCTACGCCCACTTCATCTGATGGCTCAAAATCCATTCTCCCATCATCTATTTCAATACCTAGATATTCTAATATATATCTATTTGCTGGATCTACATCTGCTAAATGTTGAGGATCTGTTTCGTTAACATTGTAAACTTTTATCGGTATTTGAACCAAGTTATTTAAAGCTAAACAAATAGCTGTTGTTTCTCTACCATTTGCTCCATATGATTTACCATAAACTGAAATTTCATCACTATTTTCTTCAAATAATGTTGAAGTATTACCACTATTTCTTTGTTGTAAATCTAATCTCATTTTTCGCATTTGTTTGAAATCAATAAAAGGCGTTCTAAAATCATAATCCGTTCTATCAGAAACAGAAACTTTATCCAAATTTAAAATTTTAATATTAGCTGTTAATAAGACTTTATATGCAAAAATTGTGTATGGAGGATGTGGAAAGCGTGTATCTCTTATGTAATATTCAAATTCTTTATTTGAATTTAAATCCATTAAATAGTGTTGATATGCTGTTGGAAAGTTTTGAAGAATAAATGAATTCCTAGACGCAGTACTGTCAGGTGCACTTAAACAAATGTATTTTATAATACTATTATTTTTTAAAATTATATATTGACCACTATTATGACCTCTTTGATCTTCTTCAACAATAAATTCTTTAGAATTTATTGATCGAAAGCATATATCTTCTAACATTTCATTGCTTAACACGGTCAACAAATGTGTTGGTATTAAAAATTTATTCATTAGTTTCCTCCTCATAATTAATAATAATCACTTCATTTCTACTTTTTCTTGCTTTACCATCATATTCAATTATTTTAAATCCATTTTCTTTTACCCAGTCAATTAGTAGTTGATTAGATTTTTCCTTATGATATAAAACATTAGAAAGCATAAATTTTACCCCTCTTTTATTTAATTTTGCTAAATAATCAAGCAATCGTTTTTCTTCTTCTTCATTCCAACCATTAAATCCACGTTTACCATCGTTATAGCTTCCAAGAGTAATTAAATACGGCGGATCTAAATATACAAATGTTTTATCATTAATAAACTCATCTAATTCAGTAAAATCCCTAGAGTAAAATGATACATTTTTTTCTTTTAAATTACGACAATATGATATCAATTTTTCAGCCAATTTATCATTAAAACCTGCTTGTCCTACTGGGTTATTATAATCGTATGAAGAATTAAATCTAATTTGTTGTTGAAATCCATATAAAACTAATAAATACAATAATTTTGGATCCCTATTTTCCATAGGAGTTTTATTATATAATTCTCTTATTTTTAAATATGGTTCTTTTTTTCCATGTTCCAATTTATATTTCTTTATCATTTTTTCAATATATTTATATATTAAAACTGTTTCCTCATTTTTAAAAGTTTCCAATAATTCTCTAACCTTAAAATTGCAATCATTATATATTAATTGTTCGCAATCAAAATTTATTCCAACGTTAAATCCACCTCCAAAAATATCAATAAATCTTTCGATGTTTTTTGGAGTATGTTTCTTTAAAAATTCTATCATATCAGCTTTTCCACCAATATAATTTAATGGTGAAGAATAATTAACTTTCTCTTCATCTTTTTTTTCAATATAAAATAAATATTCATAATGTTCAGTATCTTTAGCTTTGCTGTTCAAGTACCTTCTATATTCAATTTTTTTAAACACCAATGTTTCTGGTTTTCCATGTCTTTTTAATACACTTTCAATATATTCTTTTGACATAATCCCATCTGAGCTATAACTCATAATTATATGTTTGAATTTTGCACGTGCAATGATTTTTTCAAAAGCAACATGAACCTCTCCTACTTTCGAAAAATTACTTGTCAATTTTGATGTATCTCTAGCTCCAGTCTTACCTTTTAATTCCGGATTATCATATAACGCAATTGTTTCTAACATATGATATTGTACCGAATATTGATTTTTAGTATATGGTGGATCCAAATACAAAATATCACCACTAACATCATTAATTAGTTCTTCTATTTTTTCATTATAAACTTCATTTTCAAATTTTGAATTTATTTTATTCATTTCTACCGGAATAAAATTCATTGCTTTAATTGCACGTGGATCCCATTTTTTTAAATACGCTCCATAAACTCCTGCTACATTTGCTACTTTAGAAATAGACTCTAACAAACACGCAATTAAATAATAATATTCTTTTAAATCTATCTTTTCTTCTATGTACCATTTTTCTATTGTCTTTCTAATAAAATCTATTCTGGCAGCATTTTCTTCACTAAAGTACATTCTATCAGAGCCACCTAATGAATAATTAGTATATATAAATCCTTTTGTTTGATTTTTAACATCATTAAAGTAATCAAATGGATTTACTTTTAATCCTTTAAAACTCATATCAGGAGTATTTAACTTAGCTTGTGTCATAACATATGAAGAATATAATGTATCGTTTGCAATTATTTTATATTTGTCTTTAAAATAATTA
Source organism: uncultured Mycoplasmatota bacterium (assembly GCA_900547225.1). Lineage (GTDB taxonomy): Bacteria > Bacillota_I > Bacilli_A > RF39 > UBA660 > Aphodocola. The sequence goes on from URFW01000007.1 coordinate 35,626, forward strand.
CCAACAGTTGCAGTCCCGCTAAAAGCATCAAAAAAAGTATAATTCTCTTTATCAAGTTTTAACGATTTAATCAAATCCTCTATTTGATCAACTATTTTTCCTTTACTTCCAATATATCTCATTTAAATCTCCTCTATTGTTTCTTTGGTAACTTAGAATAATCATACTTAATTTGAATAGGTTTCAATTCTTCCATTACCTCTTTTATATCATTAGCGATTTCTTCTTTTGTATATTTCTTATTTGTTACTTTTTCCATTTCAATTTTATGTTGAATATCAAATAATTTCGTACCCACTTCTCTACATTGTTTTCTCTTTTTAGCATCCCAATCCAATAAACTCATTTCCGATTGTTGATATTCATCTAATTTTTCCCTTAACTGTCTATCAGACATACCTGCATATCTATCTGCGTTTAAAGATTTTAATACACTCTTAAAACCACATGCCTCAAGCAAGTTTTCTAAACTTAATTCTAATATATTTGATATTTGATAAAGATCATCTAATTTAATCTTTTTTATTTTTCCATTAACAATATCATTTAAAGTACTTCTACTTATTCCACTTAGTCTAGCAAGTTCTCTTTGAGAGATACCTTTTTTATCTATTGCATTTAATAATAAATTTTGCAGTTTTTCTGAATTCATATTTTCACTTCTTTCTCAAAAACATTCCTTATAAATATAATTTTAGCATTTTTTTTGGTTTTCGTCTATAATTTCGGACAGCTTTATAATATCATTATGTAAACTTTAAAAATAGCACCTAAATAATACCTAATTTTGATATCATTTAATCCTTTTTTTGTAGGAATTCTATTTATTTTGATGTCTTATGGTGAAATATTGAATTATAAGTTTTCAGTACACACTAAATTTTAACATTTTTCATACTTTAACTACTCAAACCCATTATTTATCGCTGCAATAACTTCTTCTTCATTTGTTAAAGTTATTCTACGCTTTTTTAACTCTTTAATTAAATTTAGCATTTTCTTTTTACTTTTAGCTTTAGTTCCTGCATCTATTGCATAATTTATCTTTTTATATAATTCTTGTTGTTCTTCTTTAGAAAATTTATCTAAATTATCATCAACTATCTTTTTTAGTTGATAAGTAATTTCACTTAATCTGCTAAAATAAATTGCATCTTCAATTAAATTATTTATTTGTGGTGATATTAAATTATAACTTTCCACATCAGCATCCATTATTTTATCAAGTAAGTTAAAAAATCTATTTGCAAATTCAAGATTGCCTTTAAAACTATCTTTGTTTTGCTCATAAAAATCATATAAATAATTACATAGCTTATTTTTTTCTATTTCAAATTGACTAACATCTTCTGTTAATGATATTTCACATATTTCATCATCAGCATCAGGCTTACTATTTGCTAAATACATTGCTGCCGGAAAAACTCCATAATCATCTGTCATCTTTGATGCTACTCCCATTTTAAGTATTTTTTTAATAAGTCCCATTTCCTAACTCCTAGCCGCACCATCAACAGGCAAAATAGCTCCCGTTATATAACTTGCCATATCACTAGCTAAAAATAAGAATGCATTTGCAACATCTTCCGCCCTTCCTATCCTACCTAATGAAATGGTTTTAATAAGAGGCTCTATTACGTTATCTTCAACACTTTTCATCATATCAGTAAGTATTATACCAGGTGCTACTGCATTTACCCTTATACCGTCTTTACCAAGTTCTCTTGCAAGTGATTTAGTAAGACCATTTACAGCAAACTTACTAGCAGGATAACCACATCCAGATGGCTGTCCATATATACTTACCATAGATGATGTATTAAGTATTACGCCGCCTTTATTTTCCTTCATAATTAGACTTACTGCCTTTGAACAATTAAATACCGCATTAACATTTAAATCCATTATCTTTTTAAAATCTTCTTCCTTGTATTCATAAATACTTTCTCTAGCACTTATTCCAGCATTATTAACTAATATATCTATCTTTCCATATAAATCTTTTATTTTATTAAATACTTCTTCTACCTCTTTTAAATTAGTTAAATCTGGATAGAATCCTTTTACATCATAATCTTTATTTTCTTTTCTTAAACTCTCCAAAGCCTTTGATACAGTTTCACTTTTTGAACCAAATATAACTACCTTACAGCCGTTTTCTAAAAACTTTTTAGCAGTAGCATACCCTATTCCTCTAGTTGCTCCTGTTATAACTGCTACTTTATCTTTTAACATATTAAACCTCCTATTTATACTTTAATTTTAACTTATTTTTACCAATATAACAAGAAAAGAAAGCAAGGTATTTACTTTCTTTTTAATATTTACTTTTTTATATTGTAATAATTGTACACTTTAGTTTGATTCAACATTTATATCATAATTATATTTTATAATATTTTATAATGAATTTAGTTTCTAATTTATTTGACTCAACTGATATAGTACCTTTATCCTCTTCTATAATTGTTTTAGCTAAAGCAAGACCAATACCTATACTATCAGTTTTAGTATTTTTGCACCTATAAAATCTTTCAAAAATATGTTTTATATCTTTTTTTGCTATACCTTCACCAAAGTTTATTACTTCAATCATAGAATAAACATTATTATTTTCAATATTTATTATTATGTTTGAATTATTTTTAGAATGTTCTATAGCATTTTTAATTATATTAGTAAGAGCTTCAATTTGCCATTTATCATCACATATTATTTTAGAATTTTCTTTTATATTTAATTTTATATTTATATTTCTTAAATCACATAAAGTAGAAACATTTTTAATTGATTCTTCAACAATTGTTTTCAAATCATTTTCTTGTTTTACAAAATGAACCGTATTAGCATCAAACTTTGATAATTTTAGAAGTGATTGTACTAAAAAGTTGATATTTAAAACATTTCTTTTTATATCAACAATAAAATCATTTCTAATTTTTTCTTCCATATTTGAATCTTCAATAATATTATCTAGCATAACTAATATACTAGTAAGTGGTGTTTTTAATTGATGAGAAATATCTTCCAATGATTTTTTTAAATTAAGCTTATCTTTACTAGAATTTTCAGCAGCTTCTTTTAACATTATAGTGGTTTTATATATTTCATTTTTTAAAATTGATAACTCATCTTCTGAAATTGAATCAATTTGTATTTCATAATTTTTCTTATTAATCTGTTCTATACACTTAATTATATCTTTTATATCCTTCTCCTTCTTATAATTATATCTAATATATATAATAAGTAAAATAACAACAGTTATTGCTAAAAAAGATAAATTAATAGCTAAAAATTTATGATAGTCTCTATCATTTTTAATTAATATAGATTTATTATTTACATCAATTCCATATTTATTAAAGAAGCCATTTGTTTTTAACGTATCATTATTTATTATTTTAATAATTTCTTTATCAGTTATTTTAGGATAGTCTTTTTTTATTACATTTATAATAGCAGAAATCTTGTTATTAAAGTTTTTAGTATAAGTTTTATATTCATATATATTTAAAAATAAGAACAAAATAAATAAACATATAAATACAATTAATGTAGAAATAATATATTTTTTTAATTCAATTTTATTCTTCATCAATTCTATACCCAATTCCTTTAATAGTAGTTATAATATCAGTTCCTATTTTTTCTCTTATTCTTTTAAAATAAACTGTTACAGTATGATCATCTACATAATTTCCAGTCCAATCCCAAATTTTATCTAATATTACATTTCTACTAACAACTTTATTAATATTTAAAAATAATAAATTAACTAATTTTAATTCTAATGCAGTAAGTTCAATAATGATATTATCTTTTTTTAAAACTAATTTATCCATATCATAAGAAATATTTTTTATTTTAATAACACTTTTCTTATCTGATCTTAATAATATTTTATTAACCCTTGCCATTAATTCTCGAGTGGAAAAAGGTTTTGTTATATAATCTTCCGCGCCAACATTTAAACCTCTAACAATATCATCTTCTTCATCTTTAGCTGTTAAAAAAATAGTAGGAATTTTCAAATCCTTAATAGTATTTTCAAATAAGTTAAAGCCATTTCCATCTGGTAAAGTAATATCAAGTATTATTAAATCAATATTAAAGTTAGAAAGTAAATATTCTTTTGAGTCTTCTACAGTAGTTTTTACAATTAAATTATGATTATCTTTTTTAAAAGAGTATGTAAGACCTTTAATAATTGATTTTGTATCTTCAATAAGTAAAATATTCATATATATAGTACCTTTCTTTAAATATAATTATATCACAATATAAGGAGCTTTCGCCCCTTATACTAGATATTCTCATTTCTAATTGTTTCAATAGTATTTTGCTTATTTATTTTACTCATAGAATACTTCATAATTAATGAAATAAGTATAAATACAACTGCTACAGCAATTAATATTGCCTCAATAGGAAGTTTATAAGGCATTCCTGATTCTTCTGATAAGAAATGATAAATAACGTATGATAATGCTATTCCAATAGGTATACCAAAAAATAGAGATTTAATACCAATAAACAAGCTTTCTAATCGAATCATTCTGTTAAATTCTTTAGTTGTCATACCAACAGATTTTAACATAGCAAACTCTTGTTTTCGTAGTTCCATATTAGTAGTAATGGTATTAAAAATATTAGTTATACCAATTAATGAAATTACAATTATAAAACCATAAAGAAATATTCCTACTAAAGTAAATAAGTTACTCATTATTTTAACATTTTCATCTACATTATTAACGTTATAATCTTCACCCCTTAAAAAGTCATCAAGATCATCTTGTAATTTATTAGCATTATTTGATTTATAATAGATTGCTAGTGGTTTAGATTTTAAATTAGCATCAAACATTTCATCACTAATAATTAAACACTCCATATCAACACCTTTCAAACCAAAAGGTCTAACATCAGAAGTTGCTCCAATTTCTATTTTTATTGTTTTATTTTCATCAGTAGTAGCATCAATAATATCACCTTTATTAAAGTTAAAAGCTCTCATATATTTAGTAGTTAACTTATTATTTTTTTTATAGTTAGATACATATCCTTTATCGACAAGTATAGCTTTGTTTTTAAATTCATTATAATTCAAGCCTAATGAATCAACATATTTTTTAAATTGTTCTTCTCCAATAGAAATTATAGATACATAAGTAGGATTATTTTCATCAATTGCTAAATTTAAAAACTTAGCATATTCTTTGTTGTAGTGATTTCCTGTAAAAGATATTTCGCTACTTCTAAATATTGTATAATCTTCTATATTATCTAATTTAGTTGTTTCTATAAATTTATTATAAGATTCATTATTTGTAATAGTTGTAGATAATGAAATATTAAAATCAGACATTTCTAATTCATGATCCACTTGTTGAAATGCTAATTTCATAAATCCTGATAGAGCGATAAATACAAATACAGAAACAATTATTGATATTACTGTAGTTCTATATTTTTTCTTATTTCTTTTTAAATTTTTAAATGATATCTCGCCGCCTATACCAAATATATTTTTTATTAATTTTGGTGATTTAACCTTTTTGGGATTTATTTTAATATTAGCACTATTTCTAATGGAATCTATTGGAGATACTTTAGATGCTCGTTTTGCACTTTTAAAAGCTGAAAAATAAATAGTTACTGTACCAAGTATTATAGCTACTAAAACAGATAGCCATGAAAAAGAAAATACTAATCTTAAGCCTTCCGCAAATGAACCATCTAAATAGTAATTACTTATGATAATAAGTATATATGATGCTATAAAACCAAGTAATAGACCTAACGGAATACCAATTAATCCTAATATGGTAGCTTCATAAAAAACATTTCTTTTAATTTGTCTTTTAGTTGCTCCAATACTTCTTAACATACCATATTGTTTTATTTTCTCTGTAATAGAAATATCAAAACTATTTTTTATACAAAATATTGAAGTGAACACAATTATTCCTATTACAATTCCTACAACAATACTTAAACCACCAATACCACTGTTTGAAATAGGATTAGCTTCTAAAGCAATTAAATAGGAATTAATATTTATATCACTATATTTTGATTTATTCATTTGATTTGAATATTCTTTTAATTCTTTATTTGACGCTTGTTTATCATCATTATTATTAACTTTCTTAAATAATTTTGCGTCAACTCCTAATATATTAGCAATAGTTTCATAACTGTTTTTTACGCCATCTTTTGAAAATCTTGTATATACATCAACAATTCCATTTATTTTATTTTCATCAAGATAAGTTATAAATGTATAACCAGGTGCAGAATAATATTCTATATTAGTAGCTGGTCTTCCTATAATACCAACTATTTTATAAGTTTTAGAAGTAGTATCTACAATGGATTCTTTATTTTCTTCTTCCAAAGATTTTTGATATGGATTATTTTGATCTAATTCATTTCCATTAGAATCTACCCTTTTTCCAACGTCTAACGTAATAGAATCACCAATATTTAAAAATAATCTACCATTTGTTTTTAAATGGGTTGGTATTACTATTTCGTTTTCATTTCGAGGAAGTCTTCCATCCAATAATTTAACAGATAAATTATTTAAAGAGTTTTTAGTAAATCCTTTTATACAAGCATAAGGTTTATATTCATTTTTAGAGTCTATTTTAGCAAAACCAACATCTTTAGTAATATTGATAGTTTCTATGTTTCTATTGTTTTCAAATATATCAATATCACTAATGGGAACTTTGTAAAATGCAGCATGAAAGTTTCCTTTTTCGTGTGTTTCATATTTAATTAATGATTTTATACCACTAGAGTATATAGATGATACCGCAGTGATTAAAGCAACTGATAGCATAATACCAATAATTGTAACAATAGTTCTTTTTTTATTTAATTTAAGATTTTTTATTGTCAATTTGTTAAGCAAGTTCATAATTATACCTCCGATATAATTTTTCCATCTTCAATTTTAATTATCCTATCAGCTACTTTTGCAATTTCCATATTGTGTGTAATCATAATAATCGTTTGATTAAGCTCTTTATTTGATTTTTTTAATAGAGCAACTATTTCATCACTTGATTTAGAATCTAAGTTACCAGTTGGCTCATCAGCAAGTATAATTGTAGGATTAGTAATTAAAGCACGACCAATACTTGTTCTTTGTTGTTGTCCACCAGATAATTCATTAGGAAGATGCATTCTTCTATTTTGTAACCCTAACAGTTTTAACATTTCATTTAGTTTTTCTTTATCAATCTCACGATTATCCAAAGAAAGTGGCAATGTTATATTTTCTTCTACATTTAATATAGGTATTAAATTATAGAATTGGTATATTAATCCTACCTGTCTTCTTCTAAATATAGCAAGTTTATCATCATTAAAATTAAATATATCTTTACCATCAATGAATACTTTTCCAGAAGTTGGTCTATCAACTCCTCCAATTAAATGTAATAGTGTTGATTTCCCTGAACCTGATGCACCAACTATTGCTACGAATTCACCCTTTTCTACAGAAAAAGATACATGATCTAACGCAACAACTTTTGTTGAATCTTTTCCGTAAATTTTAGTTAAGTTTTCTACTTTTAAAATTTCCATAAAAATATTTCTCCTTTTCTTATAAACATTATATTATAATTAAAGTTACAACTAAGTTACAAAATTAAAAAATTATTATAAAAGAAAAAAGTTTCTTAAAAAAAGAAAACATCAATATTATTTTCTAACCTTTAGCTGCATCAATAAAAAGCAAAATATCTCCCTCTTTATAACTAACTAAAAATAAGAATACATTTAAAGCTTTACATTTATTTTTACAAATATAACAAGAAAAGAAAGCAAGGTATTCGCTTTCTTTTAAATTATTACTTATTATACTTAGCAAGTTCTTCTCTTAGCATTTCCATTGTTTTAGCAGGATTTGCTTTACCACGAGTTTTTTTCATAACCTGACCTACAAAGAAGTCTATCATTCTGGTTTTTTCAGGATTATATTCCCTTGCCTGTTCATCATTTTCTTTTAATACTTCCATAACAACATCATGAATAGATGCATCATCAGTAATTTGCATCATACCTTTTTCTTTTACGATTATGTTAGGCTCTTTGCCTGATTCAATCATGTCTTCAAATACTTCTTTAGCTTGCTTTGATGATATTGTTTTTTTATCAATTAAATCAATTAATTCCTTTATCATTTCTGGTTTAACAGGAACTTCTTCTAACTTTATTTCATTTTCATTTAAGTATCCCATAAGCATACCAGTTACCCAGTTACAAGCCTTTTTAGGATCTGCTCCTAAACTTACACAATCATTAAAGAAGTCAGAGTTTTCCTTTACTTTAACAAGTACTTCTGAATCATACTCTGATAAGTTAAATTCATTCATGTACTTTTGTTTTCTTTCAAGTCTAAGCATAGGAATATTTTTTCTTATTTCATCAAGTAATTCATCTGTAACCTTAATTGGTGGGATGTTTGGCTCAATAAAGTATTTATAGTCTACCGCATCAGCCTTATCTCTCATCTTAAACGTTTCACCAGTTTCATCATCAAAACGTCTTGTTTCTTGTTCTACTTTTCCACCGTTTTGAAGTATTTCTGATTGTCTTTCTATTTCAAAGTCAATTGCACGCCCTACATTATAAAATGAGTTAATGTTTTTCATTTCAACTTTGGTACCTAACTTGTCAGTATCTGAAATTGATACGTTAACGTCGCATCTCATTTGTCCTCTGTCACTTCTTGCTTCAGAAACTCCGCAGTAAACGATTAGTGAACGGTAAGTCTCAAGGAATGCTAATGCTTCTTCTTTAGAGTGCAAGCAAGGCTCTGTTACAGTTTCAAGTAATGGCACACAAGATCTGTTATAATCTATTAAAGAATATGTATCATAGTGATCTAGTGATGCCGTATCTTCTTCTAGATGGGTATCGTGAATTAAAACTTTTTTTATTTGTCCGTCAACTTCGATATCAACTGCTCCATTTATACCTACAGGTTTAGTCATTTGAGTTATTTGATATCCTTTTGGTAAATCTGGATAGTAATAGTTTTTTCTATCAAATAGCATAACGTCTGGAGTAGTACAATTCATTGCCATAGAAACAATAAGTGCTCTTTTCCAAGCTTCCTTATTAGCGATAGGAAGTATTCCAGGAAAACCTAAATCTTGACATGCAACGTGGCTGTTTGGTGCTTCAGTGTACCCATTAATTGAAGGAGAAAAAACCTTTGAGTTAGAATCAAGTTCACAGTGAACTTCAAGTCCGATTGTTACTTTATACATAATTAGTTTTCCTCCTTTACTGAAAGTGGTACGAAACCAATTTTTTCTTCTAGTTTGTTTGCAATGTTACATACTACATCATCTGTCTTTATAGGTCCAGTTATGTTTATTGCAACTGGCATATCATCTATAATTCCAGATGGGATTGTAATTGATGGGAAGCCACCAAAATTTCCTATTGCAAGATGGTTTTCTAAAAGTAAATACTTTTCTGATAACCTGTCCATTTCATCTGTAAAACGTGGTGCGATAGAGCCTGAATTTGGCATAATTAATCCATCATATTCTTTAAATAAGTTTGTCATAGCATCTACTACTAATCTTCTTATTCTTTGAGCGTTTTTAAATAATTTTTCTTGGTTTTCTTTTTGAAGAATAAATGATCCAATAACGAATCTTCTTCTTATTAATTCAGAAAATCCCTCAGTTCTAGTATTTATCATAACCTCATCTGGAGTGTGTCCTTCTTTTCTGTTACCAAACGGAATTCCAGTTAAATTTGAGTTATTACTAGTTGCCTCCGCACAAGATATTGCCATATAAGATGGATAAATACCATTTAATATCTTTTTATCTATAGACTCTTCTTTAACTTCAATACCTAATTCTTTAGCATATGAAAGCACTTTTAAGAAGTTATCATAGTATTTTTTATCATCTTTTAATTCATCTACTATTTCTTTAATATAAAATAGTTTTCTTCCACTTACATCTTTATTTAGATTTTCTACAAAGTTTATGTTTGATGAGTCAAACGAGGTCATATCGTTATCATCCATTCCTTTGATGTTATCCATAACGCACGCTACATCTTTAACGTATTTTGCGAAGCATCCAACGTGGTCTAGGCTTGATGCAAAAGCAAATAATCCCCAGCGTGATACAAGGCCATATGTTGGTTTATATCCTACTACTCCGCCGTACCCAGCTGGCTTACGGATGGAGTCTCCGGTATCTGAACCAAGTGCATAAGGAACAATACCACGAGCTACAGCAGAAGCTGATCCTGCTGATGAACCACCTATCATACGAGACTTATCCCAAGGGTTTCTAACAATTCCAGTGTGTCCTGTTGTACCAGTTCCTCCCATAGCAAGTTCATCAAGCACCGTTTTACCAATCATAACCATACCAGAATCTTTCAACTTTTTAACAGCAGTTGCGTCAAATACTGGAACGTAATTTGATAAGATGTTTGATGATGCGGTTGTAAGTACGTCTTTTGTTGAGAAGTTATCTTTAATAGCACAAGGTATGCCGGATAAAACGTTATCTGTAACTTCACTTTCTTTTGCATCGTCAATGATTGTTACGAAACTGTTTAACTCATCTTGATACTTGTGAGCTCTTTTAAGTGATTCTTCTGTTAATTCTTTACTCGTTACAGCGCCACTTTTTAAAGCTTCGTGTATTTCTTGTAAACTTTTATCTAAAATACTCATTAGCTTTCACCTCCTACTACTTTAGGAACTTTTATTTCATCATATACTGTATCACTTGCGTTTTTAACTGCATCATCAGTTGTTAACGTGCTTGTTGCAACATCTTCTCTTAAATGTGCTTCTTCATTAATAAATGGAAAAGTCATCGGTTCTACTTTTTCTATTCCGTCTATTTCTGTTATTAAATCCATGTGTTTTAAAATAGTTTCAAATTCCTTTTCGAATGATGGGAACTCTTCTTCTTTCATTTTAAACATAAGTTTAAGTGCATAATCTTGTATGTTATCTCTTGTTATTTTTTGCATTTTATAAAAGTCTCCTTATCTTAGTTTAATGTGTGTTTCTCTAAGTTGCTGTTCTGTAACTTCATTTGGTGTACCAGTAAGTACGTCTTCACCATTTTGATTTAATGGGAATGCAACCGTTTCTCTTACACTTTCTTCTTCACCTAACATCATAAGTGATCTATCTATTCCAAGTGCCATACCTGCGTGTGGTGGGCATCCGTATTTAAATGCTGTATAAAGTGCACTAAATTTTTTCTTGATGTCTTCTTCTGTATATCCAGCAAGAGAAAATGCCTTTAGTAAAACTTCTGGTCTGTTGTTTCTAACTGCTCCTGAAACAAGTTCAACACCATTACATACAACGTCAAACTGATCTGCATAAATATCTAATGGATCCATAGTTTCTAGTGCCTTCATGCCTCCTCTTGGCATACTAAATGGATTGTGCATAAAGTCTAGTTTGCCAGTTATTTCACTTATTTCATACATTGGCATATCCGTTACAAAGCAGAATTCAAATAGATTATTATCCATTAAGTCTAACTTACGGCCTAATTCAGTTCTAATTAAACCTGCGTTTTTACAAACAACGTCGTGTCTTTTATCAGCGATAAAGAAAAGTACGCTTCCAGTTTTTAAACCTGCCTTATCAAATAATGCTTTTCTATCATCTTCCGTTAGGAATTTATCAATAGGTCCTTTAAGGCTTTTATCTTCCATAACTGATATGTAACCAATACCAGGCATATCAATTGATTTTGCATAGTCTACTATTTCGTTAAACCAGCTGTTTGGTTTAGATGCTATATCGTCTACTTTAATAGCGCGAACGATAGAATCTCTAAATGGTCTAAAGCTTGTTTCTTTAAATACGCTTGATACGTCAATAATTTCAAGTGGGTTTCTTAAATCTGGTTTGTCAGTACCATACTTAAGCATTGATTCGTTATAAGGAATTCTTTTAAAGTGACCTTCTGTTACTTTTCTTTTACCAAATTCTCTAAAGAATGCAGGATATACCTCTTCTGCAACAGCCATAACGTCTTCTTGGTCCGCAAAAGCCATTTCCATATCTAGTTGGTAGAATTCTCCAACAAGCCTTTCTTTTCTTCCATCTTCATCTCTAAAGCAAGGTGCTAATTGGAAGTATTTATCAAAGCCTGATGCCATTAGAAGTTGTTTAAATTGTTGTGGTGCTTGTGGAAGAGCATAAAACTTTCCCTTATGCTTTCTTGATGGGATAATAAAGTCTCTTGCACCTTCTGGTGATGATGAAGTAATAATTGGAGTTGTTATCTCTAAAAATCCTAGCTCCATCATTTTGTTTCTTAAGAAGTTGAAAGCTTTAGAACGCATAACGATTTTCTCATGAACCTTTGGATTTCTTAAGTCTAAGAAACGGTATTTTAATCTTACGTCTTCTGCTACTTTTTTTGATTCATCTATTTCAAATGGTAAAGTTTTTGCAGTGTCTGATAATAATTCTAGTTCTTCTACTACTACTTCTATTTCTCCTGTTGGTATTTTTTTGTTTACTGTATCAATATCTCTTTTAACTACTTTTCCGGTAACTTTAATAACGGTTTCTTTTGTTACTCCTTTAAGCATTGTATCATCGTGAACAACTATTTGTGTTACTCCATAATGATCTCTTAAATCGATAAACATAACACCACCATGGTCTCTTATACCTAATACAAAACCTGCTAGTGTAACTTTTTTATCTAAATCTTTAATTGTCAATTCTCCGCATGTGTTTGTTCTATATGTACTCATTTTTTATTTTTCCTTTCTGTTTTCTAAAAATTCTTTTACTTTAAGTGTTGCAAAGTTACCATCTATAAATAAAGGAACTTCGTTTCCATATAAATCGGTACCTGTAATGTTTAAATCAGGGGTACCTACCATAAAATCAACGTGGTTTTTACTTTGGTTAATGCCGTTTTTAAGCAACTCATGATCACCCATTAATTCGCCATTTGGTATGCATCCTGGAAATCCTTTTCCCAGTGCTAAATGACAAGATGCATTTTCATCAATCAGTATTGAATTAAATATCATATTTATATTTGATATCGGTGAATCATAATCAACGAAAGCGCATTCTCCTAAATGATCCATACCATCAAGGTCTTTTATTAATTCAAGCAATGTATCGTTGTCGTTACTGGCTGATGCTTCTTCTACTTTTCCATCTTTAAATGTTAACTTAAATTCATCAATTATTTTTCCTTTTATTGGAAGTGGTCTACTTGAACATACGATTCCATTTACCTTAGTTCTATCAGGTGTTGTAAATACTTCCTCGGTTGGCATATTAACTATTAAATCTTTCGTTTTATCAAAACTTTTTTTAGCTGCTCCCCACCAAATAACATTCTTTGGAAGACCTATTTCCAAGTCAGTACCATTTTTGCTTTTATATTTTAATTTAACTAACTTTAGTTTATTTAATAAATCTCTTTTTTGGGTGTTATCTTTAATTTTATCATCCCAAGCTTTTATGACATCTTCTTGGTCTACTAATGTCATTTTAAAAATTAAGTTCCACAATTCATCTTCACTTGATAAATTTAGTTTGTCAGCCCACTGTTTTGTTGCTACTGCTGCGATACACCAAGGAAATTTATATATACTTCTTGCTTTTACAGCATCTTCTTGGGTTTCAATCTTAACCTTGCTCATCATTTTTTTCTTATCTGATGGCACTTCATTAAGCATTGGATAAGAATATGAAGTTAAAGATAATAAGGAACCGCCTTTGTCATAGACATCCTTTATTATCCTTCTATTGAAGTAAGGTTCTTTTTCTATTTCATCTAAACTTGAATTCATTAGTATGTCTTTTGTTTTTTTACCGTCGTAACAAACGTGATATATGTCTGTTATTCCAATTTTTTTTGCTTCTTCTATCACTATCTTAACAAAATCCTGTTGTTCTGTTAAGTAGCTAATTAATAAAGGTTCTCCAGCTTTCATAGACAAACATCTTTGAATCAGAAATTTAGCATATTTTCTTTTTTTCTCATCCATAGCAACACCTCCTTTTAAGAAAATAAAAAACAGCAAATCATCCCATAGGGACGAATAGCTGTTTGTATCCGTGGTACCACCCAGTTTACTATTTTATTTTTAAATAGTCACTTTATAAAACGTTAACGGGTTATCTTCCGTCTTAGCCTACTTTAATTAAATTTCGGTAAGAAGCTCCGAGGTGTTCTTTCATTAAACTATCTTACTGATATTCCACCATCATCAGTTCTCTTTAAAGAATCGTTTAATTACTTTTCCTCATCAAAGCGAAAAAATTAATTATATTTAAATTATATCATATTTTTTTTGTTTTATAACAAAAAAATAGTTTTTTCAATAATTTTACATGTTTTTCTGCATTTGGATTATATTTTCTGCATGATTATAATAATTACAATATTTTCTTAATTCTTCAACAAATTCTGGAAACATAACAGAATTAAGATATAATTTTTGCAATTTTGGATTTCTTTCAATCATTTCTTTAATAACAGGATTGTCTGTGTATTCTCTTCTTATAACATCAAATAGCATTTGAGCATTGTACTCATATAATTGTTTTGGCAACTTATTCGAGTACTTAAAACGACCAATATCAGTAATTGTTATTTCATTATCAGTAAAATTCATATTAAAATTTTTCCAATCTCCTACTTCTATACCAGCCTCACTAATAAGATTTATATCATGTCTTAAAAGTAATGTTGAATAAATTAGATCCATGAAAGAAACTTCTTGAATTTTCTTTGACACCTTATTTCCACAAGCAAACCTTGCTTTTCCTCCTAAAATAAAACTAGAATTGACATATAAATCATCAAAAAAGCAAAAAGAAGTCTGATTTATTTTACTACCTATTAATAAATCATATTTATCTGTAAAATCATGAGGAACTCTAAAACATTTTGCAACATTTTTACCATCCTCGAGTAAACCAACAACAGATTGTTCTCCAAAACCCAAGATTTTTGTAAATTTATTTGTTATATCGGTAGCACTATTTATTTTTATCATAATATACCCCACCCCCCAAAAAAACTTTTTATAAGCATATAATATATCATAAATATAACGAATAATCAATTATTATCTGTTAACCTTCAGGTCGTAATTTTGAACACGAAAAAAAGTAGCGGCGTGCTACTTTATATTTTTAGTGGCGCTTCAAGTAGGACTCGAACCTACGACCTGCCGGTTAACAGCCGGATGCTCTACCAACTGAGCTATTGAAGCAGATATGGATGTTTTATCTCAAACAACGTAATTAATTATATTATTTATATCCGGCTTTGTCAAGCACTTTTTTAAGTAAAACTTTACTTTATTATATTTTGTGTTAGAATAGTGGTTACAAAAAGGATGAAGTGTATGAAAACAATTAATTATAATGAACTCGATATCATTAGTTATAACTGCAATGAAGGTACTTATTCTAAAATTGATAAATGCATATTTAATGGTGAAATTTATGCATTAAAACGTTTTACTAATGGAAAATATCTAAACGGCAAAAGAAGAAAAATAAGTGAGTTAAGCAGCATAAATGATAGTCATTTGATAACACCAAAATTTTGGGTTAAAAACGAAGAAGGTAAAAATCAGTATTTAACAAAGTTTTGCGATGGAGATCCACTTGAGTTCGGAAAAAATACGAACGTAGTTGCTAAACTAAAACATGCTAAGAATTTGATAGAGAAAATGCATTCATACAAAATTATTCATGGAGACTTAAATATCTCAAACCTTTTATTCAGTGGTGATGAGCCTTTTATAATTGATTTTGACAATGCATCTTTAAATAATAGTAATGTAGATATATCAAGTCTAAACGATTATTCCGCTGATTATATAAAAAGATTAGGAATTAATAAGGGATTAGATGTATACCTTTTTAATTTGCTCACCTACGCTATATTAAATGAAACTGACTACTACTGTGTAAGAAGTAATGTGTTAGCAAAAAAATATGGTGTTTTTGATTTTAAAGACGGAATTAAATTGTGTAATCTTTTTTCTCTAGAAAAAGGATATTCTGATGGTGATTATTTAATTGATATGATTTCAAATGAAGATGTTAAAAGTATTTAGCATCTTTTTTATTTTACGAACGGGAGCCTATCGATTTTTGGATTTATAGTATTTTCATCTACATAATATGGATCAGCCTCAAATAAATCTAGTTTGTATTCTAAATTAAGTAATATTCTTTTTACATCAAAGATGTTTTTATATTTCTTTAAATGAATGCATAATAAAACTTTATCTATTATTTCTTGTTCAGTTTTACTACTCACCTCATAATTCATCAAATCAGAAATTAAGTAACTAAGAAATAAATTATCAGTGCATTTTAAAATATCATATATAATGTTATATAATCTACTGGTTTTACTATTATCATCAGTTTCATAGTTATCTAATATTTTTATAATTAGTTTTTTATTAATGTCTACTTTTAATGAAACTATTTTAAAATCGTCTTTTGCATATATACATCTTTTTCTCATTCCTCTTTCTGCCGCCTTTCAAAATAATTATATGAAATGGCTCGTCGATCTATTACATAATGAATTAAAAAAACACTTAAGAAAAACTTAAGTGTAACTTGCTTGGTTGCGGGAGTAGGATTTGAACCTACGACCTTCGGGTTATGAGCCCGACGAGCTACCGAACTGCTCCATCCCGCGATGTAAATATTAAGTGGCGGAGAAAGAGGGATTCGAACCCCCGCGCCGGTTACCCGACCTCCCGGTTTTCAAGACCGGTCCCTTCAACCAGACTTGGGTATTTCTCCATCTACAATTATTATATGCACGTGGTTAAAAATAATACATTATTAACCAGACAGCAATAAGATTATAGCACATATATTTTTTGTTTGTCAACACCCATTTTAAGGTAAATAAAAAGCAGGCAAACTTCATAGTGCCCACTTGCTATTTATGTTTCTTTCGCTCATTTACTTAATTTAGCAATTTCGTTTGTTAAATCTTTTAACGAGCTACCATATCATTCACCTATCCTCTCTATTTTATTTTTATCTATATTAATAACTTTTCATTGTTTTTTTAACTTTGTTTGTTTTTCTACAACAACTATGTCATAGCCTTTCTACCTTATTATTATTTTTGTATGTAATGTTTAATTTTTCATATTTCTTATAGGCATCTCCTCGCTTTCTATTTTAAGTATAACTTTTAAATATTAAAATACTATGTCATATTTATTAAGATTTATTAGAAAGCAACAAAAAAACTAACCATTAAGGTTAGTTAATTTCAAGTGGTGCCCGAGGCCGGACTTGAACCGGCACGAGGTTTAACACTCGCAGGATTTTAAGTCCTGTGCGTCTACCAATTCCGCCACTCGGGCGTGGTGTCCTGTATGCGACTTGAACGCATGACCCTCTGATTAAAAGTCAGATGCTCTACCAACTGAGCTAACAGGACAGATGTAAAATAATAAGTGGTTGCCTCGGCAAGATTCGAACTTGCGCATGTCAGAGTCAAAGTCTGATGCCTTACCACTTGGCGACGAGGCAATTCTAAAGTGGTGGGGAGAAATGGATTCGAACCATTGAACCCGAAGGAACAGATTTACAGTCTGCCGCGTTTAACCACTTCGCTACCTCCCCAATTTATGGTGCCGAAAGCAGGACTTGAACCCGCAACCTACTGATTACAAGTCAGTTGCTCTACCAGTTGAGCTATTTCGGCATTAATGGTGGACGCTATAGGACTCGAACCTATGACCCCTTGCTTGTAAGGCAAGTGCTCTAACCAACTGAGCTAAGCATCCAAATTCACATACGTGAGAACGTATACAAATATATCAGTATTTTTGATGATTGTCAAGTAAGTTTTAAGAATTTTTGTTAATCTCTTCCATTTTTTTGTCAATCCAACCCGGCAAAGCTGATTTAAGTAAGTAAAATCCAAAAACAGTTTCCTTGATCTTATTCTTCTTATTCTTATACAAATTTGGATTAACATCCTTCGCAGACAATCTAAGCTGATTACTTTTACCATCGCAATTTAATATTTTAACGTTTATTATATCCCCTATACTAACGTAATCATTTATACTTTTAACAAACTTATCAGTAAACTCAGAAATATGTATTAAGCCGCTATATTCATCATCTATGGCAGCGAATGCTCCATACCTTTCAACCGCTGTTATTCTGGCCTTTACAACGTCTCCTTCCTTATATTTATTCATAAATACACCTCTACCACTAATTATATCACAACTTAACATTTAAAACAAACAACGCTTTACAACATAAATTAAGTGCTGTATAATTTATTTGGTGATTAAATTGAAAAAAACAGAAGAAAAAATAATGGAAGTTTTAAATAAAATAAGACCATATTTAAACCAAGACGGTGGTGACGTTGAGTTTGTTAAATTCGAAGACGGAATATGCTATGTAAAATTACAAGGTGCTTGTGCGGGGTGTATGTTTGCTGATATGACTATTAGTAATACCGTTGAAGAAATACTTACCTCTGAAGTTCCAGAAGTTATTAAAGTAATAAATTACGAAGAAGTTTAAATGAAACTTCTTTTTATTATCCAATCAACTGCCGGAATATATTTATTATATTTTTTTACTAAAAAACTATAAACCCAAAGTAAGAATTGTTCATATTCATCGGACATAGAAACAACCTCTTCTATTTTTCGCTCATCAGCGTTCTCATTTATTATTTTACCCTGAATATCAAAAAAATATGACGGATAAAGTAGTCTTCCATAAAATAATAAAGCTTCTTTATAACTTATATAATTGTTAGCAAAAAATTCGTTTACTATTTCTTTAGCATCCTTTTTTTCAAAGAATGCTTTTTTTACGTATTCAGATACATCCCTCACCCTGTAATCACAAACAAAATCTATTGGATTATAAAGTTCAAATAATGTTCCTTCTGGCTCAATTCTTTTATGACATATGCTAAGAGGTGCATCATCTTCTAATAAATTCGCCATTCTAACATATGATATGGCATTTTCTGCAAGTCCTATATAATAATTTGCAAAGGTACACAAATTTGGGTATTTTTTTCCTATCTCGTTTATTTGGGTTTCTAAATAATCATTTTTTGTCTCCCAAAGATTTACCCAGTCATATCTTGCTATTATATTATCACACTTTATATTTATGGAATTATTATTAATATGGCATATTTCAGATAAAGTTATTCTAGCATTTTTATTTACGAATATTTCCATTAAAACATAAGGAACGTTATTTATGTATGTTAAAATTCTGTTTTCATTATTTAACTTTATTTCGTGTACAAGTAAGTTTTGTTTAATCATTTGTTTATTAATTTGATATAAACTATCTGCATCAGAAAGTGGTCTTTCAAACATCATAAAAACATACTCACTATTTAAGTAGTTAAAAAAGTAATTGTTTTCTTTATGGATTATTTCATCTGGATGAAGACTATAATAATAGGCAAGTATGTTATTCATATAAAAGGCCTCCTATTAATTATTATGTAAAACTTAAGAGTAATAGAAGTTAAAAAAAGAAGCTTATTTAGCTTCTTCAGTTGCCCTAGTTTCTCTAATTACAGTAACTTTTACTGTACCAGGATATTGCATTTCATTTTCAATTCTTGTTTTTATGTCACGTGCCGTTTTATAGCTTCCTATATCATCTACTTTTGAAGGTTCAACTATTACACGTAATTCTCTTCCGGCTTGCATTGCGTATGCTTTTTCAACACCGTCAAAGTCTTTCGCGATTGATTCAAGTTGTTCTAATCTCTTAACATAGTTTTCTAATGAATCGTTTCTAGCGCCTGGTCTTGCTGCTGACAGGCTATCTGCAATTGCGACCAAAACGGATATTATATTGTTTGCATCTTTATCTCCGTGGTGAGATTCTATAGCATTAATAACAACACTATCTTCACCATATTTTTTAGCTAAGTCTGCACCTATTTCTACGTGGCTTCCCTCAACTTCAAAATCTATTGCTTTTCCTATATCATGAAGTAGTCCTGCTCTTTTTGCAAGTGCTACGTTTTCACCTAGTTCAGCCGCCATAATTCCTGCTAAATGTGCAACTTCTTTTGAGTGTTGTAAAGCATTTTGCCCGTAACTAGTTCTAAAATTTAGTTTACCTACTATTGTTACTAGTTCAGGATCAAGTTTTGTTATTCCAAGTTCGAACATAGCTTCTTCACCATATTCTCTTATTTTTACGTTCATTTCTTTGCAGACTTTATCATATAATTCTTCAATTCTTGCTGGATGAATTCTGCCATCTTTAATTAGTGTTTCTATCGTTTGTCTTGCAATTTCTCTTCTTAAAGGATCGAAGCTTGATAATACAATTGCTTCAGGGGTATCATCTATTATAAGGTCAACACCAGTTACTGCCTCAATTGTTCTTATGTTTCTTCCTTCTCTTCCGATTATTCTACCTTTCATATCATCATTAGGCAAGGTAACTACGCTAACGGTTTGTTCGTTAGTTACATCGGATGCGTATTTTTGCATTGATTCAGCTAGTAAGTTTTTAGCCTTTTTATCAACCTCTAGCTTAGCTTCCGCTTCTTTTTCCTTGATGTAAGCTGAAATTTCAGCACTCATTGAAAGTTCAACTTGCTTCATTATTTCTTCTTTAGCTTTCTTTTTTGAGAAACCAGATATTTTTTCTAGTTTATCTATTTGTTCTTTAATTATGTTTTCAACTTTTTCTTCTAATTTTTGAATATCTTTTTGTTTCTGGATAATTCCATTTTCTTTTTCATCTAGCATTTGCTCACGGTTTTGAAGTAGTTCATCACGCTTTGCAATGCCGTCTTCACGTTTTATTAAACGTTCTTCATTTTCTTTTAAATCTTGTTTTTTTTCTTTTATTTCTTTTTCTGTTTCAAGTTTTAATTTATAAGATTCTTCTTTAGCTTCTAAAAGTGCATCGCGTTTTGATTTTTCTGCATCTTTTTTTGCTTTTTCAATTATATTTGAAGCCTTATGTTCTTCATTTTTCTTTTTTAATGCAGTTATTATAAAGGCTATAACCGCACCTATAAATATTCCAACTATTAGAAGTAAAGAGAAAATAAGTGCATTTCCCATATTTACCTCCACATTATTTATTTTACATCTGCATAAATATCTCTACTTATACAATTCTATTTTAATATTTTAAAAGCTCATAGTCAAGGTAAATAAGTTTTATAATTTATTTCTTTACTTTAATATACAGTTTTTCTTTATGCACTGTTTTTGCGCCAAGGTTAATTATTGCGTATCCTACCATTTCACCATCTTTGTATTTTTTCTTATCTTTTATTTTGTAGTTTATGTTTATTAAATTTTTTTCGTCTTTTGTTATTGGATAATAATAATCGTCTTTTGCGTATATTTTTTTGTTAGGAAGATTAATTTTGTTTCGATTAAAAATTTTTTCCATAGAGTAATTTTTAAATGCATATTCATATAACTCTTTGTGATTTTTAAAATCATTTGGATCGTTTAAGGTTACCGCTATTAAATCTAAGTTCCCATTGCTTGCTGATGTAACTAGAGTTCTTCTTGCTTTATCGGTGTATCCGGTTTTTCCACCTGTTGTATATTTATACGTGTATAAAAGTTTATTTTTATTAGTCCAAACATATGTTTTTTCGTCTGTTTTAACGGTATGTTTTTTACAACCAGTAATTTTCCTAAATGTAGGATCGGAATTTGCATAGCGCATTAAAAGAGCCATATCGTATGCGGTTGAATAGTTTTTTGCTTTTTCATCTAACCCGTGTGGATTAGAAAACGTGGTGTTTTTCATACCGATTTGTTTTGCCTTTTTGTTCATCATTTTAACAAATTTTTCTTCTCCGCCAAGATAATCTGCAATCATAAGAGCAGCGTCATTACCACTTTGCATCATAAGACCATAAACCATGTCTTTAAGTTTCATTTTTTCGCCGATACTTAAGTATATATTCGAACCGTATGATTCTAACACCTTATCAGTTACGGTTACGGTTTTGTTTAATTTTCCCGATTCTACAGCAATTATTCCGGTCATTATTTTTGTAGTTGAAGCGATTAGTTTTTTCTTATTCATGTTTTTTGAAACAAGCACTCTTTTTGTATCTTGTTCCATAAGTACGGCTGATTCTCCTAGACTATAAGCGTTTATTTTTACCGGAAGTAACAATAAAACTGTTATTAATAAAAGTATTTTCTTCAATTTCATCACCTATGTAATTGTATGAATTGAAATTTAAAAAAAATACTTCTTTTGAAGTATTTTTTATATTATTTAGATAATAGTTCACAGACTAAAGAACTTAACTCTGTTGGATTAGAAACTGGAAGTCCTTCAATTAATCTTGCCTCATCATATAAAATTTTAGTGTATTTTTTTAGCATTTCTTTATCTGTTTTGTATAATTCTTTTATCTTTTTAGCAATATCATGTTTCTCATTTATTTCAAGAACTAATTTA
This sequence comes from uncultured Mycoplasmatota bacterium, assembly GCA_900547225.1. Taxonomy (GTDB): domain Bacteria; phylum Bacillota_I; class Bacilli_A; order RF39; family UBA660; genus Aphodocola. The sequence goes on from URFW01000007.1 coordinate 58,157, forward strand.
GCATTTACATGTTCATCTGTTGGCATTGCATTAATTACTTTTTGCATTTCTACGGTAACTTCACCATCACTTGTTAAGCAAAGTGGATGTTTTTTTAATTTATTTGTGTATCTTATTTGTGAAACTTCATCGTTTAAAGATTCCTTCATAAATGAAAACATCTCTTTATCTTCTTCGTTTTTCTTTTTTAGAGCTTCTTTTTCCTCTTCACTCGATAAATCAAAATCATTTGATGCTACGTTAACAAACTTTTTGCCTTCATATTTATCAAGCATTTTAAGTACGAATTCATCAACGTAATCTGTTAAATATAATACTTCCTTATTTTTATCTTTTAGGCTTTCTACTTGTGGCATCATATCTATTTTACTTATAGTCTCACCACATGCATAGTAAATTGCATCATCTTCTTTATCCATCTTATTTACGTATTCTTTTAATGTTATGTTTTTCTTTTCCTTTGATGAATAGAAAATAACAAGTTCTTTTAGCTCGTCTTTTTTAGCACCATAATTATCATAAATACCATATTTTATATTGACACCAAATGTTTTAAAGAATTCTTCGTATTTATCTCTTTCGTTTTCAAGCATTAGAGAAAGTTCTTTTAAAACTTTCTTTTCAATTGTTTTTGCAATAACTTTTAATTGTCTGTTTTGCTGAAGCATTTCTCTTGATATGTTAAGTGATAAATCTGGAGAATCTACAACACCTTTTACAAAGTTTAAATAATCTGGAAGTAAGTCTTCGCATTTTTCCATTATTAAAACTCCGTTCGAATAAAGTTCTAGGCCTTTTTTATAGTCTTTTGTGTAAAAGTCGTATGGTGGATTTTGTGGTATGAACATAAGTGCGTCATAGCTAATTAAACCTTCAGCTTTAGTATGAATTACTTTAAGTGGCTTTGTATAATCTAAAAATTTATCTTGATAGAAGTTAAAGTATTCTTCTTCTTTTATTTTGTTTTTGTTTTTCTTCCATAAAGGAATCATGCTATTTATTGAATCAGTTAACGTTTCTTTACCTGTTTTTTCATCTTTTGTTTCCATTTTTATTGGATAAGTTACGTAATCTGAGTATTTTTTTATAAGTGCTTGAATCTTGAATTCTTCTAGGAATTCATCGTAGTTTTCACCTTCGGTATTTTCTTTTATATGAAGTGTTATTTTTGTTCCTACATCACTTTTATCTATTTTTTCTATTTCGTATCCACTAGCACCTTTAGATACCCACTTATAAGCATCACAGCCTGTTTTTTTACTTTCTACACATACTTTATCAGCAACCATAAAGCTTGAATAAAATCCTACACCGAATTGTCCTATTATGTTTATCTTATCTTCTTTAGTTAAGCCTTCTTTAAATGCTAAAGAACCGCTTTTTGCAATAGTACCTAAATTTTCTGATAACTCGCTTTCTGTCATACCAATACCATTATCTTCTATAGTAAGTAATCTTTTTTCTTTGTCTATTTTAAGTTTTACGAATAATTTTTTCTTATCAACCTTTAATTTTTTGTTTGTTAATGATTCATAGTATAACTTATCTAATGCGTCAGAAGCATTTGAAATAAGTTCCCTTAAGAATATTTCTTTATTAGTATAAATTGAATTAATCATTAAATCTAATAATTTTTTTGATTCTGCTTTAAATTGTCTTTTAGACATATTAGTCATCTCCTTGTTTATTTAAATCACAATTAAATTATAGTACCAACTATTAGCACTGTCAAGATATTAGTGCTAATAAAATTATTAAAAAAAATTAAGAACTTTTTGCTCTTAATTTTAGTATAATCCGTGTAATTTAGATATATCATCGCTTGATAATTCATCTACGGTCCATATTCCAGCTTTCTTAGTTAAAGAAAGATCTATAGTATGAGTTGTTGTATCTTTTACGTCTTGCATTTTTTCTATTTTATAATCCATATATTTTTCTTCAGAGAATTTACCATCTTGATCATTAAATTTTTCTGGATTGTTTTTTAATTCTTCTTCAGCTTTTAAAATTGCACTGCGATAATTAAGTACCGTAACTTCAGTAGTTACCGTTGCAGTATCGTCTTTTACCTTAGTATCTTTTATTACGTAAGCGAACTGGTCGTATTGTTTTTCCATTAGCTTTTGATACTTCATTTTTTGGTCATTTGTTAAATCTTCGTTTTCTATTGTTTCTTTTAATTGAGTTATTATGTTATCGTCTTTAGCTCTATATTTTTCAAAGAATGTTTCTACTGCTTCGTCTGGCTTGTTATCATTAATTGCACAACTGCATCCAGTAAAAAGTAATAATGCACATAAAACTACTAATACCGTTTTAATACCATTTTTCATCTATTTTTTCCTCCTTCTGGTATTAACTTGGCATATAAAATAATTTTTATACTAATTTTTTAAAACTTTAATTAGTGTTTTTAGTGTTTCTATCACGTTTAAATTAGCTTTTAGAACCTCATTTTTTAAGTTTTTATAAGCTTTTTCATTATCTTCTTCCACCTTATTAAAACACTCAAAATACATGTATTTTATTTCATCGTTTTTTTTATTTTCATATATTTTATCTAAATATTTTGATAAAAGTAAAACTATTTTTGCCTCACGCCTTGTAAGGCCACTTATTTTTTTTGATTTTTTAATAACGTTATAATCTATTTCTTTTAAAGGTACATCTTCTTTTAAAACGTCTTCTTCCTCATCAAATAAAAGCTTACTTTTTCCTATTATCTCTCCATTATCGTTAAGCAAAATTGAAAGTGCCACATCATCGTTATAAATTACGCAAGCGTATTTAACTTTTTTTACAGTTCTTCCAAAAAAGATTTCTGTTTTATCTTTTATTTGATCTAAAAAGTTTTTTGAAACCACAGCATCATTATAGAAAATATCATAAAGCGTGCTATCACTAACTTTTATAGAGGGCATTTTTTTTACGTGTTTTACGTCATCTTCTTTATTCCATTCATAAAATTCATACGGAATTTTTTTAAAATTAACTAAAATATCATAAATGTTTTTCATTTTTTTCTCCTTTATTTAAAATAGATAAATTAATGAGTATAAATCCTACCAAAAGGTAGTAAAACTCAGGTAATTTAACTATATAGCTTATGTATTCTTTAAAATTATACCCAAAAGCAAATAAATTTATGTATAAAATCATTGTCGAAAAACCAAGTACCATAAGTCCAAAACCTGTTATAAATAAAAAAATCTTTAAAGTTATTTTAATCACCTATTAAATAATATTTATTTTAAGTCAAAATTAGTATATAATGTAATAGATAAATAGGAGGATATAATGAACATTATAAAAGTTTTACAATACGTATTTTTAGGTATATTACAAGGTTTTACTGAGCCTATTCCAATATCGTCTAGTGGACATCTTTTAATAGCGAAAAAGTTATTTGATTTTAAGATGCTCAGCGACATGAATTTTGAAATAGTTGTTAACTTTGGTTCTTTTTTAGCAATTGTATTTTTATATAGAAAAGAAATAATAAAGATAATATCACACTTTTTTGGTTATTTAAAAACTAAGAAGAACGAATATAAAGAAAATTATAAGTATGCTTGGTTAATAGTTATAGGAACCATTCCAGCAGGACTTTTCGGAATAATATTTAAAGATAAGATAGATTTGTTATCTAACAATGTTAAACTAGTTGGAATTGCTCTTTTAATTACGGCACTTGCTTTATTTTTAATAAAAGACTTTAAGGGTAAGAAGGATAAAAAGGACTTATCGGTAATGGATGCTATAACGGTTGGATTATTCCAAGTAGTAGCTTTATTTCCAGGAATTTCGAGAAGTGGTTCAACGGTAGTTGGTGCAATGACTCGTGATTTTAAAAGAAGTACCGCTGTTAATTACTCGTTTATGCTTTACTTACCTATTAGCATGGCAACCATGGCTTTAGGTGTTAAGGATTTAATTAACACTTCAAACATAGGTGAACTTGTAATGCCATACACACTTGGTATGATAGCAAGTTGTATCGTAACTTATTTCAGTGCTAAATGGTTTATTAACATAATGAAAAAGGGAAAATTAGGATATTTTGCTTTATATTGTTTAATAGTAGGTATACTTGTTATATTGTTTGTAAAATAAAAAAGACCTAAGCCAAGGTCTTTTTTAGTTATAATAAAATACCAATTATTATAACAATAATAAGTAATACTATTGATATAACTATCTTTTTTATTACGCTTTTCTTTTCTTCTTCAGTTAAATTATCCATTAAGTAAGCCTCCTTGATTATAAGTTAATATTATCATAAATATATAAAAACTTCAACTTAAAGGTGTAAAAGAAAGTTTTCTAAACCAACTATTTTATCTACCTTACCAGTTTTGATTTCATAGTCTAAATTATGAAGTTTTTTTAATATATCTTTTAATTCAAAGTCTGGGTAATTAGTTTCTAAAGCAAGTTTTACGCGGTATGGATGAACCTTTAAAGTGTTTGCTATATCTTTACTCATAAAGCCTTCTTTAGATAGCAGTTTACTTTGGTATACAAGTGTAAACTGGCTTGCTAAAAGTGCAATTATTTTAATTGGTTCTTCTTTTAGAATCATTAAATCATTATAGCAAGAAAAAATCTTTTTAAAATCCTTTTTCATAATTGCATCACTTAAATCAAAAACGTTATCATTAAAACCCTTACTACTTATGTTTAAAATATCTTCTATAAAAATTTCTTTATCAGTATCTTTATAAATAATCATTTTATTTATTTCACTAAGTAATATATCAACGTTTTTACCCACGTAATCTACAAAGTAAGAGGCTGTTTTATAGTCTATTTTATATCCGTTATTCAAAAATTCTTTTATAACAAATTTTGGTAAATCTTTTTCATCTATTGATTCTTTATGAATTACGGTTACGTTTTTCTTTAATAGTTTAACTATCTTTTTTCTTTCATCTAACTTATCTTGCACAACTGTTAAAATTACTATATTATCGTGATTTTCAGCATTAACATAACTTGTTAGGTAATCTATATCATGGTTAACACTTGTATTTGTACCCGTTAAAAATAATGCGTTTTCCCCTATTACAGCCTTTTTATCGCCAAATAAAGACATGCAAGATGCTTCTTCTATTACCTCACTTACATTACTAACTGATAAATCATACTTTACAACATCTATTATGCCATTTGTTATTTTATCTATTTCTCTTTTAATTAACCCGTAATCATTTCCATATATTAAATAAGTATTCATATTTACCACCTAAAAATATTATATCATTTTTATCATATATTTTATTATTTTTCTGAATTAAAGTTTATGATATGGCACTTTCTAAATAAATTGCTTTTATATCTTCTTTTCTTTGTTTTAAATTCTTCTTTTGAAATAACTTTTATTGTATTAATTCCCATTGTATTTTTTACTACTAACAAATTATTTTTACTACACAATTCTAGCAATTTATTAAAAAATTGAGCATCACTTTTATAAAATTCAGTATGTATGTGTGTAAATGAATCCCAATATTCCCATTTAAATATTCTATACCTTTTTTCTACATACAATATGTCACTAGATACAAAAAACCTATATTTTTGATCACAGGAATATATGTAAATAGAATCATGTTCATCATTAGTCCACTTAACATCACATATTTTTTTTAATTTATTATAAACATCAGAAATATTTTCCATATTAGCCTCACCATAATATATCATTATTATAACATCATTATACAAAAAAAAGAAACTATGCTAGTTTCTCCAATAATTCAGCCTTTTTCATTGAAGTGTACCCTTCGATACCCTTTTCTTTAGCCATCTTCTTAAGTTCTGCAACTGTTAATTTTGATATATCACTGCTTTCTTCCTTTTTAGGAGCAGCTTTTTTAGTTTCTTTCTTTTCTTCTTTTACTTCTTTTTTAGTTGTTTTAACTTCTGCTTTTGCTTCCTTAGGCATTTTTCCTTCTAAAGCATCTTTTGCAACCTTAACTAATTCTGCGAATGTTTTAGGTTCGTTAATTGCTATTTCAGAAAGCATTTTACGGTTTATAGCAACACCTGCTTTTGATAATCCGTTTATGAATTTTGAATAACTAATTTCGTTTTCACGGCATGCAGCGTTGATACGTACTATCCATAATTTTCTGAAGTTACGTTTATTTTGCTTTCTATCTCTATATGCATATACGTATGAATGCATTACTTGTTCTTTTGCAGTTTTGAATAATCTATGTTTGCTACCAAAGTAACCTTTAGCTTGTTTTAATACCTTTTTACGACGTGCTTTTGTTACAGCACCATTTTTTACTCTTGCCATTATTTATTTCCTCCTTAATTCCTATATACTATAAAGTATCAATTATTCTCTTTAATCTGTTTGAATCTGCCTTACTTAAAGCTGATTTAGCTCTTTTTGTTCTATTAAATGCAGTATTCTTGTTACCAGTGTTATGTCTTGAACCTGGATGTCCTACTGTGATAGAACCACTTTGTCTTACATTTAAAACTTTTTTAGTACCCTTATGAGTCTTTTGTGTTTTCTTTGCCATAATATAATTCCTCCTATTTCTTAACTGGGCTAAGCATAGCCATCATATTTCTTCCATCAAGTGTTGGAGCGCTTTCTAACGTTCCAACTTCTTTTAATTCATCTGCAAATCTTAGTAATACTTCTTTACCTTTATCAGTAAATTGCATTTCACGTCCTCTAAAACGTATGGATAATTTGATTTTATGACCTTTTTCTAAGTATTTTTTCGCATTATTTAACTTAGTGTTAAAGTCATGTACATCAATGTTTGGTGACAAGCGATATTCCTTCATTTCGGCATTATTTTCCTTTTGCCTTTTTTGTGATTCTTTTTGCTTTTTCTTCTTTTCGTATTTGAACTTATTATAGTCCATTAACTTACATACAGGATTTTCTCCGTTATTAATTAAAACTAAATCAAATCCAGCATAAGAAGCAAGTGTTAAAGCCTCATCCTTTGATTTAATACCAAGTTGTTCACCATTTGGGCCAATTACAAGCATTTGTTTTGCTCTTATTTGTTCATTAATTGGCATGTCTTTTTCTTTTGCTATATCAAGCACCTCCAAAATAAAAAGTGAATACGACATTAGTATCCACCTTAAAAAACGCTTGTTTATTTATCTATTTTATTTGGCGTTTAACCCACTTGCCTAATTGCTAGTCGGGTGAGATGAATACTCGTCTTCTTTCCTTCATATCAAAATTACTTTATTAGTATACAACATATTTTATTATATTGCAAGCATTTTTATTACTTTATAATTGTTTACCGCCTATATCACTTAAATGTTTATCTATATATTTAATATGGTTTAATGCATTCTCTTGCATCAAAGGCCCATATCTTTCGTTTAGACATTCATAAGTCATTAAACTTCTAAAAGGAAGTTCAAGATTATTTTTTAACGTTTTAGAGAGCTTATTTCCATCAAGAATAAAACTCCCTAATTTGTTAATTTTATATTTTGTTTTACTATCAAAATAATTGATATTTTTATTTTTAATGTATCCTATGTTTAAATTAGTGGGATCTATCATAAGAGTAACCCCATTAGATAAATCCATTAAACATACAGCATGGTTACCAACAACATTAATTATATCTTTAGTTTTATCTTTAGCTTTATCTTTATCATTTTTTGTTTTATCATCATCAAAGTAAAACCTTCTTTTTATTGGAAGAGTATATGCGGAGTTTGTTCCATTAAATTCTAACGAAACCATCCTGGCATTATATTTAGGATTTATTTCATTTAGCCTATGAACCATATCATCTACAAAATGTCTACAAACACCATAGTTATATTTATATAAATATAACCTATTAACTCCCTCATAATCTAATGAATCATTGGGTAAATTTTTCATATAGCCACCTATTTTTTGCCACATGTCATAAATAAGTTTAATTGCTATTTCTAAATCGGTTAATTTAAGTTTTCTTATATAATCGACATAATTTTTTATTTCTTTATTATACTCTTCTAACTCGCTTTTATGCTTATATTCGTTTCTTTTTTTAAGATAATTACATTCATGTTTTAAGTTGTATTTTTTGTTCTTAGAAAAAAGATTAAATGTGACTAATCCCACTCCAGAGCTTAACCCCAGCACAATTGAGAAATAAAAAACATTAAGCACAACACTACTAATCATATGTTATTCTCATCCCCTTAGTCTTTAAATGTTTGTTATTATAGCACAAAAAAATAAAAAGTAAATATAATACTTTTTATCTTAAAGTCTCTATTTGTTTTTCATAATCTTCATCGTTCGTAACGTAAGAACCTGAAACTACCATATCACATCCTGCTGTTTTGCACATGTTAATGGTATCTTTATTAACACCACCATCAATACTTATGATTAAATCTTTAGGTGCTACTTTTTTTAATCGCTTTATCTTACTGATTACTTCTTTTTTAAAGGTTTGGCCACCTTTTCCTGGAGTAACACTCATAAACAAAACTAAATCTATGTCATTTATATAAGGCATAAGCACTTCTATGCTAGTTTCTGGATTTATTGCAAGACCTATTTTCGTTTTTCTTTCCTTAACATATTTAATTAAGCTTGAATCTTTTATTATTTCTACGTGAAACGTAAGTAAATACGGCTTAAGGGTTAAGTACTTTTCTATCATACTATAATCTTGTACCATCATATGAACATCAAGCTTTTTTTTAGAAAGTTGTGCTACTTTTTTATAATCTTCAAACAAAAAGGCTTTATTTTTAACAAACTTTCCGTCCATTACGTCAACATGAAGAAAGTCTGCACTTGATTCATTAACTTTTTTTATAGCATAATCTAATCTATTACATTCTTTTAATATTGATACAGAAACCTTCATATTCTTACCTCTTTAACTCTTCTATGCTTTCTATAAATTTCTTATAGTTTTCATATCTTGTTTTTCTTATTTTACCATTTTCTACTAATTCTTTTATATAACATCCATCTTCTTTTAAATGCATGCAATCTTTATATTTACATTTGTCTTCATTTTCGTAAAATTCTTTAAAGTTATCTTTTATATCTTTTTTATCCATTCCGTTAAAATTAAGGGATGAAAAGCCTGGAGTATCTGCAACTAAGCCGCCCGCTACTTCTAAAAGTTCAACGTGTCTTGTTGTGTGCCTTCCTCTTCCTAATGCCTTAGAAATTTCTCCTGTTGCTAAATTTAAACCTTTTTTTAAATTATTTAATAAAGATGACTTTCCAACTCCTGTTTGGCCCGTTAAAACGCTTAATTTGCCCTTTAAAAGGCTTTCTATGTTAGTTAGATCATCATTTATAAAAACCTTATATCCAATACTTTTATAATAATTAATTGCCTCATCTATTTCACGTGTAGAAGCTAAAAGATCATACTTAGTGAAACAGATAACAGGAACAACGTTATTATACTCTATTACAACAAGCATTTTATCTAGTAAGTTACTAGAGAAATTAGGTTCTTTGCAACTTACTAAAATTATTGCCTCATCTATATTTGCAATAGGAGGCCTTATAAGTTCATTTTTTCTTGGTAATATCTTGGTTATTATGCGTTTTTCTAAATCAAAATCAACCATATCACCAACAAGAGGAGAAATTTTTTGATATCTAAATTTCCCAATTGATGAACATTCGTAATACTTTTTATCGTATTCAACGGTCCACTTATTACTTATTAGTTTTATTACTCTACCTTTCATCTACTCTTCCCCATCTGTCACTGCTTTGGTAGTAGTTGTTGTAGTTGCTTCTGGCTTTTTAGATACAACAACTTTAAATGTTTCTCCGTCAAACACTTCTTCGCCTGCTTTTGGAGATTGCGCAAGTATTATGTTTTCTTCTCCATCAGACTCTTTATAAGTAACCTTTATTGTTAATCCATATTTTTCACAAAATTCAGTTGCTCTATCAAGTGTCCATGAATCAGTTACCATATCAGGATAAGTAGATAATATCTTAGGAATGTATAAAACTATTTTTTCTCCCTTTGATAGTTTTTCTCCTTGTTTTACACTTTGGTCTATAACTAGCTGTTTTTTATTAGTATAACTAGACGAATCTTCTACTTCTTTTTCTTCTATTGTTACCTTTATTCCAAGTAATTCTAACTTAGCCTTTACTTCGTATGCATTTTGGCCAGTATAGTCTTCTACCTTAGTTTTACTTGTTCCAGATGAATAGTATATAGTTACAGTTGTTCCTTTTTTAGCATATCTGTTTTTAGCTGGATCCGTTTCAATTACTAAGTTTTCATCAACATCGTCACTTGCTTTCTTTTTAGAATCAACCTTAAAGCCTTCTTTTTTAAGCATCTTTTCAGCCTTTGATATTTCCATACCAGATACATCAGGCACTTCTATATCTTTTGATGAACTAAGTTTTGGAAAAACAATAATAATAAGAATAAAGGCTGCTGCTAAAACACCAATTATTGAAAATAGTATGGCAAGTCTTTTTTTGTTACCTTTTTCTATTTTCTCATCTTCTGTTATTTGTTTAATTTCTGGCTCTTCTTTAGTGTTTTTCTTAGTTTCTTTTAAAGTATTTGCCCTTGTATCAGAAAAGTCTGTTTCAGGATATTTAAATGTTATTCTCTCTTCGTTTTCCCTATCTTCATCTAAACAAGTTTTTATATCATCAGCCATCTCCCTAACGTCATGATATCTGTTTTTAGGATTTTTAGCAGCTGCTTTTAATATTATGTTCTCAACTGATTGAGGTACAACCGGGTTTAATTCACGTACAGAAGGAAGTGGTTCTTTCATGTGCTTTAACGCTATTTCAACTGCGCTATCGCCTCTAAAAGGAACTCTTCCAGTTAGCATTTCAAACATTAAAATTCCAAGTGAATAAATGTCGCTTCTAATTGTTGAACCTTTTCCACTTGCTTGTTCTGGTGGAAGGTAGTGAACGCTTCCCATAACTGAGTTCGTTTGGGTTAATTGAGCACTATTTAAGGCCATTGCTATACCAAAGTCAGTTATTTTAACAAGGCCACTATCTTTTATCATTATGTTTTGTGGTTTAATATCACGGTGTATTATGTATGAATCATGAGCACTTTTAAGTGCATCTAATAACTGAAGCATAATATCCATTGTCTCAGGAAGAGATAAAACGCCACGTTTTTTTATTAATTGTTTTAAAGTTTTACCTTCAATATATTCCATTACGATATAAAAGTTTCCATCATCTTCACCAACATCATATATTTCAACTATGTTAGGATGAGATAATGATGAGGCTGATAGCGCTTCTCTTTGGAATCTTCTTACGAATTTTTCATCACCTGCAAGGTCTCCTCTTAAAACCTTTACCGCAACACGTCTATCTAAAATGGTATCACGAGCTAAATAAACATTAGCCATTCCACCTTCACCAATAAGTTTTAAAATTTCATAACGGTCATTTATTAATTGTCCTTTTGCAATCATAACTATTCACCACTTTCCTTTTGTAAACATGCGATGGATATGTTATCAGTTCCACCCCTTAAATTACTCTTTTTAATTAATTTAACTATTTTTTCTTCGATTGTTAAGTCGCTGTTTAACACTTTTTCTATTTGACTTACGCTAAGCATGTTAGTTAAACCATCACTACACAAGAATATTCCGTCACATGATGTATCAACATCAAATATGTCTACGTCTATTGGATTGTTAGCTCCAAGTGCTCTCATAAGTACGTTTTTTCTTGGATGGTTTACCGCTTCTTCCTTGGTTAATTCACCTGTTTCAACCAAAAGATTAACTAGCGTATGATCCTTTGTTACCTTGTATAAGTTTCCACCCTTAAATACAAATCCAGAAGAGTCTCCAACGTTACCAAATAAAATATAATCTTTTGTTACAATAGAAAGAACAAGAGTTGTACCCATTCCCTTACTTTCAGGAAATTCATCAGTATACTTAAATATATCATCATTTAACTTACTTACGTTTTCTCTTATCCAGTTAACCGCAGCATCTTTTTCGCCTACCGAGGATAAGTTTTTAAACTTTTCAGTAAGACCATTTACAACGATTGATGATGCAACTTCACCTGCTTTGTGGCCACCCATTCCGTCTGCTACAACAAGCAAATACTCACCAGATAAATTTTTAACAATCATAACAGAATCTTCATTATGGGTTCTAACCTTTCCCGTATCAGATATATAATATGCTCTCATTTTTAACTGTCCTTTCCTATCTGTTCACTTCTAAGTTGTCCGCAAGCTGCAGATACTTTAGAACCAAACTCTCTTCTTATGGTAACGTTTATGTTTCCTTCTTTTAATATATCATAAAATCTATTAATTGTCACTTTAGGAGAAGTTTTATATTCTATGTGAGAAGTTTCGTTATATGGTATTAAATTAACGTAGCAATTAAGTCCTTTAAGCAAATGGACAAGCTTTATGGCACACTCTTCGCTATCGTTTACACCCTTTAATAAAATATATTCAAAAGTTACGCGGCGATTAGTTTTTGCAATATAATCTCTTACCGCATCCATTATATCTCCTATCTTATAAGCCTTATTAATAGGCATTATTTTATCTCTTACTAAATCAGTTGGAGCATGAAGACTTATCGCTAAATTAACGCCAGCCTTTTCTTTTGTAAACTCCCTTATTTTAGGAACAATACCGCAAGTTGATACGGTAATATGTCTTATTCCTATGTTTATTCCCTTAGGATCATTTATTATGTTAATAAATTTCATTACGTTATCATAATTATCAAATGGTTCTCCTATGCCCATTAAAACAACGTGACTTACTCTTTCTTTTATATCTTCTTCTACTTTTAGTATTTGAAGCACTAACTCAAACGCAAATAGATTCCTTACCTTTTTTAGTCTACCACTTTCACAAAAACGGCATCCCATATTACAGCCAACCTCAGTTGATACGCATAAGCTGTTGCCATAATCATGATTCATTAAAACAGCTTCTATTTTGTTTCCATCATAAAGTTCAAATAAATATTTTTTAACGTCAACATCACTTTGCTTTTTAACTAGCTTAATCGTGTCCATACTAAAGTTTTCTTTTAAATACTTAATCAAATCTTTTTTTAGATTAGTCATTAAATCAAATGATGTAACTCTTTTTATATAAAGCCAGTCAAAAACTTGTGCTGCTCTAAATTTAGTTTCACCAATTTTTAAAAAATAATTTTCTAAATCTTTCTTTGTATAATTATAAATATTGTTCATAAATACTCCTTAATCACTAATAATAATTATATCAAATAAAAAGATAAAGGTTAATAAATTAAGCAAATATTGCAAAGAAAATGATTAATTAATACGCTATTTACACATTTTTATGTATATATTTTATTTTAATAGAAAATACTATTTATGGAGGTTAGGAAAATGAATGATAGTAATAAAAGTATTAAATGTGAAGTAGAATCTTGTAAGTACAACAATAAAGCTGACAGTTATTGTACTTTAAATGAAATAAAAGTAAGCTCAACATGCGATAACTGTAATGCTAGAAAAAAAGAAACAATCTGTGATAGTTTTGAAGAAAAATAAAAAAGAGGATTACATAAAGCATTTGCCTACATAATCTTCTTTTTTATTTCCATTTATAAAATCCTTTATATTCATTTTCTTTTTACCAGGAATTTGTAATTCTTTTATTAACACACTTCCATCTTTAGTTGCAACACAAAGTCCATTTTTATCTAGATTAATAATTGTACCAGGGGTTTTGTCATATTTATTATTAGTTATTGAAGATGACCAAAGTTTTATGTTTTTATCATCTAAAACGGCATATGCTCCAGGCCAAGAATTAAGTCCTCTAATTTGATTATACACATCTTTAGATGACTTATCAAATGATACGTGTTCTTCTTCTCTAGATACGTTACATGCATAGGTTGCATCAGCATCATTTTGCTTTTCTCTTTTATTTGTTCCGTTTATTATGCTAGGTAACGTTTTCATAAGAAGTGGAACCGATATAGCGCTTAACTTATCATGCAAAGATTCTGCTGTATCATTATCTTCTATTTTAACTTCTTCTTTTGCTATCATATCACCGGTATCCATACCCTTATCCATATACATGATTGTTATTCCCGTTTTATCATAACCATTTATAATTGCCTTATGAATAGGTGCTCCTCCTCTTAACTTTGGTAGAAGAGAAGCATGAACATTTATACACCCATACTTAGGACAATTTAAAATAACTAAAGGCACTATTTGACCATAGGCACAAGTAATTATAATGTCTGGATTTAAGCTTGTTACATCTTCATATTCTTCTTTAATTTTAACAGGTTGAAGAACCTTTATATTATTTTTAATAGCAACCTTTTTTATAGGAGAAAAAGATATCTCATGTTTTCTTCCTACTTCTTTATCAGGTTGTGTCACTACTGCTACTACGTTTGTCTCTTTTATTAATTCTTCTAATATTGGAACACAAAAAACTGGCGTTCCCATAAATATTACTTTTAAATCTTTCATTTATATCACCAAACAAATTATAACATAACTTATATTAAATTAAAAATGAATAACAAAAATAGTTATTCATTTTATTAATTATAAATCTGATTTTGATATTGTAATTACTGGACGAAGGCCAGCTAAAAAATCAGTTTCTGGAGAAAAGCCACCTGAAAAACTAGAGCCATGATCAGCTTGAATAGAATCTGCTGGGTTTATGATATAAATAGAATAATAACTACTTGCAGTTGAAAGATAATACCATGTTGTTGTAACCCATGATGGGGCTGAAGCACACGAGTTAGTACTTTCGGCACACCCCAATGCAATAGCCTCATTATATGTTAAAAGTTTAGTACTAGCACTCGTTTTGTTTAAAGTGTTTTTAATATAATTTTCATAATTTTTTAACGGTGCATAAAGATTTGAATTACTATCAAACACATCCGCTGGGTAACTACTGCCATATTTTGAATTTAATCCTCTGTCTGCAGTACCCCAATATTCGTAATAACACTGTTCGGAAGAACTAAAACAATTGTTAATAATATTAGAAGTATCATAGTTAGAAAACGCAATTCCTCCCATTACAGTATAGAAAGTAAAATTACCAGAAGCATCAATCATTAATGATTCCTTAGTCTTTTCACTTTGAAGACCATAACCTTCCTCTGACGATGATATTGCAGTTTTCTTTTCTCCTGATTCATCATATATAAATTTATTACCAACAAGTAAATTATACTTAGCAAGTGCTGTTACAGTACTTCCATTATCTCTTATTACATAAAAGTCTTCACTTACCTTTGT
>URFW01000008.1 GCA_900547225.1 uncultured Mycoplasmatota bacterium
TATGCTGAGCCTTTTATATTTAGTGTGGTACTTAGTGCTGCAAATGCAACTGTTAATCCTAGTACTGCTACTATAACAGCACTTAAACTTAACATTTTTATTCTTCTTTGTTTTTCCATCTCTTACTCCTTTTACCTTTATCATCTATTTACATTATAATATTATTATTTATTTTTTCATACTTTTTTATTACTTCTTTTACATTTATTTAAGTAGGAAATCAATTAATACTGGGCCTAATATAATAAGTAATATAAGTGGTATAAAAAACAATACCGAAAAAATACTTATCTTATTTGGAATCTTATTAATTTGAGCTTTAATATCCATAATTTGTTTATCTTTTAGAAAGTCTAATTGGTTATACATGGTTTCTATTATACTATTACCAAAAAGATTGGATTGCTCCATGTTTAAAATAATGTTATTAATCGTTAAACTAGGTATTCGCATGCTCATAACGGATAAGCTTTCTGTTAATGATTTACCAAAGTTAACTTGTTTTATTGTTTCTTTAAATTCACTAGATATTTCAGAATCTATGTACTTACAAGCCATTTTAATTGCGTTTTCTAAGTTTCTACCAGACTCTAGTGCAAGAGTTAATACTTCAAAATAATAATATGCTTCATTATCTAATTTTCTCTCTCTTTTTTTAAGAGGTTTATCTATCATAAAGTATCCTACTAATATATACCATAAAACGGTTGCAACTGGTGCGATTAATGCTCCAAAATCAGCAAATATAAATAATACTACGAAAACTATTATTGATGTAAATAGTCTAAAATTCATAAAATATTCAGTAGTAAATTTTTTAGACACTCCAAACTGATTTATTTTTGCATCTATTTTTTTTATGTCTTTTTCTCTATAAATGCGGTTTATAAATGATTTTTTATTTTTCATTAGTTAAACCTCACTTTCATTATCTTATTTACTATATAAGCATATAATCCGTATATTAAAACTATTAAGAATAATAATATGTTTCCTAAATTAGTATTAAATAGTGGCATAAAATAGCTTGGGTTTAATATTGTTATTATTCCAACAAATATAAAAGGCATTATAAGAAGAATCTTACTAATCATATTAGCACTTGATGTTAGTGACTTCATCTCTTGTCTTAGCTTTCTTTTACTAAATAGCATCTTTTCTATTGATGAAAATACCTTTATTATGTTACCACCAGTTTTATTTAATATGCTAAGTGATGATGTTATGTAACTTACTTCCTCTGATTCAACACGTTTTGAAAAACGTTCAAAAACAACATCTAAAGAAAGCCCATAACTTATTTCTAAGTGCATCTTTTTAAATTCCTGAGCAATAGGTCCTTTAAGTTCTTTTGATACTATTTCAATTGCCTGCATCGTACTTCTTCCAGATCTAAACGCATTATTCATAATTATAATTGCGTTTAACAAGTCTTGTTCAATTTGTTTTTTCTTTATGTAATCATAAAACTTAAAGTATATATCTATTAAGAAAAATCCAAGTAAGGCAGATACCATAATATCCAAGATGCTAGGAAATGTGCCCTCAATTATTCTTGCAAATGTTATTATTAAAATAAATGCTATACAAATGTAGAACTTATTACTTACATAATCCATTGCACATACATCTTTATCATTCTCATACGTTATGTACTTGTTAAACTTAAGTGAATATTTCTTTAGGAATACTGATTTTTTAAGTACTTTAGTTAGTTTTGCAACCATCTTTTTATATTCGTTTGCTAAAAGGTCAAAAAATGAAATAGAATCATCTTTAATTGATGAAATACTATATTTAGCTATTCTTTTTTCCAATTTTAAACTATTATTATAAATAATAAGATAAAATATTACTATTGCAAGTAAAATCATTACTACTGTTTGAACAATAAATATATTCATTTTTATTCACCTTCTTTACTTTTTAAAATTAAATATATCGTCTAAATCGTTAATTCCTCTACTCTTTATCTTCTTATAAACTGTTGGAACACGCTTTTTAAGATCAAATGCTCCGTCTACTTCACCATTTTCTGTAAGACCAGTTTGTTTAAAATTAAATATCTCTTTTAATACAATCATATCATCTTTAAAGCCGTCTACCTCACAAATTGAAGTTACTTTTCTTCTTCCATCTGATAATCTTGATACGTTAACTACTATATCAATTGCGTTTTCTATGTATTCACGAATTGCCTTAATAGGTATTTCCATACCAGCCATTAAAACCATTGTTTCTAACCTGTTTAGTGCCTCAAGTGGACTATTAGCATGCATTGTAGTAAGTGAGCCATCATGTCCTGTATTCATCGCCTGAAGCATATCAAAAGCTTCTTTACCACGAACTTCACCAACTATTATTCTGTCAGGCCTCATACGTAGTGAATTAATTACTAAATCACGAATGGTAACTTCTCCAGTTCCTTCATAGTTAACTAATCTTGTCTCTAGGCTTATTACGTGGGATTGGTTAAGTTTTAACTCTGCCGCATCTTCTATTGTTATAATACGTTCGTGATCTCCGATAAAAGATGATAACGCATTTAATAGTGTTGTTTTACCCGCTCCAGTACCACCACATATTATGATGTTTAGTTTTGCTTTTACAGCTGCATCTAAAAATCTTGCCATGTAAGGCGTCATAGCACCAGTTCTTAAAAAGTCATCTATTTTTTCCATATCACGTCTAAATTTTCTTATTGTAACAACGGGTCCCTTAAGCGATAAAGGAGGTATTACGGCATTTAGTCTTGAACCATCTTCTAATCTTGCGTCTACCATAGGGTTTGCTGTATCAATCGTTCTTCCAAGTGGTTGAACTATCTTTTGAACGGTTCTTATTATATGTTCATCATTAATAAACGATACGGAGTCATCTTTACTTATTTGACCATCTATTTCAACGTATACTTCGTTTTTACCATTAACCATTATCTCGGTAATGTTAGGATCTTCAAGTAATTCTGTAATTGGACCATAACCATTTATTTCGTTATCAATTAAGTTAAATATATGACTACGCTCTAAGTTAGTTAAATCATATCCTAATAATGCTTTATCTATTTCATCGTTTATGTATTCATGTAAAAGCTTATTATTAGGTACTTTATCATCTATTAAATTAGAAATTATTGTATTTCTTAAGTTATCAAGTAATTCTTTATCCTTAAATATATCATAGTCTTTAACTGGTTTAACAGATACTTTTTCTTCTTTTACGTCAAAGGCTTTCATTAAATTAGGCATCTTTTTTTACCTCCTTTTTAACTGGCTTTGCATCTAAAAGGGCACTAGCAAGTTTAGTAAGTTTCATAATATCACCTTTCCTGCTTAACCTTATTTTTTTATCAAGAGTTAATATTTTTCCATCTATTACATATTTATCAATGTTCTTTATGTAAAATGATCTATCTATCGTATAGTCAATGTTATGTTTTATTATGTTTTTTACGTCAAATAGTGAAAAATAATCTTTACCAGTATCTTTAGATGAGTTAAATACCACTTTATAGTTTTCTTTTTCAGTATCTTTAAATATTGCAACCATACTTCTTGCATTTTTTAAATCTACTGGATCATTAGTTACAATAAATAATGTATTATCACTTTTATCTAATGCACAAAGTGATATTGGGCTAATGTTATGTGATGTATCTATTAATATAACGTCATATTTATACATTGCAGAAATTATGATTAAATCAATGTATTTAGAATCTACCTTTAAAGCATCTCTAGGATCCTTTGGTGATGATAAAACATCTATTTTATCGTTATATTTAGATACGTAGTTTTCTATTCCATCAAATCTGTTATTCCCCATATCATCAACAACATTATATATTGTTTTATTAACATCAACATTTAAACTAATAGCAACACCGCCGCTATTTAAATCTAGGTCCATAATTAATACTTTTTTATTCATTAAACTATAAATACCTGCTAAATTAATTAACGTAGTAGTTTTTCCAACCCCACCTTTACAAGAAAATATAGTTATTATTTTTGCTGCATCTTTTTTCATTAGCTTACCTTCTTTTCTATTATTTTTTTGTCATCTTTGATGTACCCTTTTAAAGAGGATTTTTCATTATATATTTCTTTACCTACGATAGAACCAAAAAAGCCTTTAGTAGATTTAGATAAAGTAACTGATATTTCTTTTGTTTCATTATTAATGTTGATTTCATAAAAATCGATATCAGAATCATTTTGATATATTAAATCAACCATATTATCATAAGGTTCTTCATCTATGTGTTTTAATCCATAATTTATTACTTGCTTATTTAAATTGTCTAATCTTCTTTCGTTATATTTTGCAAATGATACATCTACTACATAAGTTCCCATCATTATAAAAACAGGAACAAATATAACAAATATAGCAAGACTTTGTCCCTTGTTATTAAGCCTACTCATTTTTAACCACCCTAGTTACTTCTACGTCAAATACTTTATTTGCAATATATGATAATCCTGGTGTTATAGGCTTTATTTTTTTAGATACCGTAATATTTGCATAATCACCCTTTATATCAAGTGAAACCTTAACGTCCTTATTATCCATTTTACTATTAATTTCTTCTAAAGTATTACCTGATTCATAAAAGGTCACTATATCATCTGTCTTACTTTCTAAATCACTTTTAACAGATATTACCCTTCCAAAATCTATAATGCAAAACATAAGCATTAAAGTAATAGGTAAAATAATAACAAATTCAACTAACGCTTGTCCCTTACTATTCTTCATATTAATCGTCCCCTATTATCGCTTCTAATTATATCAAAAAAAATAGAAAATAACAATTAGTTATTTCTATTTTTAAATATTGTGTATCCAACAAGTCCAACTATAATAACTAGCATACCAATAATAATTACTCCGTTGTTGTTAGCTCCTTCTGCATTTTTTACAACGGACATGGTTAAAAAATAATCTGAGCAGTGAGTTATATCAAATGTTACATATCCACCTGATACCATAATATTAGATTTTATGGTTTCTATTTTACCTGTTTCATCATTATAGTAATAAAGGTTAAGTCTATCACCATCTTTAAAATTATGAGATGGTAGTTTTACGGTTGCACTACCTGGAAGATTACCATGATAATTAAAGGATACAAACTCTTTGAGAGTTTTTTTCTCCGTTAGTTCATTTATCTTTTTTTCAAATAAAGACTTATTTTTTATTCCCATATCAAACTCAAAGCCGTTATTATTATAACTATTTTTATCAAAGCTCCAAGAGTATAAAAATTTTCCATTTTCTGAAAAAGTAAATATTACTTTATCCTTTGTTTCTATTTTATTCACCTTATCTTCGGCACTGATACTGCTTACGTGCAAAATAAAGACTAAAAAAGCAAGTAGTATAATAGATACTTTTTTCATAAGCGTATCACTCCTTTCGTTATATAAAGCTGATTGCTGAAATAATAAGGTTATAAATCATCATAACTATAACGCTTGCTGTAAAGTTATTAGTTTTATAATAATAGTTAGATAATAACATCATTGAAAATAAATAACATAAAGATGTTATTATACTAGTAAAACTAAGTGAGGTATAAGCTACGTTAAAGAAAAAGTAAAAAACTGAAGAAAATATTATAAATATCCACTTATTATCAATTATATCCCTTACGGATTTTCTGAATATAACTCCTTCAATAACTGGATAATAAAGTGATGTTAAAAACATTAAAATAATTGGTGATTTTTTAAACATAGCAAGCAGTGAATAATCATTTTCTGAAGTTTGTTTTATATCAAATAACATACCTATTAATGCATTTGTTATTAACATAATAACAAATATCAAGGCAACGTTAATTAATATTGAACTTAAATATTTTTTCTTATTTTCTATAATATCCTTAAAATCCTTTTTAAAAGTATTTCTATATAAATAAAGTATTAATAATGCAAATAGCATGTAAAATAAAACAACAAGCCATTTAACACCTGATAAAAACTTCATAACATAAGGAAATATAAAGTAAAGTATAATTATCATTATTGACCTTAAGTTATTTTTATTTTCTTTATTTTTTTCCATAATAAAGACCTCCTATAATTACTTTAATTTTATCAAATTAAGATTATTTTTGCAACAAAAGAAAAAGCACTTGTAAACAAGTGCTTACTGGTTAATTATAACCATCTAAAAAGCCATCTCCATTTGCTCATAGATAAAGCCTCCTTTCATCAATGTATTTCTACTGCATTCAAGATACCATTAAGCATCTTCTTACACTTTTAATATAACACTATTTAACCAGAAAAACAATATACATTTTATAGACGTAAATCATTATTCAATTTAATTATATGAAATTTAAAACAAATAATGAAAAAAACTAGTATAACTAGTCCATAACTCTAGTAATAAGTCAAACAAAACTTAAAGTTTCATTCCTTATTAGCAAATGCAAACAATAAATTTTCTAAATGATTTAAACATTTATGTAAAATAATGTCAATTTTTTTTATTTTTATCAATAATATATAATATTAAAAAAGCAATAACTAATATCATAACAATTATTATAAGACCACTTTTATTTGGACTGTTAGCAGCATTTCTGACGATTGATAATATATCTAATACCCAAGATTTGTATTTCATATTATTACACCTCTTTTTACCATTAATGAGATTATATCAAAAATATCAAATATTGTTAAGACAGAAATTTCTAACAAAATTTTATAAAAAATAAAAAGATGTCTTACCAGCCATCATTTACTAACCATATTTTTACTAAATGTATAAATAATTAATATAACGATTATAATGATCATTCCTATAATCACAACTCCCCCGCTTTTTTCACTTGATATTGCCTCTCTTACAATAGATAAAATCTCCATATTTTGCATCTATATAATCACTTCCTTTTCATATGCCAATTTAAAGCGGCTTTCTCATTATACCAAGATTTTAAAACAAGAAAACCATTAATTAATAATTTTAATATTTTTTTAAAAAAAGATGTAAAGTGACGTAAAACACTTTATAAAATTATTTTTTTAATTTATAATTTATATGGTGATAATATGAAATTATTAATAATATCTGACGTTCACGGTGACTATAAATCATTAGAAAAAGTACTTAAAGAAGAAAGCTTCGACAGACTAATTGTCTTAGGCGATTTATTTTCATACGGCAAAATTATATTAGATTTAAATAATAATGAAATAATTAAGTTGTTAAAAATATATAAAGATAAACTTATTTTAATAAGAGGAAATTGTGATTATTTTATAGATTACGAAAAAATAGGTTTATATGCTAATGACATAATCACAATAAAAGCAAATAATTATGATATAACATTTACTCATGGTAACAGATATTATAGAGGATTTATGCCAGATTTTTATGGTGATATATTTGTATCTGGTCATACGCATATTCCTATGATCTTAAAAGAAAAACATACAATATATGCAAATCCTGGTAGTATTGGTCTTCCAAGAGGAGGAAGTCAAAAATCATACATGGTATTTAATGATAATTATATAGAACTAAAAACGATAGATGGCGTTTTAGAAAAAAAGATAAATCTTTAAAGTTTGATTTATCTTTTACTTACACAATTCCTTCATCCGTTGATATTAGAACATTGCTAGCATTTTTGTTTTCTATTATTAATTTGCTAACCGCAAGAGGTCTTACGTTTTCTTTTATTAAGTCTCCCGTTTTAATCCAACAACATTCATGAATTTTTTCTTGGCCATTATCAAGTTCCTTTACTACAAACGAAGTATTAGGAACATCTTTTACGTTTACTTTATAATAATAACAGATTTCATTTGATATTTTACCAGATGATTCATACACGTTTTCATGAATACAAAATAAGTTTTGAAGTTCAAAGTCACAGTTTAATTCCTCTTTTATTTCCCTTTTAATAGAGCTACTTGATAATTCACCAAGCATCACATGTCCTCCAGGAAATATAAAACCTTTAAATTTCTTTGCTTTACTTACCAAAACCTTATCACCTTTTATAATAATTCCTGCCGTTCTAAGTTTGAATGTTCCTGCTTCATTTTTAATATCAATATCAGTAGGTATCACGTTTATTTCAATTGCAAGCGTGCCATACTTTTTTATATCAGATTCATTATAATATATTGACATATCACTAGGATTTGGAATATCTTCCATGGAATATCCAATAGATATTTTATCATGGTTTTTATATAATTCATCAAAATCATTATAATAATGTAAGTTGATAACCTTTGTAAATAATTTTTCGCCTGTTTTTATATTGGTAAATTCTATTAAATCATGAATTTTTATTTTTCTTCTTTTTTCATCATTTAAGCGCATTTCAATTGTCTTTGTTTTGTTTTTAATCTTTGTAAACGGATCATTTTGAAGTTTCATGTAATGTTTCATAATATTTTATCTCCTTATACATTATATTATATCATGTTACAGTATTTAAAAAAAGGAGCCCTAGTAGGCTCTTTCTGGTTTTAAAACATAGGTACCTTTAATCATTTCATCTCCGTTTTTATCAGTTTCTTCTTTCCAACTAGATAGCTTCAATCTAGAGGTGTTAAACCCACTAACTTTAAAAGTAACAAGTGATGACCTATTAATGTTTGGGATATTATAAGATATGTTTCCAGTAATATCACTATCTTCTTTTAAAACAACACTTTTACCTGACACATCAGTATATGTTACCTTAACATCGTAAGTATTATTAGTAGGAAGAGAAAGAATAAACTTTCTAGGTTCGTTTTTGTTAGTACTAACGCTTATTTTATCTTTATTATTTTTAGCTTCCTTTATTTCCTCTTTAGTAACCGGGCTATAATAACCTTTTACGGTAAATATTTTATAAGCATATTTATCTTCACTCTTAGATGAATCCATAAAACTCCAGCCGGCAGGCTCATAAGTTTCACTTATTTTAGAGGCATTTATTATCTGAAGTTTAATTTTCCAAGTTTTATTTTGATTTTTTAATGAATCTATTTTTATCTTGAAATTTTTAGCTCCCTTTTCTATGTCGCGAACTTCTTTTTGACTCCAGCTATTACCATCCATCTCATATAAAGTATATCTATAACTTCCTGAATATCTATCAATAACACTTGGAATAGAAACTTCCATAACGTAATTACTTTCGTTATCATACTTTTCCTTAACTATAAAACCATTTTTATTTTCAATGGCACCAAATAGTTTTTCAAATGTTAAATGATAAGTAAATTTAAGTGGGTCTTCATCTTTCATTTCTGCAAAAAAACAAACTGAAAGCATAATGCATATTGCAATTGATATATAAATGGATGCTTTAGCTTTTTTTAAAACATCTTCTCTTGCTAGTTTCGGTCTTCCAACTGGATTTTTTTCCTCATCCTTTAAAAGCCATTCTCTCATAACTTATGCCTCCATCTCTTATTTTTTATAGTCTAATATTTTTTTATGAATACCAGGCTCTACAACGTCTAACGTGCTTATACTAAGCTCTAAAGACTTTTTATATTCACCCCTAAAGAATAAGTTTTCTGCCTTAATAAGTCCTTCATTAATAACTGGTTTTGAAGAGCGATACCTATTACCATATACGATTGCATACTCAGATAACAACGCCGTCTTAACCATTTCAGCAGTAGTATTATGAAGTTTAAATACTAAGTCTCTTGCCGTATCAACACGTACGTTTAGCGTATCAACATCAAGTGGTTTTTTAGATAGTTCTACTTGTATTTCCCTTATGGCATCAGAAGCTTCCCTAAGCTCAACATAATAATTATCTGGTATTATAGGAAGCCTGTTTTTTCTTATTTGATATTTAGACTGTTTTAATAATAGTTTAATATCTTCAAGTTGTCCTCTTGCACGTTCTTCATCATCTTTTAAATTGCCTACTTTTTGAAGTATGGCATTTAATTTTTCACTAAGTTTTGTTAACTTTAGCATTATAATTTCAAGTTCTGCGTTGAGTTTAGAAAAAGGAAATGTGTGATTTCTATCAAGTGTTTCTAACTTTTCATAATCTTTTACGATACCATCAAACTCCGTATTTAAAAGTTTAACAGCATCTAACGTATCATCAGTTAAATTATAATGTTTTCTCATTTCTGGAAGACCACTTTGAACTGCATTTAATAATTTGTCTACGTGTTTTCTCTTCTTATTAAAGTTAGCAAGTCCTTCTTCATAATATTTTCTAGTTAGCTTTTCCGTTTCAAAGTCATTAAATAATGAATCAAAATACTCTAATATAGTCTTAAGTTCAAAAGTTACATCCTCCAAATTAAGAACACGCACTCTATCAAATATAGAGTTTACTTTCTTTTCTGTTTCAACAATGTTATATTCAACGTTTAAATAATCTAGTTGGTAACCTTCCCTTGTAAGTTTAATATACTCGCTAGATACATCTTCCGTTCTCTTTGGAATAAGACTTTTACCCATAAGCATTATTTCAGGTATCTCATCAATTACTATCGTCATATGATCAATCATTTCAGCAAGTCCTTTAACAACGTAAATAACTTCCTCATAATCCTTTTTTTCCATAACGTATTCAAACTCTTCAAAACGTTTTTCTATCGTTTCAAATTGTAATTCAATCGTTTTTGCAGTTTCTTCATAATCTGCCTTTGTTTCGGTAAACTTTTTCTTTAGTTTTCTATATCTAGCCTTTAGTTTGATGACACTTGCCCTGTTTCTTTCTTCACTAGATGTTATTTCCTTAATTTCGGACATGATGTTTTTAATTTTAACTTTTATTTCATATAGTTTTATTTCTATTTCCGCTATCTTTTCATATATTTCCTTTGCCTTACTTTTATCTACCGCAAAGTCAAGTTCAATTAACATATCATTTATGTATGGTATTGTTTCATTTTCAATAACTTCAAATTTTAACTTCCATCCATTATAACGATCTTCTAACTTTTTATTACTCTTAACCAAAGCCTCTACCTTTGATAATTCATTTAGAACAGGAACGTTTATAAGCAAATTTTTTTCCTTTTCTAAATTGTCTATTTCTTTTAATATTTTCTTTTTCTTTCTAGTTTTAAGTGTAATTACTAATACTGATATTATTATTAAAAGTACAACAACGATGGTTCCAATATATAAACCTTTACCCATGTTCTATACCTCCTACTATATAAATTATTTTATCATAAATTACGACAATTTGCACTATTTATTTAAGCAAAAAAAGTAAAGCACTAGACTTTACTTAAACTAAAAGCTTTTTCCCTTACGCCTTTTCTTGTACATAATACTTCTTTATAGGCATAAGATAAACTAACAGGCATATTATCTAGGTATCTTGATATGTCATTAAAATCATAACCATATATTATGGAAGATGGCAAAAGTATTTTATCTAACTTGATCATTGCATCATTATAATTATTAACAAAACGTGGCCCGTTAGATGCTAAAACATATTCTAAAACATTGCTTAAAAACACCCTGTCATATTTTTTATTAACGCTTTTTTCAATATCCATTATATCTGAGTCATAATAAGTTATTTTAGCTTTTTTTAAATTTCTTTTTAATTTGTTGTATGAAAAGGCATCAGTATACGCATTCTTTTTTAGACTTCCATAAACGTTTATAACATCATTAAAATTTACTTTATTGTTTATTCTTAAATACTCAAAAGTACTCCAAAATAAGTATTCATCATGACTTAAGTACTCCCTTATACTATCTATTATATTTTCTTTTGAATTAAAATTAAGACTTTCCATATTCTCTATCCAATCCATTCTTTTAAAGAAATCATAATAACCATATTTTTTTATCATCGCTATTTTTAGCGCAGACACGTACTTGCTAAATATATTAACGTCAAATGAGTCTATCATGCTTCCTCCATTTAAAATAGCATTTAAGGCGTGATCCCCACTTGATGTAATAGTTAAAATATTCTTTTCCTTAAGATTTTCTTTAGGATATAACTTCATATCTTCATTCGTCCATAAATAAGATGGATCAAAATTACCAAAAGACGTAAAAGACGTAATTTTACTTTCATTTGATTCTATATTTAATAGTAATTTTTCATATTTATTAATCATTTCTTCTCCTATATGTATAAATATTTTCTATATAATTATCTTGCTCACACCTATATAATATTTTAGCATCAAGTTTTCTTCTTTCTTCAAAATACAAATCATTTGTATGATTTGGCATAAATGAATATTGTACTATTTGACCATTTTTACCTATCAAATTAAGTAAATTATTAAAGGTACATTTATGAGAACCACTCTTCATTAGATAGTAAAATATATTTGAGGTAAATATGTAGTCATATTTTTCTTGCGTAATTTTATTTAGATTTTTTATATCGCAATCTAAATATCTTAATTTAACAGTTTTAAGTCTATTCTTTAATTGGTAGTAATTTTTTTCATTTAATAAATACTTGTTATTCCAATAAGCATCTACTTGAACATCATGACTCATTATGCTATTTATTTCATATTGTTTTACTACGTTACTCCAAAACTCATAAACACTTTCTTTTAAATCTTTTTTTAACTGAACGTCATTTTTAAAAAAATAAGTGATAAGACAAGTATAAACAGAATTAGAAAATAAAATATTTTTGAAATCCGAATAATCAAGCTTTTTAATAAGTGCAATCTTTAATT
The DNA here is from genome assembly GCA_900547225.1 of uncultured Mycoplasmatota bacterium. Lineage (GTDB taxonomy): Bacteria > Bacillota_I > Bacilli_A > RF39 > UBA660 > Aphodocola. The sequence goes on from URFW01000008.1 coordinate 12,684, forward strand.
CTTGATAATATTTAGATAATCTATTTATATCAAAACAAGTTATATCGGTTGCGCCTTCTAAAGTAAGATTTAAAAAATGATCTCCGCTGGACGTTGGACAAAGCACTTTTTTTTCTTTAACATCAAACATATCAAAAAAATCTCTTAAATTTTCATTAGTCCAAGGATATATATGCTCATAATTTATAAAATAAGGGCTTCTATCTTTTTTATTCAAACAATTAATACCCTCTATATCTTTATACGTGTCAAAATCAAGCATTAGAACTCCTCCATACAGGTTCATATACTACCATAGTTTCCTTATTTTATCAATAAATACTTGACTTAAAGCATATAATTAGATATAATTTAAAGCGTGTAAACTTTAAAGCAGCACTATTTGAATTTAGTAACGTGTTTGTTTGCGAATAAGTCATACTAGTAATCTTATAGCTGCAAGGATGAAAGTATTAAAACAAACTCCCTACTAAATGGCAATGGTCCTTTAGTTTACAAAAAACAAAGGAGGATAGATAATATGTCAAGATATACAGGCCCAATGTATAAGAAAAGTCGTCATTTAGGTTTTTCTTTACTAGAAACTGGAAAAGAATTAGTTAAAAGACCATATGGTCCAGGACAACACGGAAATGATAAAAGACGTGGTAAAGCATCTGAATACAAACTTCAATTAATGGAAAAACAAAAAGTTAGATTAATGTATGGTATTAATGAAAAACAATTCAGATTAACATTTGAAAAAGCAGCTAAAATGAAAGGTATCCAAGGTGAAAACTTCCTTAAGCTTTTAGAAAGCAGATTAGATAACGTTGTTTATCGTATGGGTCTTGCTACAACTAGAAAGGCTGCAAGACAAGTTGTTAACCACGGACACATTACAGTTAATGGTAAAAAGGTTGATATTCCATCATACCAAGTTAAACCAGGTGATGTAATTGCTGTTAAGGAAGCATCTCGTGATCATAAAGCAATTTTAGATGCTTTAGAAAAGATTAACAAAACTGTAGAATACGTTGAATTTGATAAGAAAAAACTTTCTGGTACTTACGTACGTATGCCTGAAAGAAGCGAACTTCCAGCAGACATAAAAGAATCAATGATCGTTGAATTCTATAACAAGTAAGAATAACTTACTTGTTTTTTTATTACACAAAAAAAGAAGCTTACTCGCCTCTTAACTTATTCATTAAGTTTTTATATTTTAAAAGTGAAATTAAACCGGCAAATCCCATAAACATTAATACAAAAATAAGTGGTATTTCAATAAAACCATAAGTAAACTTAAGTTCATTAGTAATTGATGTATATATTAAATCATATACTAGCGTTGAATTAAATATAGTAAGTAGTAAATTATCATTAAACGTATCTATTAAAGATGAGTGTTTACCTGTTTTTATATTATATATTAGCATACTAATTATTCCTGCTAGTGAAGATACTATAAATGATACAAAGTTAAGTTCATAGAAGTTATTAGCTATAACTATTATGCTAAGAATACTTATAACAAGTAAAACTGCTATTATAAAATATGATGCTGGTTTTACTTTTTTCATCAGTATTATTTCTTCTTGACTATTTTTCTTTTCTATTATCTTATTACTGATAAATCTAGATAATTCGTCATTTTCATCCTTCACCTTAGGTTTTATTTTTTTCATTATATCATCTATGTTAAGGTTTGTTTCTTCATTAATTAAATACGTAAAAGTAGATATATTATTCGAGTTAAGTTCAAGAGCTATTTTAGATGCAACTTCATTTTCGTTTTGAATGGTTATATCTTCTAGACTCTTCAAAAATACTTCTGGGATTTTTAACATAGTATCACTTTTTTGAGTTATTAGTATTTCTATATTTTCATCTAACTTTTCTATTTCACTTTTTATTTCTTTGATTTTTTTATTAGCTTCTTCAATAATTATAGATAAATATTCTTTTTCTGAATTTAGTTTTCTCTTTCCAAAAAAATTCATATTTATAAAAGAATATATTGTTATTATTCCAAATATGCCAAATGGAATTGTTAATATAAGTAGAGCATTTCTATAAATTAAATTATAAACAAGACAAGAAAATAGAAAAAGCCCCTTTATAAAATCATATATGTTAACTATTTTTTTACCGTCTAAATTATATGTGCTTGCAAGCTGTATATTCTGGTTTATAAAGGTAACACCATCATTATACAATTCCTTTAAAAAATATTTGCCAGTTATGTTTTTTCTTATTTTTTTTAGGTTTTCTACTTCAAAACAATCGTTTACGTATTCATCAAACTCTCTTTTTTGTTTATCTTTTTCATCATTTTTCAAGCGTTCGTAAGCACATTCAAAGTTCTTTTTCACTTCCTTTAATTCATCTTCTGGTAAATATTTTTTATAATCATTTGTCTTTGCTAAAACAAATGATAAATAACCATAATAATTTTTAGGAAACGTATCTTTTATAGTATTCGAAAGTGTAAGAAAAAGAGAATAATCCTCTTTTTCCTTAGCTTCCTCTGCTTCCTTTTTTAACATTTTTAAGCTTTTTACCATCATGATAATGTGCCTCTAAAGTTTAATTCCTTCTTCTACATACTTAATTGCATCATCTACTTTTAAAGTTATCTGCTCCATAGTATCTCTATTCCTTATTGTAACAGTTTCATTTGTAATTGTATCTTCATCAACTGTTATACAAAAAGGTGTTCCAATAACGTCTTGTCTTCTATATCTTTTTCCGATAGAGCCTGTTTCATCATAAGTTGTCATAAAGTTTTTAGCAAATGCTTTATATACCTCGCTTGCCTTTTCTTTGTGATACTTTTTAACAAGTGGTAATACCGCTACTTTGTAAGGTGCTAAGAAAGGATGAAATTTCATAACTTCCCTTGTATCTCCGTTTTCTAAAAGTTCTTTTTCATATGAATTACATAAAATCATTAATACAAGTCTTTCTACTCCAACACTAGGTTCAATAACATATGGAATGTACTTTTCATTTGTTTCAGGATCTAAATATTCCATAGAAACACCTGATGTTTTTTGGTGCTGAGATAAATCATAATTAGTACGGCTTGCAATTCCCCATAACTCACCCCAACCAAATGGGAACTTGTATTCTATATCCGTTGTTGCGTTACTGTAAAAACTTAACTCTTCTTTAGAGTGGTCTCTTAGTCTTAAGTTTTCTTCTTTAACGCCAAGCAAAAGTAAGAAATTCTTACAATATTCTTTATAATATTTAAACCAATCAAGTTCAGTTCCTGGCTTACAGAAGAACTCTAATTCCATTTGTTCAAACTCTCTTACTCTAAAAATAAAGTTACCTGGAGTTATTTCGTTTCTAAAACTTTTACCTACTTGCCCTACACCAAAAGGAAGTTTTAGGCGCATTGATCTTTGAATATTTTGATAGTCAGCAAAAATTCCTTGAGCTGTTTCTGGCCTTAAATAAATAGTACTTTTACTATCTTCAGTTACTCCTTGGAAAGTCTTAAACATTAAGTTGAATTGTCTTATGTCAGTATAATCTAGCTTACCACACTTAGGACAAACTATGTTGTGTTCATTAATATATTTTATTAAATCTTCGTTAGACATTCCACCAGCATCTTCTATTCCGTCATCTTCAACTAACTTATCTGCTCTATATCTTGTTTTACAATTTTTACAGTCAATTAATGGATCTGAGAACGTAGAGATGTGCCCTGATGCTTCCCATACTTTAGGATTCATTAAAATAGCGCTATCTAACCCAACGTTATTAGCATCTTCTTGGATGAATTTCTGTTTCCAAGCCTTTTTAATATTATTTTTCAACTCTGCTCCAACAGGTCCAAAGTCCCAAGTATTTGCAAGTCCTCCATATATTTCACTTCCTTGAAATATTATTCCGTATTGTTTACATAAGTTTACTAACTCTTCCATAGTAATGTTTTCTTTCATGTTATTTTCTCCTTTTCTTTACTTTAATATTGTTTATGGTTTTATTATGATCATGAATCTTTGTAACTACATTTTCTAAGGTTTCTTGATCCATTAATTCTATATATATCCTCTTGTCTTTACTGGTAATTATGACATCTTTTACATAGTAAATATCATCGAAATTTATAACATCATTATAATCATAATCAAATGTTTCATCGCTATTATGCAATATTTCATGTAATATATCATATAAAAAACTAAGATCATTTTCATTTATAGGATTAGATAAATTAAATGTAGAAATGCCATCATTTTCCTCGTAAGAAGATACTACACTTAAAATATTTATATCATATAAATTAGTTCTTGAAAGCGTATCATCTAAAAACTGATATCTTGAATCATTATAATTTTTAATTATTAGATTCATAATTTCATGAATATAGTCCCTTAATTCTGGCGTATTTAAATATATAACAAGCTTAGGACTTTTGTCAATTAGTTTTGAATCTTTATCAAAGCTTAGTACTATACAGTTTTCGCTTTTTTCTATTTTAGTTATGTTTTTCGTAATTAGTATGGTTTTAACTAGCGCATAGCAACTAGTATATCCATTATCTATAAGTGATTCATAATATTTTATTTTTTCTTTTGAAGAAAAATTATTCGGTTCAACAAATAAGTTCTTTGTTCTAATACTAGTTTTGTTTTTTCCAATTATTCTTATTGCCTGCCACTTTCCTTTTAATATTACTTTATAATCTTTTTGTAACATCTATATCACCTACCTAATTTTATGTTTTGATTTAGACTTAATATCCTCTAAATCATCAAACGTAACTTGGGAAGATATGGCACGCGAATGCTCAAAATTATAATCATATATAATTGCTCTTAAAGCATCTAAGTTAGATGGTAGTTTTTTAAAAACAATAGTAATTCCATCAATCATTATTGTATAAGAAGGTAGTCTAACTTGAGTAGCGTAATTTTCACTCGTAATTAATAAGCTTTTTATGTATTCTGTTAAAATAGATTCGTAATAATTTTTATTCTTTAAGGAATTTATAAATCTTATTGTTAAAATTTTTTTACCATCACAACAATATTCTTTAAAACTATTTTCTTTGTGCGACGGCTCTAAATATATATAATCATATTTATCTTTATATAAAGTTTTTAGTAGGTTTAGATTATACTTTTTATTTACAGCATTAATATCATCTATTGTATTAATATTATCAGATTGTATTAATAGTTTTCTTTCACGAGATGATACTTTAAAAAACTGATCATCATAATAGGGCTCATAATGTACTTCTGAAATCTCATTAATTAATCCATAATCTAAAAAATAAGTAAGCAGGGCATCAAGACATTCATTTTCATTCAAACCTTTTATACGTTTTAAAAAATGTTTTTCATGGTTTGGATTTACATAGGACTTACTAAGTACATTAACAAAGTAATGAGCATCCTTATATCTTACCACTATTTTTTCATAACTGTTAGCGTCTAAATATTTTAATCCTCTTATATTCATTACTACCACTTCCTTAAAAATTAAAAAACTCCTAGAAAAATTGTAGGGGTGAATATATATCCACGGTTCCACCCTATTTATTTCTAGAAGAAATCACTTCATTTTATACTGCTGATAGGATTCCATCCCCGTCTTTGCAACATTTAAAATAAACATCTTTTATATTATATCATAAACTTTCCAAAGTTTTTAAAAATTTTTTACTTTTTAAGTAAAGACCTGTATACCTATCATAATAATCATCTAAAAAATCATTTATTTCTTTTTTTACAACATCTGATACATCAAGCTTAGATATCTTAGATATATCAACGTATTTTAATAATCTTATTAATTTTATTGTTTTATCACTTACTACGTAGTCATTTTGAATATGGTCCTTGCATACAAAGCCTCCTTTATATGCAGATATACTAACAACGTTCTTATTACCGCATATAACGCATCCATTAAGTTTTGGAGACACTCCTAAAAATGATAAGTACTTAAGTTCTAATATGTTTGTTATAACAGATGGATCAAAGCCCTCTTCTATTTTAAGAATCGCACTTAAATATATATCATATATCATCTCATCATCATTTTGTTTTATAACTCCACTGGTAAGTTCAGATAAAAAGTTAAGGTAGGATACTTTTTTTATGTCCTTTTTTATATTACTAAAAGGGTTTATCACATCAGCACTAAGTAGAATTGATAATTTATCCTCCTTATAACTGATGTTAAATGATGCATAACAAAATCTTTCACTAACACTTCTTAAAGGACTTTTAAGTCTTTTAGCTCCTTTAGCTAATACTCCTATTACACCTTTATCTTTAGTAATAATATTTAGTATCTTACTTGTTTCACCATATGGCTTTTCATCTATTATTATTCCTTCAACTTCTATTATCTCCAAGGGTATCACTTTTCCCTTCTAACATTTTATATTTTATATAATACTCTATTTTTCCTGTTTCCTTAAACAAATTCCATAAATTTTGTTTTTCCATAAATATCACCTTTCATTTATATAGTGGTGATATATTTATTTTTTTATTCATCTATATCATAAAAACCTAATTCTCTTAAATACTTTTCTTTATCTCTCCAATTCTTTATGGTTTTTACATAAATTTCTAAGAAGACTTTTTTACCAATCATATCTTCTATATCATGTCTTGCTTTAGAACCTATTTCTTTTAACATAGCGCCTTGCTTTCCTATTATTATGCTTTTTAAAGAATCTCTTTCAACAATAATGGTAGCATTTATAATCGCCTTATCTTTTTTGTCTATGTACTCTTCAACCACACAAGTAACAGCGTGTGGCACTTCTTCTTCAGTTAATCTAAGTACCTTCTCACGAATAAGTTCTGATACTCTAAATTCTATCGTGGTGTTTGTTAAATCTTCATCTGGAAAATACTTAACACTATCTGGTAAGTAGTTTTTCAAAGTTTTTATAAGCTCACCTAAATTTTTTTCTTTTAATGCTGATACAGGAACTATTTCCTTAAAATCATATAAATCTTTGTACTTTAAAATCAAGTTAAATAGTTCATCCCTCTTTATCTTATCTACTTTATTTAAAATTAAAAAGGTAGGTTTATTAGCTTCTTTTATCTTATCTAATACAAAATTATCACCCTTACCAAAACTCTTTGTTGCATCAACTAAAAATAATATTATATCAACGTCATCAATTGAATAATATGCTTCTTCGTTTAATCTTTGTCCTAGCTTGTGCTTTGGCTTATGTATGCCTGGAGTATCAACGAATACTATTTGACTATCATCGTCATTATATATGCCTTGTACTATGTTCCTTGTTGTTTGTGCTTTATTAGATGTAATCGCTATTTTATAACCTACTAAAGCGTTGATAAGTGTTGATTTACCTACGTTTGGTCTTCCAACTAAACTTACGAATCCTGACCTCATATTAATTTCTCCTTACACGCCTATTATATCACAATATATGTCACGAAAAAAGGACTAAATCAAGTCCTTACCATTCAATCCAGTTATTTGCTTCTTTAAGTTCTTTAATTATTTTTTGATGTTCAGCATAAGTTTTAGTAAAATGTGTTTTGCCAGACTTATCTGCGACAAAGTAATAATAATCATTATCATCTGGATTTAATACCGCTTTTAAAGATGACTCCCCAAAGTTACTTATTGCGCCTACCGGAAGTTTACCATTCATACCTGGTCCTCTTGTGTTATAAGGATTATACGTGTTTAATTCAGATGATGTTAAATCACGCTCTCCAAGTTCTATTTTATTAGCATAATATGTTGTAACATCACTTCCAAGTGGCATATTAGCATTTAATCTGTTATAAAAAACGCCTGCGATCATCTTTCTATCTTTATCATATATTCCTTCTTTTTCTACCACAGAAGATAATGCTACAATCTCATTAATACTATAGCTTGACGATGAAAATTCCGCTCTATACTTACTAAATACCTTGTTTGTTTGATTAAGCATTCTTTCAATTATTTTTTCTGCCGTAACATCATACGTAAATGAATACGTATCTGGAAATAAATATCCTTCAAGAGCATAATAAATATTATCATTTTTTATATCATCAGTTAAAAACCAATATTTATTTATTAATTCATCTATGTACGTCTCATCATTTATTTTATCATAAAATTCTGATTCTTTAACATTTGTATTTTTAGCTATTTCCTTTGCAATAGAAGTAATTGTATTTCCTTCCTTAAATGTTATTTTAATGCCATTTTCTTTATAATAATTACCAGTTAATATAGATACTATATCCTTAACTTTAAGACTTTTATCAAGCCTATATACTCCTGCTTTATAAGATTTTATATTCTTTACTTTAACATATGTTTTATATGCTATGTAGCTTCTTATAATACCTTCTTTTTCTAGCTTTTTACCAGCACTATAAACAGAAGAACCGCTATCTACCGTAAAGTCTACGACTTCTGATTTTGTACTTGCACCAGATAAAAGAAAACTTAAAATAATAGCTACTATAGCAAGAAAAACTATTAAGATTGTTAAAATACTAAATGTTACTTTTACCCATTTTTTAAGTCTTCTTTTCTTTTTCTTTGGTTTATCATCTTTTTCTAAAGTTTCTATCTTCTCCATAAATTACCCCTTTTATTCTTTTACTATTTTTCCTTTAGCATATGTTAAAATCATGTCAAGTTTATCTACATTAGTTCCGCCACCTTGAGCAAAGAGTGCGCTTCCGCCACCATTTCCATCTGCTATTTTAGATATGTTTTTAATAAAGTCACCAACGTTAAATACTTCTTTTAATTCTAAAGATTCTTTTGCAACAAAGTTAAGTGAGTTATCTTTTTTATTTATAAGTAAAACGATTCCTTTATCCATTTTATTTATAAGAGAACCCGCTAATTGTTTTAAAGTATTTATATCACTATCATCAAACACTTTAATTATAACATCACCATAAATACCAGAAGTTTTCTCTTCAAGGTAAGAATCTGTTTTAGATAAAGCAAGGGAAGCTAACTTATCTTTGTATTCTTTTTCTAAATTAGCTATTTGTTTTCTAAGTGTTTTAACTTCTTCTTTATTTTCTAATATATCTTTATAGCATTTAGGTCTTTCATTAGATATATTAACATCTAAATTCAAATCTATACCATCTTCTTTAGCATCACTAACTATTTTTTTAGCTTTCTTTAAAAGCAAGATCATTTCATCATTGTATGGTTTTATAATTTTAAATAATTCTATTTCTAAGTTAGTGTCACACACAGCTTCTATTCTGTATACGTTAAGACCTTTTGATTCAATTGTTTTTATCGCAAAGCTTCTAATGTTTCCAGTGTTTGTTACGTGAGTTCCGCCGCATAACTCTTTAGATGGGCCAAATTTTACAACACGAACAGTTTTACCATATTTTTCACCAAATAATGCCATAGCACCAGTCTTTTTAGCAGCATCTGCATCCATGATTTCAGTTTCATTAGGTAAGTTTTCTCTTATTAATTCATTTACCCTTTCTTCTGTTTTTATTACATCTTCATCCGTTATTTTGCCAGTATACTTAAAGTCAAATCTTAATGTTTTAGCATCTAAATAACTTCCTGCCTGGCTTACTTCTTCTCCTAAAACATCTTTTAACGCTCTTTGAAGTAAGTGAGTTGCAGTATGGTTCTGACAAGTTGTAAACCTGTTTTCTTTATCAACTGTTAGCGTAACATAATCACCTTTATTTATATCACCTTTTATTATCCTTACAAAATGCATAGTCTGTCCATTTGGAGCTTTTTCACATCTTATAACGTCTGCTTTTAAATCATTACCAGTAATTACACCAATATCACCTGCTTGACCTCCCATGGTAGCATAAAAAGGTGTTTTATCAGTAATAATAATACCTTCACTATATATGTCACTTATGTTACCAGATAAATCTCCTACAAAGATTACTTTAGCTTTTTCTTCTAGACTATCATATCCAGTAAACACACTCTCTTCTTTAAAGTTTGAAACATCCCCTAGCACTTTTAAATCATCTATTTTTTTAGCATTCTGTCTTGCTAAAGCTCTTTGAGATTCCATGTATTTATCGAATTCTTCTTTAGATGCGGTTATGTTTCTTTCTTTTAATATTTCATTTGTAAGTTCAAAAGGAAAACCATATGTATCATATAATTTAAAACATAGTGATGAATCCAACTTCCTGTTTTTTTCAGTTATGTTTTTCTTAATCATCTTTTCAAGCTCATTTAACCCTTTTGATAATGTTTTTAAGAAGTTATCAGTTTCTTTTTTTATTTCATTTAATATAAATTCTTCAGACTTTAAAAGATTTGGATAACTTTCATTATAAATTTCTTCAATAAAATATTTAGAAATATCAGTCATTATAGTTGGATCTAAATTAAGTTTTTTAATATGTCTTATACATCTTCTAATTAATCTTCTTAAAATATAGCCTGCGCCAACATTAGATGGTACTAGATGTTTTTCATCTCCTAAAAGCATAGTAGACGTTCTAGTATGATCTAATATGATTCTAACCGATCTATCTACATCTTTATTAGTGTTATATGAAATACCCAATTTTTCTTCTAAAATCTTTATTCCACCAGCATAAAGGTCAGTTTTATAGATATCTCCATCTGTCGTATTTAAAAATGCAAGTATTCTTTCAAATCCCCAGCCAGTATCTACGTTTTTATGTTTTAAAGGGACGTATTTATCTTTATCTATCTTTTCATATTGCATGAACACATCATTACCTATTTCAATAAAGTGTCCACAATCACATGAAGGATTACAATCCTTGCTGCATTTAGGTATGTCTGTTATGTAGAAATACTCACTATCAGGGCCACAAGGACCAGATTCTATTTCCCACCAGTTTTCACTTTTAGGTAAAAAATAGATGTTTTCTTTTTTGAAGCCAACCTTTTCTTTTATAATAGCAGCCTCAGTATCCCTTGGAGCATTTTCATCTCCACAAAAGCAAGTTGTCGCAAGTCTATCACGTGGAATTTCAAGAACCTTTGTAAATAAGTCGTAGCTCCATTTACATCTTTCTTCTTTAAAATAATCACCAAGGCTCCAACTTCCCATCATTTCAAAGAATGTTGCATGATATGAGTCTCCAACAGATTCTATATCATTAGTCCTAACACATCCTTGTACGTTACATAATCTTTTACCTAAAGGATGTTTTTCTCCTAAAAGATATGGCATTAAAGGCTGCATTCCCGCTACGTTAAATAATACTCCAGTTGTTCCATCTCCAACTAGTGATACCGCACCTATGTTTTTATGTCCACGTTCTTCGTAGAATTTTATCCATTCTTCCCTAAGTTCTTTACTATTTAGTTTTCTCATTTATATCACCTCGCCAACTATTTGTTTTACCTTGTTATTTAAATCTTCTAAAGACCCATCATTTATAATGGTGTATTCATAATTAGTATAATTATCTAATGCTGTTTCTGTTTTATGCTTTAGTTCTTCTTTATTAAGTGAGCTTTTAAAAGATGGTCTTTCTACTCTTAATCTATACACCTTATCAAATGCATTTTTTATCATGTCAAGTTCTTCTGGCAGCCTACCATCTGATATAGTTATGACATCAAAATAGTAAGAATATACTTTTATATCTTCTATAATACGATTAATAAACAAGTAATTATCAATTTTATTTCTTATTATATCTGTACCAAGCTCTTGAAGCAAGCTTCTAGGTTTGGAATCTTCTTCCCCATTCCATCCAGATATTTTTTTAGCATACATTTTTATGTAAGAACTAAGTTGTAAATTAACTACTTTTAAGCCTTTTAATTTAACGTAGTTATCGATAAACTCTGCTGATGTATCCTTTCCTGAGTTTGCTTTTCCAGCGATTAAAAAAATAACTGGATCCCTTTTTATAAATTCCATATTTCCTCCTTAAAATAAAAGAGGCACCAAGATTATCGCTAGGAACGAAAATCCGTGGTACCATCCTAATTATTAACTTAATTTAGATAACGGCTTTTAACCGGTAGCTATTAACTACATTCAGAAAAGAGCTTCGAATAACTTGCAGTATCATTTCACACCAAGCAATGACTCTCTTTAAAAGCAATATTATCTACTTATTTTTCTTCATCAATTTAAATACATTTATATTATATCAAATATTAAAATGTTATGCAATTAATATTACTTATATTTACTAGCACATGCCTTAGCACAAACATTATTTACAGAAGTATTTATATCTATTTTTTCTTTATCACTACCATTTATATACCAACCCCAACCAAAATCCTTAGTATCATTAGCATCTCTTTCTTTTGCGGATGGATCATAACTATACCAGTACCAACCATGATATTCTGTTTTACCACTTACTTTTCCATTTATACATATTCGTTGTACGTTTGTATTAACAGTAACTTTGTTTTTATTATTACAAGAATCAAGGCCATCAGACGAATTTTTATATATTATATAAGAATAATATTTACCATCACTATTTGGTACGTGCGTATCCTTAGTAATATTTTTCATGCCAGAATAACCACAATTATATTTTTTTCCTTTACTTTTATAATAAGAATCTACTTTACAATAACATTCATATTCTGCAAATTCATATCTTCTATAAGGTCCTGTAATAGTTGTAGTTTTACCTTCCGTTGATGTCATTGTTATCTTATTATCCTTTTTACATTCATTCGTATTATTGCTCCATTTATAAGCCTTTGCGATATCATCACCAGAAGTATATACTGTTGTATTTTCACAAGTCTTATAACCTCTTATGTCTTTGGAAGCTACATTACCAGCATTATCCTTAACATAAAACGTGTGAGTATTTTGTTTTCTATAAGTTGGAACATCGTTTTTTGATACTGCCTTTGTATACGGAGTCCATGATTTGCTATCCCAACTATAACTTGCAACGCCACTTAAACTATCCGTTGCCTCACCCTTTATTGCAACACTACCATTATTCCTTATAAGGCTAATTTTTGGAGCGGTTTTATCTATATAAACAGTTTTTGTACCACAAGTTGTGCTATGACCTAGATTATCTGTTACAGTTCCAGGAGAATATGATTTCTTTCCCTCGGTTTTAATTGTCGTTATAACCTTTGATGAACTACAACCTGATTCAGAATCACTACACATACCAGTTATTGTTACATCCTTATTAGTCCAAATATTTGGATTAGATGATACTGCGCAAGTAGGAGCGGTATTGTCAACACTTACACTAACACACTTTTTTGTACTTTTATTTAAATCATTTGTAGCCTTAAAGCATGCTGTAATTTTACCTATTTTATCACTACCAGTATAGTCTAATTCTAAACTAGGTTCATCACTTTTTGTATCACAATCATAAACATTATCTTCAGTAATATAACAACTTTTTATAGAAGCATCTTTATCAGTTGACGCATCAAATTTTGCACCATCTTTATACCAAACTGTTCTATTTATCAACTTTTTGACACTAAGCTCACTAACTTTAATATCTAAGTTTGGAGCACCAGGTTCTGTAATTGTAAGTTTACTTCCAAGTGTACACGATTTATCATCAGAGTCTTTATAAGTTGCATTATATTTATACTTCGATTTAGTCACTTCCACATAATTACATTTATTTAGTGCTTTTCCAGTTCTAGGATCAGTAACCTTATTTATATAATCTAACTCAACTAACGTTTGAAGTGGAATTGATGCAATTCCTCCGTCACCTAAACCCTCAAATAAATATTCATTAGAACTTAGATATTCCACTGCTGCAGTTTCTATTTGTTCTTTAACACTATTCCATGCTTCCTCTTTTTTTCTATTACTTGCACCTACCAAAGTTATAATTGCAATTCCTAAAATTGATAGCATTAATGCTATGGTAACTAATAGTTCTATTAGCGTAAAACCATTTTTCTTTTTGTTCATACTTTCCTCCTGTTTAAGATTTATTTTTTCTTTTTATTGTCATAATGCCTAGTCTTTTCATTAGAACCCGCGGCCTTGTAATAACATACTTTTCTACCACACTTATTTGTTGCACATACACTTAGATATGTATATGAACTATTACAATTGTAAACCCCTGGTACACATTGTGCTATTTTATTATCACTATTTTCTTCGTGATTGGTTGTATACTCATCTTTTGGCTTTTGTTCATAATAAACGCTTGAAATCTTTGTTATTTTACTACTAGATTCAGCTGTAACCGTAATTTCTTTAGTCCCAATCCAATTAGGTATTTTTATTGTTATATCATCACATAACGCTTTTGTTGTTTTTTTTGTTGTTGTGGTTGTTTTTTTAGTGGTAGTAGTTGTTGTTGTCGTAGTGCAAGCTTTAGTATTGCAACTTATAGTCTGCTCTTCGTTGCCACAATACTCCAACGTATTTTTATCAGTTTTATTTCTTTCTTGCTTTTTAGTTCCACCGCCACACGTTTTAGTACATGAAGTTTTATCTTTCCATGAACCATATTTTATGTTTTCATTTAAACAACTCTTATATAAAGTATAGGAGGACAATATTTCATTTTTATTTCCAGCCTCATCATTTATACTTAGATGTTGCATTACATTTTGTCCATTATATTTTTTTATGTTAAAAGTGTATTCATAATCATTCTTAGTCCATGATTGTGCACTCTTATTTTTATTTTCTAATAAATTTTTATTATTAAACAAAACCTCATTTAATCCACTTAATTCATCTTTTGCACTAACATCAACAGTTACGTTTTTTGAATTCCATCCATTTTCAGTAGATTTTATGATTATATTACCGGTCGGAAGTGAAACATCCCTTCTATATGATGTTTCTAATACGCAGCTTTTCCCATGTATATTAGTAATCATTATTTTAAGATCCTTATTTTTTGTTTCATCTTCTATTTTATATGTCGCTGAATTATTAAGAATATCGTAACTCTTATTATTTATAGAAATATCTTTTATTTTACCATTATCCTTTTCATATGCTTCTATAACTATTTTAGGATCCAAATGAGTAGAATTAAACCAATTAGGAGGATCTTGCTTCTTGTTATTATAATAGTATATTAAATTAGCATCAGGACCGCCGTATTCTTTTACATCTAATGAATTAACTAAATTGCAATTACTTTTTTGACTATCGATTGTACTTCTATCAAAATTAAATGTAAATTTTCCTTTTTTTCTTTTAACGTTTACCATTGCACAATAAGATATATTTTTATTAGTAACCGGATTAGTTATTTTATTTATGTAATCTTCCTCAACTAATTTTCCAACTGATATTGTGCCCGTTAAATCATCAGTTAAATCCTCATATAAATATCTATTATTTTCAAAGTAGTTTTCTGATGCTACTTCGATTTGATTAATTATGCTTTCTAATGCTTCTTCTTTTTTTCTATTACTAATGCTAACTAAGCTTATTATAGAAATTATAAGAATCGATATCATAAGTACTATTACAACTAGCAACTCAATTAAAGTAAAACCTTTTTTATTTTTCATGGCAAACTCCTTATTATGTTTTAATTTTATCATATTAATTAAGTTTTTTCAAATTAAAAAGCAATAGAAATCTATTGCTTAAAAATGCTTAATATATCTTTTATGTTTCTTCTAATTATAAAGTTATCAATTATATCTAAAACCGCATAAACGATTATGAAAATACCTATTATTTGAGTGATTGTAAGAGCACTTTCAAAAGGATTAATTAAAAGTACTATACCCCAAATAAATGATAATAAAGAAACTAAAATAGTATAAATCCAGTCACTATTTTTAGCTCTTTTAAGTACGAATCCATACTGGAACTTAGTTATGCTATTAACAATTATCCATATTCCTAAAATAACGTTAATTACCTTAGCAAAAATAGATGTATCAATAACTAAAAATAATCCTGCAATTATAAGTAATACTCCGTATGCTAACTCAAAACCAAATAAGTTAATAGCCGAATACGAAGTAAAGTACTTATAAACGCTTATAAGTCCCATAAGAAGTAATACTCCTCCTGTTACGTAAGATATTATTGATATAGTAGCTCCTGGTTTAATAAATAAAAATAAACCTACTATAACAAATATAATTGATGATGCAAGTGATAAATTAAAAGTTTTCTTAATTTTCTTTTCTATGTTTTCCATAATAACCTCCAAGTATATTATAACACCAACTATAAAAAAAAGAAGCAGCAAATGTTTGCTGCTAAATAAATATGTAGTTTATGTGTAAACTACTCGTCCATCATATTTTCTAACTTTTTACTTGCGTTTTTTTTAACCTTCTTTATAGTTTGCTTTATACCACCATTACAAGAACATTCATTATAACAATATAATGCTCCAGATCCTACAGCTACACCTAAAAGCATCCAGCCAAGATTATTTAGTGCTTTCATTATTAATCACCTTCCGTATAAAAAATATGAAATTGGCATATTAAATCATGCCATTAGTATTATGAACTAAATAATATTTTTTATACTATAAAATATTAGATGTTAAAATATTTTTTAGGTTAGTATTACGTTCTTTATTCCCTTTATTATATACAGCCTTTGAAAATGATAGAGGATCCCCAAGCAAGATAAGAGATCTTTTAGCTCGTGTTATTGCCGTATAAACAAGTTTTTTATAAAGCATTATTCTGTATTCATTTATAACTGGCATAACAACTATTTCAAATTCACTACCTTGTGATTTATGAACGCTTATTGCATAACCATGTTTTATAGCTTTATAATCCTTCGGTTTATATTTTACCTTATTACCATCAAAATCAACGGTTATTTCATTACCATTTATTCTTTCAATAAAACCGATATCTCCGTTAAATACGTTTACATCAGGCATGTTTTCAAGTTGAAGCACTTTATCTCCCTCTCTATAAACAACATCCATATCATATGTTTCTTCTTTTTCATCGCTTGGAGGATTAAACACCTTTTGAAGCACTTTATTTAAATTGTCTATTCCGTTATATCCCTTATACATAGGTGCTAAAACCTGAATGTTTTTTAAATCATATCCTTTTTTAATTGCTAACTTGCACACATCTGTAGTTGCTTTTAACGCATCTGTGCTATCACATTTTATAAAATTATAGTCATCTTTTTTCTCTAAAAAGCTTTCAGTTAACTCGCCACTATTTACTTCGTATGCCAACTCAGTTATGTATGAATTTTGATCTTGTCTATATATTTCTTTTAAAAATATAGTATTAATCATTTCTGATTCTATTAAGTCTTTTAAAACCTTTCCTGGTCCTACACTTTCTAGCTGATTATAATCACCAATAAAAACTATCTTAACATCATTTTTCATTGCTTTAAAAAAGTTAGCCATTAAATCTATATCAATCATGCTTGTTTCATCTACTATTATAAACTCAGCTGGACTTTTATTTCTTTCGTTATATCCAAACTCTCCTGTTTCTTTATTCCACTTTAAATACCTATGAATGGTAGATGCTGGATAAAGACAAGACTCATTCATTCTTTTAGCAGCACGTCCGGTTGGTGCTAAAAGAACCATTCTTTCTTTTAGTTTGTCAAATGAATAACCGCTTATCATTTTATATCCTTGAGTTATACCTTTTATTATTGTTGTTTTCCCTGTTCCAGGACCTCCAGTTATGATTGAAAAGTTTTTAATTAAAGCTTGTTTTATAGCTTTTTTCTGCTCTTCATTATAAGTTATATCAAAGAAGTTTTCTAGTCTTTCTATTTTTATATCGATATCTTTTATATCAGTATCTTTTTTATTTGATAAATCATAGATAATAGACGCAACATAATGCTCATTTTTATAATACTCAGAAAGCATAAATTTATTATCTTCTATTACAACCTTACCCAAACTATTAAGTTCTACTAAAAAATAATTTAATTTTTCTTCTGTTATTTCTTCATAAACCATTCTAACAGCATTATAAATTGTACTTAACTCTAAATATGTATCACCTGTTTCAAAACAAGCATTTTTCATTGTATTAATAATAAGTGCAAGCAGTCTTCTTTCATCATCTTCTTTAACATCAGTTTTACTTCTTAAAGAATCTATCTTATTAAAAGTAATAGTATCGATCGTATCAATTAGTTCGTACGGATTATTTTCAATTACCCTTATCGTATCTTCTAGATAATGATTATATATTTTAAGAGCATCTTTCATGTTAAAACCAAAATTAGTTAGATAAACAACTGTTTCGTAGCTCTCATTATATTTATTTAAATTCCTTTGTATATCAATTGCCTTTTGTTCTGTCATTTTAGGCACTTTAAGCAAGCACTCATAATCATTAGATATCATACTTAAACAATCATTACCAAGCGTATCCACTATTTTTTCAGCTGTTTTTTCACCTACTTTAGGAAATATATCACTAGATAAAAATATAATAAGACCGTCCTTGTCCTCTGGCATTAATTTTTCATATCTATTTACTTTATACTGAATACCATATTTTGGATTATCTACCGTGTTACCATAAAACGTATAATTTTCGTCCACGTTTAAATCCGCAAATAAACCAGTAAAAGTAAATTGTTTTCCAACATAATCTAATAAATCTTGATCATCTGTCTCTTTTATTTTTATAAGTCCAATAGTATATCCATCATTAGAAGAAAATATGCATCTTTTATATGTCCCTTTTATGTATGTTTCCATATTTTACCTCCTAACCTTGCTAATTTATTTTAACACATTTCTTAAGTATTAACCATCTTTATTTTGCTATTTAGTTTATATGTTGTAATAAATATATTAAGTATTCTAATGTTAACTTACCATTTTTACGAGTTATTATGATGCCTTTTGTTTCGTTATGATATCTTCTTTTTAAGAACTTACCTGTTAACAACATATACACCTTTGTTTACGCAACATCTCCGGGCTTTATTTCACCTAGTTTAAGTTCACACATTATGTATCTAATTAGTTTATAATTAAACAGTAATAAGTCTACATAATAATTTTTATTATCATAAGATAATCTATCAAATGATTTTGTTTTTATTTCATTTATTAATCCGTCTCCATATTTAGCTTTTTTCTTTGCCTCCCCAAGCGTTGTTTAAAAGTCTTCCTAGTTCATAATAGGTCTTTATGGTTTCTTTATTACTTTCTAAATATCTAACTTTAGCATTTGCTTCTTTTTCTTCTATTAAATTTTTTATTTCTTAAGTCACCTATTATACGAACATTTATAAAAAATCTGATCGAATTATAAAAAAACACTAATTATTTTTTAGTGTTTTTTTCAGGTTTTATAATGTCATAGCATTTTTTATTCTACTTCACCAAATAACATCTTATCTTTATATTCGATCAATTTAACATTTACTTCGCTACCTAAAAGCTTTTCTGAACCCTTAAACCTAACTTTTAAATAATTATCAGTATGACCTGTTAAAGTACCATCTTCATAGGTTTCTGCAATTACGGTTAAAGTACATCCAATATGCTTTTTGTAGTATGCCTCTTCTAAACTATCAAATACACTTATTAATTTTTTACACCTAATATGTTTTTCTTCCTTAGTTATTTGTCCAGACATTTTAGCAGCGGGCGTTCCATTTCTTCTTGAATAAGGAAAAACATGTCCTCCTGCAAAAGAAACTTCTTTTACGAAAGCTATAGTCTCATTAAAATCACGATCACTTTCTAAAGGAAATCCTACTATTACATCAGTTGTAAATGCCATATCCGGTCTTATTTCTCTTATTTTATTTATCTTATCTAAGTAGTATTTCTTATCATATTTACGGTTCATAAGTTTTAGAATATGATCGCTTCCAGCTTGAAGTGGTATATGGATATGATTAACTATTTTTTTAGATTTTCTTAAAACGCTTAAGAACTTATCGTTTAATTCCGTTATCTCAATAGATGATATTCTAATTCTATCAAGACCATCTATCTTTTCTAGTTCAAGTAATAAATCACTAAAGTCATAATCTTTTAAATCCGCTCCATAGTGTCCGGTATGAATTCCAGTTAAAACTATTTCTTTATATCCATTTTTAACTAATCTTTTAGCTTCTTCTATTACTTTTTCAGGCCTTTTGCTTCTAACTCGACCTCTTACATAAGGAATGATGCAATATGAACAAAAATTTTCACAACCATCTTCTATCTTTACCAAAGCTCTTGTTCTGGTATTAAAATAGCTGATTTCCATATCATCAAAATCTGCTTCATTAATATCCTCTATTTTAGCTATTTTTTGTTTATTTTTAATATAATCTTCTGTTAAATCAACAATTTTACTTTTATCTTTATTACCAATTACTACATCAACAAAATCCATGATTTGATTATCATTGTTTCTTATTTGAGTAAAGCATCCCATTGCAACTACTACAGCATCTTTATTTTTTGTTCTTGCCTGTCTTATCATTTTTCTTGATTTTTGATCACTAGTATTAGTAACCGTACAAGTATTTATTAAATAAATGTCTGCATTAGGATCAGAAAAATCGGTTAATGTGTAACCTCTTTTTAAAAACTCTTTTATAACGTATTCACTTTCATATGTATTAACCTTACATCCCAAAGTATATACTGCAACTTTCATAAATACACCTTCCTTCAAAAATAAAAAGCTTAATTTTAAGCTTTTCTATCATTATCATTAATTACTTCTTTTTTAACACCATATATTGGAGATATTACCTGTGATACCTTAAAAGCCTTAACTTGCTTTTCTTCAGCATTACTTTTAACGTTAGATGAAACATCTACTTCTGCCGGCTCCAAATTATATTTTTCAAGAAAATTAACTCCGGTATCTTCATCTTCTTCGCTAATTAATTCTAAATCCTTTGCCTTTTTCATTAGTTCATCTATTGATATAATAGCAGTTTTTTCTTGATCTTCTTCAAAATTAGTAAGAGTAATAGGTTCTTCTTTTAAAGCATCATTTATAGCGCTTGCAATATCTTCTATTTCGGTTTTCTCATTTGTATATAATGGTTCTTTATCTTCTTTCAAAGCGGTAATTTCTTCTTTTTTTATATTTCTTATTTTATTTTCTTCTTTAATTTGTTTTAGTTTCTTTTTAGCTTGCACACTTTGAACTATATAAGTTACAAGTAAAATAGCACATAAGACTATTATTAAAAGCATAATAATAGAAAAAATCATTTGCCCTTGCGTATTTAAATTATTATAAAAATTGTTAAAAGAATAAGACGCAGCTGCAAATAAATTTTTCATACTACTCACCTCATAAATTCATAATTTATCATAGAAAGTGCTACAACAGGTGCTGTTTCAGCTCTTAAAACATTATCACCTAATGATACGCTTTTAAATCCATTTTTTAATAAATATTCTTCCTCTAAAGGATCAAAACCACCTTCAGGACCAACGACTAATAATATTTTAACACACTTATTATTTTTTTCTAGTATTTTTTTAATATTTTTTGTATTTTTATTTAGTGAACATAAAAGTTTTAAATCATAATTTAAATCTACTAAATCTTGCAAGGTTAAAATGCTACTTATTTCCGGAATATCAGACCTAAAAGACTGCTCAGACGCTTCTTTACAAATCTTTTTCCATCTATCTATTTTGGTCTTTTCCTTACTACAATCTATCTTAACAACACATCTTTTAGTTTCAATTGGAATTAACTTATTTACACCAAGTTCACTAGTTTTTTGAAGCAAATAATTTAACTTTTGCTCTTTTATTAATGAAAAAGCAACCGAAACGCTTAGATTTTTATCTGGTTTTTCTTCTTTTTTTATAACAACAAAAGTACTTTTATTAGAAATGTTATTAAGTTTGCATGTATATATAACCTTATCATACACAACTTTTATTAAGTCACCACATTTCATTTTCATAACGTTTTTTATGTGATGATAATCACCATCTTCTAAATCTAGGTTTTTGTTTTTAGCAAAATACTGTTGCATTACTTACTCCTTTTACTCTTAAAATCATTTAATCTTTTTGCAACTTTTCCAACGGCCTGTCTAAAACCATTAGAATCAAAATACTCATCATTTATCTCAGATGTTTTCCTATCCGAAGTATATTCTCTTACTCCTAATAGTAAAGAAAAAATATCTTTTTTAAAAAATCTAACTACTTCATCATTTGCCTCATCAGCATTCCCAGAACCATGTGCAACGTTTTTATATGTTATCTTCTTATCACCAAATTTGCCCCTAATTGTATCAGATGCAGCCTCACATGATTTTGTGGCCCCTAAAACTTTTCTATATTTTTTTACTGCATCACCTTCAGAATCAAATATAAGCATTTTAAGTACTGCTCCACTTTGAAGATTTTTCTTCATCCCATCATAAAATGGTTTTCCTAAACAGTGCCTGTAATTTTCTTCTATAAGCTCATCACTTAAATAATCAAATTCAGTATAAGGAATCTCTAGTCCCGCATCATATATCATTTTTATTATATCTTCTTTATGTGACATTCCATCTGGTTTAATCATACCAAATGTATAAAAATTATTATTTTTCATAAATAAAAAACCTCCTGGTAATTAATACTATAACAAAGAATAGAAATTTAGTAAACAAAAGTTAGTAAATATCACGTTTTTCTGATATAATATAAAAGAACTTATAAAACTAAAGGTGGGATATTTTATGGATGATTTATTTGATATAGTAGAAGATGAAACATTATCTTTTGATGATGACAAAATATACTCTAAAGAAAAAGAAAAGTCGAAAGAAAAAAATAATAAAAAAGGCATGAGTGTCTTAGAAAAATATGGTGAAAACTTAACAAAAAAAGTATATGTTACAAACCCAGCAATTGCAAGAGATGATGAAATAGAAAAAACCATTTTAACTATTTTAACACCAGATAAATCAGCAATTTTAGTTGGTAAAGCCGGAGTTGGTAAAACCGCGATTGCAGAAGGAATTGCCTATAAAATTCAAAATAATAATGTTCCAAATGCAATAAAAGGTTTTGAAATAATAAAAGTCAATACTTCATCATTATTGGGTAAGTATATAACTGATAATGGAACTGAAGAACTTAGAATAAACATATTACTTAAAGAAGTTGAAAAATCATCAAACATAATACTTTTTATTGACGAAATACATACCCTTGTTATTGAATCTAGAAATAGCGGTATTGACTTTGTAAACGCCATGAAGCCTGCTCTTTCACGTGGTGATGTTAAGGTAATAGGCGCTACAACAATTGATGAATATAATCAGTACTTAATAAGGGATAAGGCCTTTTTAAGACGTTTTGAGAAAATCGATGTTGCAGAGCCAGACGCAGAAACAACAGTTAAAATATTAATGGGGTCATATCCTAGAATTGAAAAGAAAACTGGAGTAAAATTAGCCTACTCTAAATTTGTTATAGAAAACATCATGAAATTTATAGTTAACATGACAAGTGAATACAAAAGAGTTTACGAATTAGGTTCAAGATATCCTGATAACGCACTTGCTCTTTTATCTAAAGCATTTAGTTATGCAAAATTTGATAATAGTGAATTTGTTACCTTTAAACATTTTTATAAAGCAATAGCAAATTGTCAAAGTGTATATTCAAGCGTAGTAGAAAAAGAAGTAGAAGCATTTAAAGTACAATTTAAAGATTTTTTAGAAAAAGAAAATGTTGATTTAAGCGATTATTAAAAGACCCATGTAGGTCTTTTTAATTTATATTTTTTTACATTCTTTTATACATAACATGTCTATATGGTGGATTGTTTTCTAAATGTTCATCTAATACCGTTTTTTGCCAATCACTATCCTTAAAAATCGGAAAATAAACATCAGCGTCTAAACATTCATCATTAATTTCAGTTAAGTACATAATATCAGCACTATTAATCATTTCGCTATATACTCTAGCACCGCCAATTACGTATATGTCACCTGATATTTTATTTTTTATATTGTTAAATTCATCTAAGGAATTTATTATGATTACTTCTTCTGGGAAAAAACTTTTTGGGGTTTTAGATAACACCACGTGTTTTCTTCCAGGCAACATTTTAGGTAATGAAATAAAAGTTTTTCTTCCCATTAGGATTGTATGTCCCATTGTTTTATCCTTAAAGAACTTCATATCACCTTTTATATGCCAAATAAGATCATTGTTCTTTCCTAATTCACCATTTTTTCCTACCGCCGCAATTAATATTAATCTTCCCATAAATATCACCTACTTAGAAATTGGAAATTTAATTTTTCCATGATGCTTATAATTCAATACCTTAACGTCCTTGCAATCTCTTGAATTGTCATAATCAAAGAAATCATTAACATCCGGATTAAGCCATAACTCTGGTGCCTTATAATCCCCAAGTTCATCCATTCTTCTTATTTGTTCTTTTATACCATCAATTTGGTTAATATAAATATGAGCATCCTTTATACTCCAATCTAGCGTACCTGGTTTTAAATTACACGTTTTAGCTAGCATATTTAAAAGCACCGCATACTGTGTTATGTTAAATGGAAGTCCAAGTGGTACATCACAGCTTCTTTGATGAACCCAGGCATTTAACTTCCCATCTGTTACATCCCACTCACTAGACCATACACAAGATGGTAAAACCGCGGTATCTAAATAATCATTTTGCCATAGACTCATAACCATACGTCTATCTTCTGGATTGTTTTTTATTTTATCTATAAGTTCATCCGTTAAGTTAAACTTATTTACGATGTATCCATATGCTGTTCCAATTGTATAAGCCCACTTTTTTCCAAAATTTTTTACAACTTCTCTTTGTTCTAATTTTCCATCTTTGCCTAAAACATTTTGAGTTGCCTTCCAAATACCTTCTTCATCTATTTCCCATTCATCCCATATATGAACATCACGATCTTTAAGCCACCTTACATCATTACTTTTAGCTTGATATATCCAAAGCATTTCAAGAACCGCTTGTCTTAAAAATAACTGTTTGGTAGTAAGAATAGGAAACTCTTCTTCTAAATCAAAGTGAAAATGATGTGACGGTACTTTTATAGAATTTATACCTGTTCTATTTTGCACCTCTGTTCCTTCCTTTAATATTTTTCTGCATAAATTCAAATATTCCTTATCCCAATTCGACATAAAACCTCCATGTACTTAAAATCCCCATATTATTCCACACTCATTATATCAAATTTAATTTGTTTCTTCTAGTTCTTTTATCACTTTATAAGCTGCATCTTTATCACTAAAATAAAGTTTTTCACCTTTTATTATTTGATAATCTTCGTGACCTTTTCCTAAAATCATTAATATCATGTTATCTTTTAACATTCTAACGCCTTCTTTTATTGCATCATACCTATCATATATAACCTCATAATTTTTAGATGCCCCATTTAATATATCTTTCATAATTTCTTTTTCGTCTTCCCATCTTGGATTATCATTTGTAAATATTACAAACGATGAGTATTTACAAGCAACCTTTGCCATCATTGGTCTTTTTTCTTTGTCCCTATCTCCTCCGCATCCTATTATAGTTATGATTCCGTTATTTTTTACTTTACTTACAGTTTTTAATACGTTTAAAACCGCATCAGGAGTATGTGCATAATCAATAAAAATATTATTCGATTTATATTTTACCTTCTCCATCCTACCAGGTGGCTCTTTTAAAAGGTAATATTTGTCTTTTAAAAAGTTCAAATTATATCCTAAATATTTTATTGCATAATATGCATACAAGAAGTTATATACGTTAAATAGGCCCATGAAAGGGAGCATAAAACCTCTTTTAACTGTATCTTTAACTATTACATAAGTATTTGAACTATTCATCAAAACAAGTGTTATCTTAACATCTTTACCTATTATTAAATTATTATTATCTTTTATTTTAAATTTTTTATAGTATTTATCTTTTTTATTTAAAATACAAATCTTTTTACCGCGTGTTAAATGAATTAATTTTTGTTTACTTTTTATATAATCTTTTAAAGTTTTATGATAATCTAAATGATCTCTTGTTATGTTTGTAACTAGCACTGAATCAAATAATAAACCATATATTCTATCCTGTTTTAAAGCATGTGATGATACTTCCATAACAACAACCCTACATTTTCTTTTTTTAGCATAATAAAGCATATTATATAAAAGACTAATTTCTGGCGTTGTATTATCTAATTTAAATACCATATCATCTATATAAAAACCAATGGTTCCTATGTAAGATGCTTTCTCACCCATTAAATTAAGCATTTGATATATTAAGTAACAAGTTGTAGTCTTACCATTAGTACCAGTTACCCCGATTAATTTAAGATCTTTTATTTTGTCATAATAGTTATCATATATGTATTTATTCTCATCACTTACAAACACTATTTCTGATACTTTCTTAAGTAAATTTAAATCTATGTATTTATAATTTCTTTCAGTTGCTAAAAATACATCTCCATCACCTACATATTTAGAATTAGTCCATATCATTAAAACTAATCACCTCTATAGTTATTTATGTAAAATAAAGAAATATGTAACAAAAAAAGAATAAAATCAATTATTCTTTATACGCTTAATTTCATTTTTATAATTAATAAATTCTTTATCGTTTGGGTTTACGGTTAATACGTAATTTATTTTTCCAAGAAGCACACTTAAATATCTATTACAAGATAAATTAATATTTCTTTTTTTAACATGGCTTTTTACCCCATACTTTAATACGTAATATACCTCTTGCCTTATTTTTCTTTTATAATTTTTACTTAAATTTATTTTTTCATTAACAACTATCCCGGTTACCTGCTGCCTAGTAGTATTTAAAACTACTTTTATTTTGGATTTGTTAAGTCTAAATCCTTCTTTATATAACAATTCATTTACAAATTTAATTAACTTTCTTATATCAAAATCTCCAGAAAAAGTCATATCATCAGAATACCTAGTATAATTAATGTTTTTATCTTTGCAGTATGCATCTATATTACAATCAAAATTCCTAAGAACTATATTAGATATGTAACCACTAGTTGGTGACCCTTGCGGAAGCTTACCATTATAAACACATAAATTGGTTAAAAGCATACCTAGTTTTTTTGGATATAAGCTCTCAGGAAAACAAGAATTATATACCTTATAAAAATTAATATTATCAAAGAAATTTTCTATATCTAATTTTAAAATCACTTTACATCCTACGTGGCTTTTAGCATTTAAAATGGTAGATAATCCCTTTTTATAAGCATATGCACACTTAGATATCATCTTTTCTTCCAAAACGTTTTTTAAAATTCTTTTTTGGATACTTTTTAAAATAGGACTAGGTTCATTTAAATATCTTAAGTTCTTATTTTTCTTTTTAATTATTATCTCTTCATAATTTAAATCTATGTTATTACTGATACCATAAAGTATTTTATTAATCTTTTTTATATCAGATGTATTAACCAAATTAAAAGATGATAATAGTTCGTTATATTTAGATTCAGTTAGATACTTCCACATATTATCATCTCCTTAATGCAGGTACTAACACATACTTTAATTAGCAAGGTGTACATTTAAATACGTGAAACGTATGATGGTACACCTGCATTATAAGTTTAATGTCTATATTTAAAATTTCTTACTTTAGCGACTCGCTAAAAAGATTTTACAAATAAAATCAAACGCTACCTGCACATATCATTATTATATACTAATTTATCTTATCTTACAATCAATATACAATTACTATTTATTAAAATTAATTTTAATGCTTTCTTACAATAAAAATATTTAAATATTATAATAAATAAAAAAGCTAGCGTAAAATTAATTACTGCTAGCTAACTTTTTAAACATAATTTCTTATGTGTTTAAATAATATATATTATTAATTATTTTCTTCTATTTCCTTTAGTTTCTTTTCTTTATCTATTCTTTGGAATAACACTTCTGGTTTCATATTATTATAAGAATTATTTTCTTTAAATTCTAATGATGTATCAGTAGTATTTAATTGTTTTAATATTTCTTTAGAAGTATTAGTTAAGAAAGGTGTAAGATGGTTTGCACATACTCTAATAGATTCAAGTAAATTATATAAAACTGTTTCTAATCTATCTTTTTTATCTTCTTTTTTAGCTAAAGACCAAGGCATAGTTTCATCAATGTATTTATTTGATCTTCTTAAAACTTCAAATATTTCATCTAATGCGAAACCAATTTCTAACTTTTCCATTCTCTTTTCTACTTTACCATCTAAAGCATTTACCATATCTATTAATTCTTTATCTAAATCATCACATACTTTTTTATTAGTAACTTGTCCATCAAAGTATTTGTTAGCCATTGATATTGTTCTGTTAACTAAATTACCTAGTGTATTTGCTAAATCAGTATTGGTTCTTTCTATTAATAGTTCGTAAGTTAAATTGCCATCGTTTGCAAAAGGAATTTCATGTAAAACGTAATATCTTACGGCATCTACTCCAAACAAATCTACCAAATCATCAGCATATATCGCATTTCCTCTTGATTTACCTATCTTATCGTTATTAGTAAGTAACCAAGGATGGCCAAATACTTGTTTTGGAAGCTCTAAATCTAAGCTCCATAAAAAGCAAGGCCAGTATATAGTGTGAAATCTTATTATATCTTTACCAATTAAGTGTAAATCAGCAGGCCACCACTTATTAAACTCACTAGATGAACCATCTGGATCATATCCAATGTTTGTTATATAGTTTGTTAAAGCATCAAGCCAAACGTACACAACGTGTTTAGGGTCTATATCAACTGGTATTCCCCAATCAAATGAAGTTCTAGATACACATAAATCTTGAAGACCTGGTTTGATAAAATTATTAAGCATTTCATTTTTTCTTGACTCTGGTTGTATAAAGTTTGGATGCTCTTCTATGTATTTTACTAATCTATCTTGATACTTAGATAGTTTAAAGAAGTATGCTTCTTCTTTTTTTTCTTCAACTTCCCTTCCGCAGTCAGGACATTTACCGTCTACTAACTGGCTTTCTGTCCAAAACGATTCACAAGGTGTACAGTAAAGCCCAGAATATTCTCCCTTATAAATATCACCTTTATCATACATTTTATCAAATATTTTTTGAACTATTTTTTCGTGATGAGGATCAGTTGTCCTAACAAATTTATCATAAGATGTATTCATAATATCCCATATTCTTTTAATTTCAGTAGATACTTCATCTACAAACTCTTTTGGACTAATACCTCTTTCCTTAGCCTTTAACTCTATTTTTTCACCATGTTCATCAGTTCCAGTTTGAAAGTATACATCAAAACCTTTTTGTCTTTTGTATCTTGCAATAGCATCCGCTAAAACAATTTCATACGTATTTCCAATATGAGGCTTGCCTGATGTGTATGCTATTGCAGTTGTAATATAGTATTTTTTCTTATCCATAATAATCTCCTTTCAAAATAAAAAAATCATCCTTATTAAAGGACGATTATAACCGCGGTACCACCTTAATTCATATATAAATATATATGCTCTTATGCTATAACGTAGCTACCGTTTTAACCTAATTATTTAGTTAAAAAGCTCCAGAACCATTTATATAGTTATTATCTATTACGTACTTTCACCATTTATACGCTCTCTTATTAATAGTTTTACCTTTTTCTTTCCTTCACTGCTTTTAAAACAAATAAATTATAACACATTATCTATTATATTTCAAATTTTTAAATATATTATCTAGATTTTATTTTTGCCAAAAATTCATCACTTGATGCTTTTTCTATTATTTTATCATCAGTATACGTAAAAACTCCATTGTTTAGTAATTTATCAACGCTTTCATCATCTAATAAACCATATAAATAAAGTGAATATTCTTCTTCTATATACTTTTCTAAGTAACTAATATCGGTATTCCTCCAATTGATATCTATATCATTTAAAAGTGATATTTTAGCTTTATCTTTATTTCTATCTAAACTTTCTTTTTGCGTTTCTAACCAAGCATGTAAGTCATTGTTACCATCTTTATAAACGTAATTTTCTAAAACAAAGATATCACCATAAGTGTCTTTATATTCTTTTAACATTAAATAATACTTTTTCCAACCGTTATCATTTATCATATTAATACCATATTTTTTATATCTTTTAGGCATTACAAACCATACCATTTCAATTTCATCTAATAATTTTATTTTCCATTCTTCTAAATTATTATTCTTATAAAATTTTCTTTGTCTATTTATCCAAACGCCAAGTTTAATTATGCTGCCTTCCTCATTTTTTGTTTCGTAAGTTGCGGGTATTAATAAATTTCCGTTTTCTTCGTAGTATATTTTAGCAAGTTTATATTTTTTTAGCCATCTTTTAGCATTATTTTCTTGTACAACCTTTAAGCTGTTTTCAACTGTCCTAATAATTTCAATTTCTTCTAGAAACTTTGCTTTCCACTCTTCTAACTCATTATTTTTGTATTTACTTCTTTGTGAACTCATCCAAATACCTAGTTTAACTATCTTACCTTCTTCATCTTTTGTTTCATACTTAAGTGGTATTAATAAATCTCCATTTTCTACGTAGTATCTTTTAGCAAGATTATAATTTTTCAACCATTTTTTATCATTGGTTTTCTTACGAGATTCTTTACTAAGTTGATCTATATTTTCAACTACCCAAATCATTTTAATTTTTTCTAGTAATTTTATTCGCCAACCTTCTATTTTATTATCCCTATACGCTTTTCTTTGGCAATTTATCCAAATACCTAGGTTAACTATGTTACCTTCCTCATCTTTTATTTTATACTTTCGTGGTATTAATAAATCTCCATTTTCTTCATAATATTTTTTAGCAAGATTATAATTTTTCAGCCATTTTTTGTCATTTGTTTTCTTACGAGATTCTTTACCAAGTTGTTCTATATTTTCAACTGTCCAAACCATTTCAATTTCTTCTAGTAATTTTATCTTCCAATCTTGAAGCTTATTTTTTTTATAAAATTTTCTTTGTGTACTTATCCAAGTTCCAAGCTTAATTATGCTGCCTTCTTCATCTTTTACTTCATATTTATACGGCACTAATAAATCTCCATTTTCTTCATAATACTTTCTTACAAGATTATAGTTCTTTAACCAATTTTCTTTTTGAGTCATAAAATCACCCCATAAACATTACTTAAATAAAGTACAACTATTATACTAAAAAAGGAATTTATGTCAAATTCCCATTAATAATATTCTCAAGTAAATAAGCTACACCATCTTCTGCGCAAGACTTAGTTATAAAGCCCGCCTTTTGCTTCAATTCAAACATAGCATTATCAACACAAACGTTTAAGCCTTCATCAAAAAACATAGGAAGGTCATTTAAATCGTCACCAACTCTTATAGTATCTTTTATTGGTACGTTTAAATATTTACACATTTTAAGTACACCTTCGCCCTTATTAGATCCTTTCTTTGTAACATCAAGCCAGTAATTTTTGTTATTAATAAAGTTATTATCATATAAAGCTCTACTTCTGTTAATAACTGATAAATCTTTCATTCCGTTTATAATTTTTTCTATATCAAGTATTTTTTCCTTATCTGGTCCATATATAACTACCTGAGTTACATCTATTTTATCATATAATGCTTTATCTAAAGAAGTAAATAAAGTTTGGTTAATTAATGCATCTTTATTTACTAAGTCTTTAGAAGTTGAAGTAATAATAAACTTAAAATCATTTATGTTACATATTTCATATAATTTTTTTAAATGTTCATATCCTATTTTATTAGCATATAAAACCTTTTCTTTTTCTAGGTCATATATTATTGAACCATTAGTACATATGATATATCTTACTCCTTTTATTTTTTTTGCAATTAGTTTTGTATAAGATACACTTCTTCCGCTTGTTAAAATAAATGTTCCACCAAGCTTTATGTAACGTTCTATTAAATCAATGTTTTTTCTTGATATTACGCCCTCTATTGCAAGCGTTCTATCTATGTCAGAAAATACTATATTTTTCATAATGCCTCCTTACATAAACCAAGATCTTTTTCTTTCAATAATCAAGTTAAGTAAGTTAGATAATAACTT
This sequence comes from uncultured Mycoplasmatota bacterium, assembly GCA_900547225.1. Classification (GTDB taxonomy): domain Bacteria; phylum Bacillota_I; class Bacilli_A; order RF39; family UBA660; genus Aphodocola. Next base: position 44,679 of record URFW01000008.1, read on the forward strand.
AAATAACCTAGTTGATATATACATAAGTGGAAGTAAAATTAAAAGTGAGTTTGGCGTTAATATTTCAAGAGAAAATATACTTCTACCAATTGGTGTTACTAGTGCTAGAAGAAATATTATACTAAGTACAAAAAGAAGTGATTTTCTAAGCAAATTAAGTGGTTTACTTATTCTATATATTAGTAAAAGAGCAGTATATGCGGTTATTATAACAGCACATGTTGAAGTTTGTGTGCCTGGAAATTTAAGTAGGCTTGCTACAAAGACAAGTATTAATATGTTCACAACGGTCGTTATACCACTAGGTATTGCCTTTGATACAACGTTTATGAAAAACTTACCCTTAACCCTTAATTTATTTGGCTCTAACGCTAATATAAACGCTGGAATTCCGATTGTTAAACTGTTAATTAACGTCATTTGAATCGGAATAAAAGGATATGCATAGTTGATGAACAAAAATAATAGCGCTAGTAAAGATGCGTAAATAGTCTTAGATAAAAATAGTGTTGCAGAACGCTCTACGTTATTAATTGTTCTTCTTCCTTCTTTAACTATTTTTGGCATTGAATCAAAATTAGAATCAAGAAGTACTAATTCAGATACGTTTCTTGCGGCATCTGCTCCATCACTCATTGCAACACCACAGTCCGCTTCTTTAAGAGCTAAAACATCATTTACTCCATCGCCCGTCATTGCAACTACGTGTCCATTTTTTCTAAGTGCTGATATAAGCATCTTTTTTTGATCTGGTTTAACACGTGCGAAAATAGTGTTTTCTTCTACTATATTATTAATGTCCGTATCTTCTTTTATGTTTCTTAAATCTACGGCACCACTTACCTCTATTCCAACTGTTTTTGCAACATTTTTGACGGTAGATACGCTATCTCCTGATATTACTTTTATATTAACATCGTTTTCCTTAAAGTAATTAATAGTTATTTCTGCTTCTTTTCTCACCTTATCCCTTATTAAAATAAGAGCTAAAACATCTTTTTTTCTAGGCAATTTATCATCTTTTATTGCGCCTGTTTTAACCAATACTAAAACTCTATTTAAAGATGAATATTTTTCTATTTCTTTTTCATAAGTTTTTAAATCATCTTCCAAAACAAACTCAGGAGCTCCCATAATATATGAACAATCTTTTAAAATTATTCCTGAATACTTTCTTTCTGATGAAAAAGGTATTGTTTTTATAGCCTTTTCGTTTGAGTTATTTTTATACTTATCATTTATTGCTAAAAACGTTGGATTCTTATCATTTAAGTTTGTAGATAACGCTTCCATCGCGTAGTCTATGTCACTTATCTTGTTATTGTTAAGAGGAATTATATCACTTACTTCCATCTTTCCTTCTGTTATTGTTCCTGTTTTATCTAAGCATAACGTATCTACTCTAGCAAGAGTCTCTATCGCATATAAATCTTGAACTAATACGTTATATTTAGATAGTTTTAAAACGCTTATTGCAAGTACTGTTGAAACAAGTAATATTAATCCTTCTGGTATCATACCAACTACTGCCGCAACTACCGTTACAACCGCATTTTGCGTGGTATTATCAGGAATTGATAACTGTTTTAATAAAAGAAGTATTCCAATTGGTATTAACACAATTGATACGTATTTTACTATTTTATTTAAAGAGCGCATTATCTCAGAATTTATCTCTTTTTTAAGTTTTTTAGCATCACGTGATATAACGGACGTGTAGTTATCTAGTCCAACGTGAATTACTTTTGCCTTTACATTACCACTTACTACGAAACTACCTGATAGTATTTCATCCCCCTTCTTTTTATATATCGTTTTAGACTCACCAGTTATAAAAGATTCATTAACCTCACACACTCCATCAACTACTTTAGAGTCTACAACAACTTGATTTCCTAATTCATAAATTATTAAATCATCTAATACAATATCATTTATATGTATTTCACACATTTTAGAGTCACGAATTACCTTGGCTTTAGAAGATGATATTACTGATAATTTATCTACTATTTTTTTAGCCCTAATTTCCTGAATCGTACTAATTAACGTATTACATACAACAACACCTAAAAAAAGCAGATTTTTGTATGAACCAACAACTATTATTGCAATACCTAAAACTAAGTTAATAAAGTTAAACAAAGTACAAGTATTTTCTAATAAAATCTGTTTAACACTCTTACTAGGAGTAGTTGTATCATAATTTACTTTTCCTTGTCTTATTCTTTGTTTTACTTCTTCTTTAGTAAGCCCAGTTAAATTCATAGTATATTCATCTTCTTTCTATTGTTACATAAATTATTATACCATTTTTTATATAACTTTAAAGAAAAAAGACAATATATTTTAAATATATTATCCTTTTTTAACATATTTTTCAAACATATTAAAATCACTAGTTTTTAGGTTTGTTAAGTTAAGCTCTTCTAATAGTTTCTTTTGTTTTCTATCTAGTTTAGTTGGAGTTATAACTTTTATAACAACAAACATATCACCAGTACCACGTTTTGCTGGACTCTTTAAGCCCTTACCTTTAAGTCTATGTCTATCACCTGTTTGACTGCCTTGAGGAACCGTTAATATTACGTTACCATCAAGTGTTGGAACTTCTTTTTTACATCCTAGTGCAGCTTCTGTAATGGTAAGTGGTAAAGTTACGAATAGATTATTATCATCTCTTCTAAATAATGGGTGTTCTTTTACTTTTATTTCGATATAAACATCTCCATTTGGACCACCGTTTTCTCCTGCTGGACCTTTACCTGCTACTCTTAAGTGGTCACCGGTATCAACTCCTGCTGGAACGTTTACTATAATGTTTTTCTTAACACGTTTTTTACCAGTTCCGCGGCAAGTTGTACATTTTTTTGTATATGTTTCACCCGTTCCACCACAAGTAGGACAAGGTCTTTGAGTAATAAATGCTCCTAAAATACTTCTTTGTTGTTCTTTTATATATCCTGTTCCTTTACAATCAGGGCAAGTCTTAATGCCAGTTCCGCCTTTTCCATCACAGTCTGGGCATTTATCATCAATGTTTAATGAAACCGTTGTTTTAGTTCCAAATGCTGCCTCTTCAAAATCCATCTCAAATATTACATTAATATCTGGACCCTTTGTTTTTCTTGTGGGATTTGATGTTCTTCCGCCTCCAAAGAACGATGAATCTCCCCCAAAGCCAAAACCTGATCCAAATATATCTTTAAATATATCTGATGCATCAAAGTCTTCGAATCCAGAGAAACCACCGGCTCCTTTAAAGCCTCCGTTTTGATCAAATGCTGCATGACCAAATCTATCATATTTATCTTTCTTTTCTTTATCTGATAATACTGAGTATGCTTCTTGTACTTCCTTAAATTTTTCTGCTGCGTCTTTTTCCTTAGAAACATCTGGATGATATTTCTTAGCTAACTTTCTAAACGCGCTTTTAATTTCGGCATCTGTTGCAGTTTTAGAAACACCAAGTACTTCATAATAGTCTTTCTTCATCCTTCTAAAATACCTCCTAACTATTATATATGTCTTTAAATTCCTTTAAATATTTCTCAAAAGTCTTAATGGCTGATAAAATAACGGACTTGCTATTTAAATTGACGCCTGCTATTTTTAACTCATCTAAAGGATACATAGAACCACCTGATTTTAAAAATTTTATATAATTTTCTAGTGCGCCTTCTTTATTATTCAAAATACCATCTACAATATAACTTGCTGCTGATATTCCAGTTGCATATTTATATACGTAGAAGTTATAGTAAAAATGTGGTATTCTAGCCCATTCATACTTAATTAAATCGTCACATAAAACATTAGGCCCAAAGTATTTTTTAACTAGGTTGTAATATGTATTTGATAATAAATCACTAGTTAAAACCTCGCCTTTTTCTCTTAATTTATGAGTTTCTTTTTCAAATTCTGCAAACATTGTTTGCCTGTATAAAGTTGCCTTATATAAATCTAAAATATGATTTATAACAGCTAATTTTTCTTCTTTATTCTTAGAGTTTTTAAGCATATAATTTGCAAGTAAAAGTTCGTTAACAGTTGATGCAACTTCTGCTACAAATATCTCATATGACGAATATTGATATGGGTTATTTTTGCAAGATAAGTATGTATGCATAGAATGTCCAAGTTCATGAGCAAGTGTTGATACATCATTTAGTGTTCCTTCAAAGTTTAATAAAACATATGGATTAACATCAAAATTACCTGATGAATATGCGCCTGACCTCTTACCTTTACTATGATAAATATCTATCCATTTTTCATCAAAGGCTTTCTTTAAGTTTTTTATGTATTTATCTCCTAAAATGCTTAATGCTTCCATTACTATTTCTTTTGCTTCATCAAATGAATATTTTTTATCTATCTTATTTATTATTTCAACATAAGTATCATACATGTGAAGGCGATCAAGAGAAAGTATTTCCCTTTTTAAGTCATAATAATCATATAATACATCCATATTATCATTAACAACTTTTATTAAGTTGTTATAAATATCTACTGGTACGTTATCGGAATATAAAGAGGCACTAATTGCACTATCATAATTTCTTATTTTAGCTAATACAACGTTAGTTTCTACCTCGCCCTTATAAGTAGATGTTATAGTTCTTATATATTTCTTATACTTATTATGAAGCATCTCAAAAGCTCTTTTTCGTACACTTCTATCTTTTGATTTTATGAATAATGAGTAATTACTTTCGTTGAACTTAACTTTATTACCTTTTTCATCAGTGATATAATCATATTCAAAATCAGAATCAGTTAGTGCTTCATAAGTCTCTTCTGGATTAGATAGACACTTTGATAAATTTGATAACATCTTTTCTTTTTCTTCATCTAACGTGTGATTTTTAAACCTATATATATTTTCAATACTAAATCTATAATCTTCTAACTTTTCTTCTTCTTTATAAAATGTATTTAATTTTTCTTCATCTAGTTTTAATATTTCAGGAACAACAAAAGATGATAATTCATTATATTTAGTAAATAAATCAGAAACTTTATTTGTCATTACTTTATATTTTTCATCTAAAGTATCAGCATCATAATTTAGATGTGCATAGTAATATATTTTTTCTAATTTTCTTGATACTTCTTCATCATATTTTAAATATTCATAAAGCTTTTTACCATTACTCAGAAAACTATCTTTATACTCCAAAACTTTTAATATTTTCTCTTTTACATCATCAAAATCTTTTTGCCACTCTTTTTCATCTTTATATATCTTTGTTAAATCCCATTTATACTTATCTTCAATCTCACATCTTAACTTTTCTTCTTTAGCCATAGACTCTCCTTTTTATTTAAGCATAAAGTTCTAGCTTTAAATGCTAGAACTTTACTACTATTATTTATTATTTTTTATCTTCAAATTCTGCGTCTACTACTTCGTCTTCGTTTGATTTATCGCTTTTTGTACTTGCCTCTTCTTGAGCTTTTTTATTAGCTTCTTCGTATACTTTAGCTCCTAATTTCATTGCTTCTTCTTGAAGTTTAGATGTTGCATCTTTAATCTTATCTACATCTTCACCTTCAAGTTCCTTCTTTAGATCAGAAACTAATTTTTCTGCAGCATCTTTATCCTTAGCATCTACTTTATCACCTAAATCCTTAATAGCTTTCTCAGTTGTAAAGATCATTTGGTCAGCTTCGTTTCTAGCATCTGCTAAAGCCTTCTTCTTTTCATCAGCATCTTTGTTTTCTTCAGCTTCTTTACGCATCTTTTCTATTTCTTCATCTGATAGGTTTGTTGATGCAGTAATTGTAATAGCCTGCTCTTTACCAGTTCCTAAATCTTTTGCTTTAACGTTTACGATACCATTAGCATCGATATCAAATGTAACTTCAATTTGTGGAACTCCTCTTGGTGCTGGTGGAATGTTTGTTAATTGGAATCTACCAAGTGTTTTGTTATCACTTGCCATTGGTCTTTCACCTTGAAGTACGTGTATGTCAACTGCTGGTTGATTATCTGCTGCGGTTGAGAATACTTGAGATTTTGAAGTTGGAATTGTTGTGTTTCTTTCGATTAACGTAGTCATAACATTACCCATTGTTTCAATACCTAGTGAAAGTGGTGTAACGTCAAGTAATACTATGTCGTTAACATCCCCAGTTAACACACCACCTTGAATTGCAGCTCCCATAGCAACTACTTCATCAGGGTTAACACCTTTAGATGGTTCTTTACCTAATTCTTTCTTAATTAATTCTTGAACCTTTGGAATACGTGTTGAACCACCTACTAATAATACTTTGTCAATGTCACTAGCAGATAATTTAGCATCCTTTAAAGCCTTTCTTACAGGTTCTAGAGTAGATTCTGTTAAATCATCAGTTAAAGACTCAAATTTAGCTCTTGAAAGTGATGTTTCGAAGTTAATAACACCATCTTTTCCTTGTGCTAAGAATGGTAATGAAATTTGTGTCATAGTCATACCAGATAAGTCTTTCTTAGCTTTTTCTGCTGCATCTTGTAATCTTTGCATAGCCATTTTATCACCTGATAAATCAACGTCATGTTCATTTTTGATTTCTTCTACTAAGAAGTCAACTATTCTTTGGTCATAGTCATCTCCACCTAAGTGGTTATTACCAGATGTTGATTTAACTTCGAATACACCATCACCTAATTCAAGGATTGATACGTCAAATGTTCCACCACCTAAGTCATAAACCAAGATAGTTTGTGTTTGTTCTTGTTTATCAAGTCCGTATGCAAGTGATGCTGCAGTAGGTTCGTTTATGATTCTTTCAACTGTAAGTCCTGCAATTTTACCTGCGTTTTTAGTAGCTTGTCTTTGTGCATCATTAAAGTATGCTGGAACAGTAATTACCGCTCTATCTACTTTTTCTCCTAAATAACTTTCTGCAGTTTTCTTTAAATCTCCTAAGATCATTGCAGATACTTCTTCTGGAGTGTATTCCTTACCATTTGCTTTTACCTTTTTATCAGTACCCATTAATCTTTTTATTGATCTTATTGTATCAGGATTGATTACCATTTGTCTTTTAGCTGCGCCACCAACAATAATCTTTCCATCCTTAAATGCTACTACTGATGGAGTTGTTCTTTCACCTTCAGCATTAGCGATAACCTTTGCTTCGCCACCTTCTAAGACAGCAACGCACGAATTTGTTGTACCTAAATCTATACCTATTATTTTACTCATATTTATCATTCCTCTCTTTTATTTATTTACTTTAACCATCGCTGGTCTAATTAATTTATCTTTTAGCATATATCCTTTTTGATATACCTCTAAAACTATGTCACTTTCTTTATCCTTCTCTTCAGCAGTCATAACGGCTTGCTCTAAAGTAGGATCAAACTTCTTTCCTAAACATTCTATTTCACTAACACCATACTTCTTTAGCACAGAAATTAAGCCTTGATGAACCATGTTTATTCCATTTATGAAGTTTTCTGTTTCTTTACTTACGTTTGCATTCATGCTAACCGCTCTTTCAAAATTATCTAAAACAGGTAAAATTTCAAGAATTAATCCTTCGTTTGCGTACTTTAGCATTTTCTCTGTTTCTTCATCTTTTCTTTTACGATAATTAATTAACTCTGCTTGATGTCTTAACGCACGCTCTTCAGCATCAGAAGCCTTTTTATTTATTGCTTCTACTTCTTCCTTAGTAAGCTTTATAACATCTTCTGTTTCTTTATTTTTATTATGCTTTTTATCTTTATGGTCTTTTTCTTCTTTTATATTCATATCTTTATTTATTTCTTCATTCTTCTTTTTTTCTTCTGTCATATTTTTACCTTTCTATGTTTTGCTTTATATAGTTAAGTAGTGATACAACCTTTTCATAATCCATTCTCTTAGGTCCTACTATCGCAATTGTGCCTTCTTCACCATTTATATCATACTTAGTCTTAATAACCGATACATCATCATCAAAATTATTTTCATGACCAATATACACGTTTATATCATTACAATCGGCTTCTATTTTCTTAACCATATTTTCATCATCAAATTTATTAAGTATTTCTTTTACTTTTGCTACGCTATCAAATTCCCTATAATCAAGCAATTTTGTTCTGCCTGCCATATGCATATGACTCTTATAAGAAAACTCATTAAACGCGTTATAAAAGGCCTGATATAAAGCTTCATGGGATTTAACATAATTGCCAATTATTGGCTTAATTTCAAATTCCAGTTTAGCGGAAACCTCATCAAGTGGTGTTCCAACAAGAAGTTTATTAATTAATTCAACTACCTTTTTAACTTCATTAGGTGATACTTTGCCTACGTTAAGCTCTTTGTGCTCAACGTGACCCTTATCAGTTATAACAATTGCTATTACCTTACTATCACTAAAAGGTATCGTCTCAACTTCCTTTAGTTTGTTTTCTGCACTAGATGCTCCTAAAACAAGTGAAGTACAATTCGTTATTTCCGATATAATTTCCATACTTCTTGTAATTACATCTGATAAAACAAGCCCTTTGTTATCAAATATAGTTTGAAGTTTCAAAACTTCCTCACCAGTCATTTTTTTAGGTTCCATCAAATTATCAACGTAATAGCGGTATCCCATTTCACTAGGTACACGGCCAGATGACGTATGAGTTTTTTCAAGATAACCCATATCTTCTAGTGATGCCATCTCGTTTCTAATGGTTGCAGATGAACAATTAAGTTTATCACACAATAAAGAAGAACCAACTGGATTAGCAGTTTTAATGTACTCTTCTACAATCAGCTTAAGAAGTTCTTTCCTTCTTTCACTTAGCAAGTTTATCACCTTCTTTTTTGTAGTCTAACAGTATTATAATATGCATTTTTAGCAATGTCAATACCAGAGTGCTAAATATTTATTAAAATTTATTAAAAAAGACGACTAACAGTCGTCATTATATTAATATATTATAACATTGTAATTTGGCTTTTTAGCTAGTACTGCATCTTTATTAGATTCAGATTTAACATATACATCCATTGTGGATGGTACAAATCCTACACTAAAGATTTTTGTAACAATTGAATCGGTTAGTTCTGGAAGTTTAACAGTTTCAAGTTTTTGACCATAATCAAAAAATCTGTTAATTGTTGTTACCTTAGACATATCCCAAGTGCTTAAATCTAGCACTTTTAGATTTGCACAGCCTCTAAATAACTGATTCATGTTAGTAACTTTTGATACGTTCCAACCAGTTACATTTAACGTCGTTAAAGATGAACAATCTCCAAATGCACCATACCCACTATTTCCATCCATAACATTCGTTAAATTATCAGTACTCCATTTTGATAAATCTAGATTTGTTAAAGACGTACAAACCGCAAACATAGCCTCTATATTTACCATGCTTTTAGTATTCCAGCTTTCTATACCCTTTATTTCTGATAAAGCTTTACATCCCTTAAACATATAGTTAAAATTCTTAACATTTGATACATCAAAATTACTTAAATCTAAATTAGTAAGTTTAGTACACTCGAAAAACATACCATTATAAATTTTCCCGAAGGTAATTACACTCATCGTATTAAAATTCGTAAGATCTAAGTTTTCTAAACTAGAGCATGATGCAAACATACCAGCCATATTAGTTACCTTTGAAGTATCAAAGTTTGAAACATTAATGCTAGTAAGCTTCGAACAATCAGCAAACATTTTTTCCATATTTGTCACATTTGACGTGTTAAGACCAGAAACATCCAAAGCTGTAAGAGATGAACAGCCATTAAAAGCATACATTGCATTTGTTATTTTTCCTGTATTTAATCCAGAAATATTTATGTTTTGCAAACTTTTGCAACCAGAGAATAAAGCAACAATATCTACTACGTTTGAAAAATTCATCGAAGATAAATCAACATCAACCAAAGAAGAACAACCTTCAAATAATCCATAATTCGTATACCATTCACTCCATCTATAACTTACATTAATTAATTTTGGAGTGCTAAAATTACTTAAATTAATACTTCCAAGACTAGAACAATTATGGAACATTGCGCCAATATCAGTAAGACTATCAGTATTTAGAAAACTTAAATCTAAGCTAGTTAAACTCTTATCACCCGAAAACATATTTTGCATAGTTGTTACTTTTGATGTATCAAAACCAGAAAAATTTAGTTTGGATAAGTTGGTGCAAGAACTAAACATTGATTTCATAGACGTTACATTAGACGTATTAAAATTTGATACGTCTAAGCTGGCAAGTTTAGGGCATCCACTAAACATAGTCGCCATGGTAGTTACATTTTGCGTGTTAAATGAAGATACATCCAAACTAGCTAATGACGAGCAATTAGCAAACATACCTTGCATCGTGGTAACATTTGAAGTATTAAAACTTGAGACATCAAGATTTTCTAAAGCGTTGCATGCATAAAACATATAACTCATATTAGTTGCATTAGACGTATCTAAACCTTTTATGTTTACACTTACCAATTTTTTGCATCCATTAAATATACTTTGCATATTTTTAACATTTTTAGTGTCAAAGTTTGAAATATCAATGTTAGTTAATGATGAACAATTCAAAAACATATTTAGCATAGTCGTAACTTTAGAGGTATTAAAATTTGAAACATCAATGTTAGTTAATGATGAACAATTATGAAACATCTCTGTCATACTTGTTATATTTGGTGTGTTCCATTTTGATAAGTCTAGATTAGTAAGAGATGAACAGTCGTAAAACATATCTGCCATACTCACAGCTTTTGATACATTCCATCCTGATACATCTAGATCTACCAATTTAGAACATCCTCTAAATAAATATCTAAATTCAGTGACATTTGAAGTATCCCAATTAGACACGTTTAACGTTGTTAGTTTAGAGCAATTATAAAACATTCCAAGATCATAATTAGGACTTCCAATTGATAATACTTTAGAGGTATTAAAACCAGATAAGTCTAGTTCCGTTAAGGCTGCACAATTTCTGAACATTGCAGACATTGTAGTTACATTGGAGGTATTCCATCCTGAAAAATCAATTTTTTCTAAAACTTTACATTCTTGAAATGCAAATGACAAATTCACTGCATTGCTAGTGTTAAAATAATTATCAAAAGATATTTTTTTCAAAGATGAAAAAAAGCCAAATAAAGTACTAGAGTTTTTTGGAGCATATACTTCTCCTACTCCACCAATATATAATTCGTATAACCCGTTATTATCAGAGTCTTTATATGATGCTATTACAGTGCTATCTTTGTTTGC
>URFW01000009.1 GCA_900547225.1 uncultured Mycoplasmatota bacterium
CTATTTAACGCTGCATAACCTACTGATAAACATAATGTAAAACATGTAAAAAGTAAAAACAGCATTAAATTGGTTCTATTTTTATATTGTTTTCCCACTTTTATCTTTCTATATTTCATACTTATCTACCTCATTTTAGTTATGCTCTCATGTTTAGTCTATCATACGCTTTTTAATTCTTTATAACCTTGCAAGGTTAACTTATCTTCCTATTGTTTATAATATCATATACCCCTCCCCCGGTCAAGTTTTTAATAATGCTTGTTGAAAAAGAATTGAACTTTAAAACAGTCAAACAACAAAAAAAGAACCTATTTTAGGCTCTTTCTACATCTAATTTAACATTTAATCCGTTTAAATCAAACTCTAGTGTTAAATCATTTTTCTTAATTAATTCTACACTTAAAGTTTCTTTCTTGATCATATCTTCAAAAGAATCAATTACCTTATCAAAAGCATCATCTGCTTCATAATATAATTTTATTCTGTCTGCAACATCAAAATCTTTTTGTTTTCTTAAGTTTTGAACCTTAGATATTAATTCTCTTGCAATACCTTCATTTACTAAATCATCAGTCAACGTAGTATTTAAGATTATGAAGTTATTAGCATCTTTTTGAGCGTCATATCCTTCTTTAGCAGAAATTCTAATATCAACCATCTCTTCTGTTATATCAAATAATTCTCCGTCAACAGTTATTGTTACAGCTTCACCATTTTGAATAAACTTAATATCTTCATTAGTTAGTTTTTTAAGTTCTTCTTGATATAATTTTATTTTAGGTCCAAATATCTTACCTACTATCTTAAAGTTAGGTTTAACTTCAAAGTTCATATAAGTAGATAAATCATTTATATAAGTTATTTTCTTAACGTTTAATTCTTCTTTTATAAGTTCTTCTAAATCGCCAATTAATTCTTTATCTTTACCATCAATTAAAGCTTCACTAATTGGTTGTCTAACCTTTATTTTAACTTCTTCACGAGCATTTCTACCAAGTGAAATTAAGTTTCTAACTAAGTCCATCTTGTTTTCTATTCTATCATTTACAAGTGATAAATCACATTTTGGAAAATCACTTAAGTGAACTGACTCTTCGTTTGTTAAATCTTTATATATTTCTTCAGCTGTATAAGGTGCAATTGGAGCGATTATCTTACATAGTCCAACTAAAACTTCATAAGTTGTTTTATAAACAGACTTCTTAGAATCATCTAAAGAGCTTGACCAGAATCTACGTCTATTTCTTCTTATGTACCAATTAGATAAATCTTCTGATACAAAGTTAGTAACACTTCTAACTACCTTAGTTAAGTCATATTCGTCATATGCCTTTGTTACGTAATCAAGAAATTTATTATATTTAGAAATTAGCCATTTATCTATTTCTTCTCTTTTTTCATAATCAACTTCAAAGCTTAATGGATCAACGTTATCAGTATTTGCATAAAGTGCAAAGAATGAATAAGTATTTTTTAAAGTTGAGAAGAATTTTGAGTATACTTCCTTTAAGCCTTCCTCATCAAACTTAACAGGAGTCCAAACAGGAGATACATAAGGTAAATACCATCTTATTGTATCTGCACCATACTTTTTCATAGTTGTAAATGGTTCTACTACGTTACCTCTTGATTTATGCATCTTTTGGCCATCTTTGTCTAGTAATAAATCATTTACCAATACGTTTTTATATGGACTTTTGCCAGTTACAAAAGTAGATATTACAAGTAGTGAATAAAACCATCCACGGGTTTGGTCAATACCTTCACAAATAAAGTCTGCTGGAAATTGTTCTTTCCATAACTCTTTATTTTCAAATGGATAATGATATTGTGCAAAAGGCATTGCACCAGAATCAAACCAACAGTCTATTACGTCACTACATCTTGTCATAACGCCACCGCATTTAGGGCATTTTAAGTGTACATCATCAACGTATGGTCTATGTAATTCTATGTTTTCATCAATATCTTCTATCGCGTTTTCTTTTAATTCTTTTCTAGAACCTATCATAACTGAGTGTCCGCATGAACAGGTCCAATAAGGAAGTGGTGTACCCCAGTATCTTTGTCTTGAAATAGCCCAGTCTTTTAACTCTTCAAGCCAGTTTCCAAAACGCTTTTCACCAACGTAAGCTGGATACCAGTTAACCTTTTTATTTTCTTCTATTATCTTGTCTTTAAACTTAGTTACTTCTAGATAATATGATGGTTTTGAATAGTATAAAAGTGGTGACTTACATCTCCAGCAGTGAGGATAATTATGCATTATTCTTTGCTTTTTAAATAATTTGTCATTAGCTTTTAACCATTTAATTACTTCTATATCAGCATCAAATACCTTCATACCTTTCCAAGGACCCGCATTATAACATCCATCTTCTCCTACTGGATTTAAATATGGTAAGTTATATTTTTTACCAACTGCGGCATCATCTTCACCAAAAGCTGGTGCAATATGAACTACGCCCGTTCCATCTTCCATTGTAACGTAAGTATCACAAGTCACGAAGAAAGCTTTTTTATCAACGCTTAAGAATGGTAATAATTGTTCATACTCAGTATATTCTAAGTCTTTACCTTTATATTCCTCAAGTACTTTAACATCATCACCTAAAACCTTGCTTACTAATGCTTTAGCTAAAATAAACTTATATCCCATAGATTCTACTTTAACGTATGTTTCGTTAGGGTTTACACATAACGCAACGTTAGATAAAAGTGTCCAAGGAGTTGTTGTCCAAACAAGGAAATATGCATCTTCATCCTTTTTCTTCATTGGAACAATAACGGTATCTACCGATACTTCTTTATAACCTTGTGCAACTTCATGAGATGCAAGAGAAGTACCACATCTAGGACAATATGGAGTTATTTTAACACCTTCATAGAATAATCCTTCATCAAAGAATTTTTTTAGTATCCACCATTCTGTTTCTATGTAGTTATTATCATATGTAATATATCTGTTTTTAGTATCAATAAATTGTCCCATTTGATCAGTAAGTTCGGTAAATGCTTCCTCATTTTCCCATACTGCTTCACGGCATTTTTTATTAAATGCTTCAATACCAAATTTTTCAATGTCTTTTTTACCATTAAATCCTAATTCTTTTTCTACTTGCACTTCAACTGGAAGTCCGTGAGTATCCCATCCTATTTTACGTAATACTCTTTTACCTTGCATAGTTTTGTACTTACAAAATGCATCTTTTAAGAATTTTGCTACCATGTGATGAATACCTGGCTTACCATTAGCAGTTGCAGGTCCATCATAGAATACCCAGTTTTCCTTGCCTTTTCTATTTTCTATCGTTTCATTTAATATATCTTCTTTTTTCCATTCTTTTAAGATTTCTTGTTCGTTTTCCCAAACATCTTTTTTAGAAAGTTCTCTAAATTGTTTACTCATATTTCTTCCTCCTTAAATATAAAAAAATCATCCTTTAATAAAGGACGATTTGATAACTAACCGCGGTACCACCTTAATTCACATCATAATGATATACACTTAAGTAGTTTTAACGCTTACAAGCGATATATCTTACTATTATTTCAGATACATACATCAGAAGTGATTCTTATAATGTTTCCTTAATCTACATCTCACCAATTAGTAGAATCTCTTATAATTTCACATTATAACGTCTTCGTCTTTTGCTTTATGACTTATATTTTATCATAATTTATAAAATAATCAAGACCTAAAAGTCTTCAGAAATATTTTTTGTTCTTCCTCTTTTAGGTTCTTCTTCCTCTGTCATTTTACCTTGAACATTTATGTTTTTTGGAGCACATAAAAATATACCATCACCTAATTTTTGCATAGTTCCACCAATTGCATATAAACATCCTGATACAAAGTCTATTATTCTTTTACCTTGATCTGGAGTTACTCTTTTTAAATTAACTACAACCGTGTTTCTCTTTTTTAGGTAATCTGCAATTTGTTGTGATTCAGAATAAGCTCTAGGCTCAAGTAAAATCATCTTAGAACCTTCCTGAGTTTCTTCTCTTGCTGCTTCTTCAACGCTTAAAGTATAGTATTCATCTTCACTAGATACGTCACTTCCACCTAAAAATTTCTTTAAATTAAATGCCATTTTTATCCCTCCAAATATTTTACTACTATCTATAAGAATATTCTATCACATTTATTTATATTTTTAAATACTTAAAACAAAAAAAGAAAAATTTTTACAATTTTCTTCCGTTTTTAAAATCAGCTTTTATTATTTTTGATGTTGAATCTTGATCAGAAAATTCGGTATCTGTATCAGGATCACATGCTTTTTCAAACACCAGGTTAAACCCATAATCTATATTAGGATCAAAATCACTGTTGTAAACCTTAACCACTGGTTTCCCGTCTTTCATTTTTACTCTTTCTTCTTTTTCTTCTTCGTTAGAATTTATTTTTTTTGATAAGCCAATTGTGTTAAAAGCCTCATCAACAATATCACTAATCGTTTGTGAAAGCGTGCGATCATCTATATCTTCTAAATCATCATCTTCTGTAAGAAGCTCATAAAATCTATTATACGTCTTATCCTTAAAATTAGTTATTTTCATAAAAATATTCCTTTTCTAACTTGATATTATACTTTTTATATAAAAAAGTCAATTAAAAAAAGAGCACTATTTATGCTCTTGACACATACTTGCCATCTTTAGTAGATACTAAAACTGATTCTCCTTCACCGATAAATAGTGGAACTTTTATAGTCATTCCGTTTTCTAATGTTGCATCTTTTTGTGCACCTTGTGAAGTATTACCTTTAACAGCTTGTTCTGTTGCAGTTATTACATAATCAATTTTTTCAGGTAAGTTAAGTCCAATTAATTCTTCTCCATAATAAATTAAACTAACTTCTAAATTTTCCTTTAAATACTTTAAGTCATCACCTATTTGATTTGCATTTAATTCAACTTGTTCATAAGTATTCATATCCATAAAACTATAAGAATCACCAGCTTGATATAAATATTGCATTGGTTTTCTTTGTACCATTGCTTTAGCTAGTTTTACACTACTATTATAAGTTTTTTCAACTATTGCACCAGTTCTTAAGTTCTTAAGTTTCATTTTAACGAATGCGGCACCTTTACCTGGTTTAACGTGAGAAAAATCTAAAACTTGATATAAGTTTCCTTCATCTTCTACCGTCATACCATTTTTAATATCATTTACGTTTACCATACTAAAACTCCTTTCTACATAATTAAAAAATAAGATTAAATCTTATTAGTTTTTAGTTTCTTTGTGTGCAGTATGAGTTCTACATCTTGGGCAGAATTTATTTATTTCCATACGTTCAGGACTATTTACTTTGTTCTTTTCTACACGGTAATTTAACTCACCACATTTAGGGCATTTTAAAGTTATGTTAGCTCTGTTTTCATTCTTTTTTGCCATATTAAATTCCCCTCCTTTTCGGATAACTAAAGGTATTATACCAAATTATTTGTAATTTTCAAAGAAAATATTACAAATTCTTGATACAATTCTCTTATTTACGTTACTTGCATACGTAGAATTTGTATTTTTATACCTTACGTGAGGAGAAATTGCGACAATACTCATTACCGGATCATCTTTTGGAGCATACCCGATAAACGACTTACTATACGTTTCTGTATCTACTTTTCCGTCCAAATCGCTGTCATAAAAAGTTTCTGAAGTTCCAGTCTTTCCAGCTGGATCTGGACTATTACCCATGTAACCACGACCTAGCATTCCTTTCATAACGCTAGAAAATCCTTCTTTTACCCTTTTAAAGTATATGTTATCTATGTTGCTATTATTAAGTACCGTTTTTTGATACATACTTTTTGTTTTACCTATGCTATTATCTTTTGTTGCATATTTTACTTCCTTTACTAAGTTTAACTTTAATCTTTCACCCTCGTTTATAATGGTATTTACGTAACTTGCAAGCTGCATAACAGAATACGTATCATACTGACCTATTGAGTAGTTAAGCAAAAGACCTGCGTTATATTCTTTTCCTTTATATCCTTCTGTTTCAAATGGTAAGTCAATACCTGATTTAACACCTAAACCTAAGGAGTTAAAGACATTTCTATAGACTTTAAATGGAGCTTCATCTATTTTTATCGGCATATTATCATAATACTTTACATTAGCTACCTTAAGTGCTACTTGAAATTGATATGAGTTAGAAGAAAGTTCTAGTGCTTTTAAATCATTTAAAGCTCCAAGTGATGTTTTCCAAGAACATTTTCTAGGTGTATTTTTAAACTTTATACATTTATCATATAATACCTCGCCTATTTTTAAATTACCAGATGAATATCCAGTTAACATAGATGCTCCCTTAACTATAGAACCCGGAGCAAGACTTCCAGTTAATAAATTAGTTGTATAATCACTTATTTTATATCCTTCAGCGTTTTCACTTATTTGCTTTGATGCCATTGCAAGTACTCCTCCTGTTTTAGGATCAGTTATAATAACTGACGTGTGATCATAATACTTGGTATTAGGCTCTTTTTTAGCATTTATAAGTTCTTCTTTTATTATTTCTTCAAGACTTTGCTGAATATTAATATCAATTGATAAAACTATGTCATTACCACGCCTTCCCTTTTCTATTAAAGTTTTTTTACCATTTACTATTTGATATTTATCTTTTTTACCCTTAAGTTCATCTTCATACATTTTTTCTAGATAACTAATTCCTACTCTATCATTTAAAGAGTAACCTTTATTTAAGTAGCTTGCCGCATCACTCTTTAAAATGCCTTGCTCACTAGTTGATACATTACCTAGTATTTGTCTTAAAGTATCACCATATGGATATGTTCTCTTCCAAGATGATGAAACACTAAAACCTTTTAAGTTGTTTTTATTTTGTGCTACAAAAGCATATTCTAAAGGAGTTATGTCTTCTTTAATTACTTTATCGTCATATGAGTATCCATGATTCATTAAGTAATAGATGTACGCACTTTTTTTATCAATGTCAGAATAAATACTAAGTTCTTCATCTGTTATTCTCATCTTTTTTAAAGCCTCTAAATCCTTAGCTTTTAATTTTCTTCTTTCATATAGTTTGTATTCTTTATCAGTTATTTTTTTATCCGCTTTTTCTTTATTATTTACAATCCAAAAATCTTTAAGACTATTTTTAGTTAGCTTTGCATAATTAATATCTATCTTTTCTGCTAATAAATAAGCATAATCAATTTCATCTTTTACACTTACGTTAGCTTCCTTTTTATAACTTATTATGTTTGTACCAACGTTATCTACTATTACGTTATAATTCCTATCTAATATTCTTCCTCTTGGCATAGAAGGACCATACACTATTTTCGTAGATAATTTTTTAAGATTGCCTAAAGAAGCCTTTAAGTTATGGGTTTGCATAAAAGATAATTTTATGATGATAATTAAAAACATTAAAAACATAAATATAAGCAAAAATAACATTCTTTTTTTAGATGTAACGTCTTTATTAGTATTATTCATAATTATCACCTCTATGTTTATTATGTTAATTTTTACGTGTTCATATTCATATAATAAATAAGGAGGATTTATATGTATGAAGTTATAATTAAAGAGTATTTAAAAAGACTATCCTTAAAGGATATTAATGATTTTGCAATTAAAAATAACGTTTCATTAAAATCTGGTGAAGATAAAGTTTTATACGATTTTATCATGAATAACTGGATGGAAGTTTATAAAGGAGATAGCGATAAAGCATTTAGCAAATTAAAAGGAAAAGTATCAGATGAAACTTATAATAATGGAATAAAACTATTTAATGAATTTAAAAATAAATTTAGAAACTAAAAAGAACTGACTGGTTAAGTCAGTTTTTTTAGTTTATAAGCAATTAAATCTTTTTATATGAAATAACACTATTGTACTATATCATAATAATTACTTTGTACGTAGTTAATTGTTATAGGTGTATTATTAATACTTGTTATTTGCAATCCATCTGGAAGTAAGAATATTGATCCACTTAAATACTCAACTACTAATTTTGCGTGTTTTGTCTCACCTGCACTTATCGTATCATCTGATTTTATCTCTTTATTATTATCAGTGTAATATAGTCCATATTTTATACTTGTTCTCCATACAGATGAATCGGAAGCATTAATTACACCATCACTATTAAAATCATATATTTTACATTCTGGATGATCACTAACTCTTCTTCCAGATCAATCTTGATATCCATATTCAAATACATAACTATCAACTAAAGCATCAACGGTACCACTATTAACTATATCAAAATAATATGTCACGCTGTCACCTGGTTTTGTTACAGTAGCCTTAAATCCTAAAATAGATGTATCAGATAATGTTGGTTCTGTAAAAGAGGCATTTCCTGTTGTTTGTGTTGGCATATCTAAAGTCTTTGCAAAATGGATGTTCCATGAACCTGCTTGTGCTTTTGCACTACCATTTATTGTAAGTTTACTTGACAATGCTGCAAACGCAACTCCTAGTCCTAGCACCGCAACTATTAAAGCCACTAAACTTAGTATTTTTATTTTTCTGTTTCTTTCCATCTTTATTACTCCTCCTATACTTATTATTACTTATTATTACTTACTTATTATATAATATACCCCATTACCGGGTCAAGATGTTTAATTCATCTTGAAATAAAAGTGTCAACTATAAAAAGGTGGAAAAACAAGCTTAGAATTGTTATAATATGTCTAAAGGAAGTGATTCATCTTGAAAAAAGTTGGTGTGATTGCAGAATATAATCCATTTCATAATGGTCATATATATCACTTAAACAAAGTTAAAGAAATGTTTCCTGACAGTTATTTGATACTTGTATTAATAGGGAATTTTACACAACGTGGTGAAATATCAATTATAAATAAATGGAATAAAACTAAAATAGCATTAGAATATGGATATGATTTAGTTGTTGAACTACCCTTTTCATTTGCAACTCAATCAGCTAGTTTTTATGCTAAAGGTGCAATTGAAATACTTGATAATTTAAATTGCGATTACCTGGTTTTTGGTTCTGAATCAAATGATGTAAAAACTTTTGAAGAATTAATTAATACAACAATTAATAATAAAGAATATGATTTATTAGTAAAAAGGTTTATAAAAAAAGGAAACAGTTACCCACTTTCTTGCTCGATGGCATTAAATGAGTTAACTGGTAAACTAATAAATAAGCCAAACGACGTATTAGCCTTAGAATATATAAGAAATATAAGGGTAAGAAATAGTAATATTAAACCAATAAGTATAAAAAGAACAACTGATTACCATGACAAAGAAATAGATAAAAGGGTTGCAAGTGCAACATCAATCAGAAGAAATCTAAACAACGTAGAAAAAATTAAGATGGTAATGCCTAAAATCTCCATTGATTTCATTCAAAAAATAGATCAGGAAAAATATTTTGAACTTATAAAATATCAGATAATTAGTAGTTATGATTTAAATTGTTATTTAGACGTTGATGAAGGTATTGAAAATAAGCTTAAAAAAACAATTAACGATGTAAATAATTTAAATGATCTAATACTAAGAGTTAAAACAAAAAGATATTCATATAGTAAAATTCAAAGAATGCTTCTTCACATCGTTTGTAAGTTCAAAAAAAGTGATAATGACTTAAAATTAAAATACATAAGGGTTTTAGGTTTAAATGATAATGGTGCAAAAATAATTAGAGAAGTTAAGAAAAATATAAACATACCTATAATTACAAAATATAAAAAAGAATATGATGACTTGTTTAAAATCGACAAGAAAGCAAATTTTATTTACTCTCTATTAACAGATTACGATATGGCAAGTGAATTTAAAAGTTGCATAAAAAAATAAAATGTACTAATTCGTGAAATTACAATTAGTACATTTTACTTATCTGGTAATTTATTTTTTATATTTAATGAGTACTTTTTATTAAATGACTCAATATCTTCTTGATGATCATCAATTTTCTTTTGGGCGTCCGAAAATCTTTTATTAATGTAGTTTACATCAACACTATAAGTATCGCTTTTAATCCAACTGTTTAGCTTGTCAACATCTGATTGAGTGTTTTGTGTTGTAATAAAACGAATGCTACTAGATTCATCAGGCATCATGTATATAAAATTATCACTATTAAAACCAAACACAACGTCTTCTTGGCATGAATCCATTTTATCAAAAATAACATTATTAAGAGTATCTTGATAGGTAATTCCATTATCTTTAGCTACAACAATTACATGATTTGGTCTTTTTATTCTATATTCCTTATTACATTCTCCAATGTAACAGGTACATGTTATAGCATCTATATTATATTTAACAAGTGTTTGATAGTAAAAGTCAGCCTCATGTCTACATAATCCTTTTTTATAGAGTATATCTGCTCCTTCAATATTATCTAAATATAAATCCAGATAATGTCCTGGAATGTTTTTTAAGGATTTAGTACTATTATCAAGCGATAAAAAGCCATGATCATCTAAATAATTATACACATAATAGCATTCGATAGAATCACTTAAATCAAGTGTTTCATATAACCCCGAAACATATGTAATAGCCTCAAAATAAAGACTTTTCAAATCTTCTACGTACTCTTCTCCTAAAATACTTCTTTTTATAGAATATCTCTTTGATAAATATTCGTTTACTATCTTTTCATTTTTACTAACACTTGATACGGTAACAAATGTTAAAACAAATGAAAGTACTACCCTTATAGTACTTTTTATCTTCTCTATTTTTTTACAATTATTTGGCATTCAAATTCCCCCATAACAAGCACCAAATTTAAACTCTAATACCTTCTTCCAACCGTCTTTTCATTGCTATCTTCAAATTCAGTTGTTTTCTCTTTATTCATATCACTTATATAACCATAACAAACATTAGTTAAAACATTTAAATTGCTAATTACCTCTTCTTTTTTCATTCCAAGTATTCTTGATGTCATATCTAGATCATAATTAAAATTAGTAATTGAAAGTAATATCTGCTGCATAATTGGGTTTGTTTGTAAAAACATCATAAATGCAGCATTAGCCATCAATAACTTGTACATTTTAGAAAGTTTTCCCTTAGCATTTTGATATAAATCATCTAACTTGTCAGTTTTATTTTTATCTTTATTTTTTATTGTGTTATTAATATTTTTTAAAATATTAGTCAAACTATTTTTTACTTCTGCTGGTGTTGTTTTGAACGTTTTTGCTATTTCTAATAAGTTTTTTTCTTTTTGATTAATACCAAAATACATTAAAACAACACCTCTATCAACTTCAGATAAATTATTTAGTGCATTCATAAATTGTTCTTTAGTTATTTTATTTACCGTTAAAAATTTATCTAACTTTGACTGTTCTTTTTCTTTTTTATCTTCTTTTTTATCTTTTTTAGGTTCTTTTTTCTTTATCATGTTTCCAACTATACCATCGATGGTTTTATTTATATCTTCTACCTTTATACCATATTTTTTTGACATTTCTTCTAATGTAAGTGAAAACATACCAAGTCCAAAATAATCCTTGATCATTCTTCTTTCACTCATATTAAGATTATTTAAGTTCTTTATGAAATCTGATCTTGATATTTTGTTTTTTGTTAAAACCTCATTTAAACTTGTCTTAACATATTTTTTTTCTTCTTGTTTCTTTTCTTCTTTTTTATTTTCTTTTTTAGTCTCTTCTTGTTTTTCTAAAGGCTCTTTTTCTTCTTTGATTATTTCTTTTGGAGCATCTTCTTTTGCTTTTGTATTTGATAATTCAGTAATTACTTTATCAGTTGCAGCATCTATTATACCACTTATATTTTTTTCATCTATATTTAGTGCTGATGCTATTTTTTTATTAGTTATTTTCTCGTTTAAAGATAAAGTAAGCGCTATTTTTTCATATGAAGAAAGAACAGTCATATCTTTTATAACATCAGCCATTTTTAAATTGTTTTCCTTTGCGTAAGACATAAGCCTATTAGAAGATAATTCCTCATCTTTTTGTTCTTTTATTTTGCCACTTTTTATTAAGTTAACTATTTTATTTTCTGCCTCTTCTATTAACTCTAATAACTCTTCTTCTTTCATTTTTAGCTTAACCATAATTTCGCTTGTAGAAACAGGTTTTGCTTTTAATCCATAATATAAAACTATAACACTTTTGCTTAGTGGATCAAGTAAGCGAGTAGCCTTTAAGAAGTCTTGCTTACTAATTTCATTATCACTTAAAAATTTATCTAGCTTAGTTTGTTTTTGTTTTTCTTTTGGTTTTTCCTCTTTTTCCTTTTTCTTTGGTTTTTCTATCTTTTTATCAAGTGTTTTTTTGTTTAAAGAATCTTGTTTTATTTCAACTATTATTTCTTTCTTTTTTGGTTTTTCTGCTTCTTTTTTTATTTCTTTTTTAGTCTCTTTTATTTTTGCAGCTTTAGGTTCTTCTTTTTTGCTTTTTTTATTTTCTTCTTTTTTTTTCTTATCTACTCCAACCTTTTTTTTATGAATTACACTCTTTTGCTTTCTTTTTTCATACGCCTTATTTACCTTAATAATAACGGTTAAGTTTTGAATAGCATTTTTAAACGCCTTATCTTTAGAAGGCTTTTTCTTTTCGTTTAAGTTTTCTCCAAAAACTTCTTTTATTTGTTTTATTGAATTATAGTCCATCTTAGTTAACATTTTATAAATAAATTCATTGCTTAAAGATTTATCCTTACACATATATCTAATATAATCATAGAAATTGTATTCATAAGAATCCTTTGAAATTATGTTTCTTATAATAGATAAAATATCTGCTTCTTCTCTTTTTAAAAGCATATAGCTATAAAGTTTTATTAATATTTCATTTTGCACTTTATTATCAGAGTTTATCTCAAATGTTTTATCTCCCTTAATTCCAAATAAATTAATAAAAGTATCTTTTAAACTATAATCTAAGTTTGCCACCGCATTTAATATTTCCTCTAAAGAAAAAGTATCAAATAAATCATAAATCGTTCCAAACTCTAAGCACTTTTTTTCTTTTACTTTAGATGACATCATATATAAATAAAATTCTTCTAATTTTTCTGGATCATCAATACTAAAATCTGGGGCTACCAGAGAATACGACTCAAAATAATTTTTTATCTCATCATCATTAAATAAATTTAGTATTGTTTTATCTGATAAATTAATCTGATTATTATTCCACTTTAAGTTTTCAAATATTAAACTTATATTTTCGTAATTGTTTACTGAATTTATTTCTGGTTCATTTTTAAAGAGATTTAAATCCTCACCATAAGTATCCCTTAACACTTCATAAGATTTTATTGAAATAAAAAAAAGTGAAAAATAATATTTAATTTTACTGTCAAATTCTGGTACGTTAATATCATAATTCTTATAATTCATAATTAGTTCCTCTTACTTAATAAAATACCACAAAAAAAGACAAAAGACTAGTCTTTTGCTTTAAATATAAGGCTGAAAATAAATCCAAATACAATTGCTGCTGTTATACCTGCCGATGTTAAGCTAAACATTCCACCTAAAAGGCCTAAAATTCCATTGGTGTGTGCGGCATCTAGTGCACCATGAATAAGTGAATGGCCAAAACTTGTTATCGGAACAAGGCTTCCCGCTCCAAACCATTTTATAAACTTATCATATAACCCAAATGAGTCTAAGAATGCTCCTATAACAACAAACATGCTAGTTATGTGTCCTGGAGTTAGTTTAGTATTATCTAAAATTATTTGTCCTATAAGACATACAAACGCGCAGAATAAAAACGAATATAAATATATCATTTAACCACCTCAAGTTCTACCAAATGTGAAATAGAAGGAATAGATAATTTTTGGTTATTCATCGTAGGAGACATTAAAGCTCCTGTTGCAACTATTAGTACCTTATTTAGTTTTCCTTCTTTCATCTTACCTAAAATGTCTGTATAAAATACCAAAGGAAGACAAGCAGGTCCACTACCACCAGCATTTACTTTTTCTTGCTTTTTTCTATCATATATAATAGATGCTGCATCAACTAATTTATCTTTTAAATCTATGTCATAGGCTTCTATCATATATAAACTTAATATTTCTTTACCATACACCCCTAAATCACCAGTTAATATAAGATCATAATCACTAACCTTTGTTTTTGTATCAGTTAAGTGTTCAAATATTACTCTAGCTGCAGAAGGTGCCATAACAGAACCCATATCATATACGTCAGTTACACCTAAGTCAGTTGTAGTTCCAATTGATGCCGATGTAACTTTAATAGATGATTTTTCCTTACTTAAAATGTTACTTGCACATCCTGTTACGGTAAAAGTTGATCTTTTAGGTTTAGGACATCCATACTCAACTGGATTACGATACTGTCTTTCTGCGGTCATATTATGACAAGACGTATTACAAATTACATTATTAATATTCTTATTTTGAAGAAGACTTGATGCAACAATTATTTCTTCGCAAACAGAAGCACAAGCATTATAAACACCCATAAATGGTCTGTTAAACAAAACGGATGCATAGGAATTAGGCGTTATTTGATTAAGTAAGTCTGCTCCTAATATTACATCTATATCATCCATTTTCATGTTTGCTTTATTAAGAAGAATGTTTACCGAATCATTTATCATTTTTATCTCGGCTTGTTCAAAGGTTTTTTCTCCTAAATAATAATCATCATACGTTTTGTCATAAAGCTTTCCAAAATTTCCTTCTTTTTCATCTAGTCCCGCAACCGCTGATACTTCTTTTAAATAAACATTATTAAATTTTATTGTCATAATTAACCTCCAAAAAATAAGTATCTAACAATTCCAAATACGTACGCAGATAAAACTCCGTATAATATTACGCTACCTGTTAATTTAAATGCGTTAGACCCAATTCCAGTTACTAATCCTTCCTTTTTGTAATCAATCATGCTTGATGTCATCGCATGTGCAAAGCCTGTTATCGGAACAATTAATCCGGCTCTTGCTTTAGAAACTAAGTTATCAAAAAATCCAATTGCGGTAAATAGTGACGCTAAAAATATTAATATTACAATCATTATTGTTGTAGCATCTTTATGTGCTACATTAAAATTATTTTCCAAAATAGTTACTATTACCTGTCCTAAAAAACCAATTAACCCACCTGTTAAAAACGCAATAATTCCGTTTTTAGTCTTATTTTCTTCAGGAACTATTTTACTAGTTAATTCTTTATACCTTTCTTTATTCATTTGTATCACCAGTATTAGTATTTAAAAAAATTAAGTATTTATACATTTAAAAAACAAGGCGACATTTATGTCATCTTGCTTTTCATCTTTTTTAAAACCTTTTTTTCCATTCTAGATACATAAACTTGATTTACGTCCATTATTTTGGCTACTTCACTTTGTGTTAAGTCTTTAAAGTATCTGTTTTCGACAAGCATTTTTTCTTCATCACTTAAATATGAAAAAGCCTCTTTTAAATCAAGTAACACATCTTTACTTAAAGTCTCTTTTTTTGGTGTAACATCAAGAAGAGTTATTGTTTTTCCTTCGTTATTTATCTCTTCATCTAAGCTTTTTGTTTGCTTGCAAGCATCAAGTGCACTTATTATTTTCTCTTCGGGAGCATCTAGCATAAGTGCGATGTCACTAACTGTTGGAGCATATCCTCTTACCTTTATATGTTTATCAATGTATTCGTTTATTTTTCTTCCTAATCTTATCATGTCACGGCTTACTTTTATAGCCTTATTTTCTCTTACGTAAGAGCTTACTTCTCCAACAATGTACGGAAATGCATAAGTAGAAAATTTAACATCCCTTGCTTCGTCAAAATTTTTATATGCTTTCATTAATCCAATTACTCCAACTTGATGCAAGTCTTCTTTATCATTATAGCCTTGATATTTAGAACATACACTATAAATTAAGTTTCTGTTTTCTTCTATTACGTCTTCTACACTTTGACATAAGGCTTGCATTTTTTATATCACGACCCTTTCAAAAACGTTTAGTTCATTTTCTAGATTAACTAGTGATTTTAATTCTTTTACCTCTCCGCCAAATAAGAATAAATCACCATCAGTTTTTTTCATTACCTTCCTTAATGCCTTAATTTCTTTTACCCCTTCTTTTGTTATCTCCTCTAAATTATAAGTGTTTAATACTACGTACATAATTCCGGATGCTATAATCACCTCCTTAACGTCCTTTTTAAATATATCTATTGTAGAACTATTTAAAGCTCCATATAATCTTACAAATAAAACTCCTTTTCTAAATTCCATTAATACTTTAAGCACTTTTAAATCCTCCCAGCAATTACATTTAATCACTTATTTTAATTTAAAAAAAGTCTTTCGACACAACCTTACAAAATAAAAAAAATCACTTATTTTAAAGTGATTAAATATTATTCTTTTTCTTTTAAAAATGGTATTATATCTTCTTTTTTTCTATAACCAAATACAACGTCATAAATGAAATTTATAAACGGCATTTTAACCCTTTTTTGTTTTATTAAACCATATATTGACTCTAATGTATATACGCCTTCCACTGTCGTTTGACTTAAGTATTCGTCAAGTTCTTTTTTTGATGCTCCACCACCTAGCATCTTACCAAACGTATAATTTCTAGAAGACTTAGAAGTACACGTTAATAAAATGTCTCCAAAGCCTGCGAATGACATGATAGTCTTCTCATTTCCGCCAAGTTTTTTAATTAGTTTTCTAGTATCATTTATGCTTTCTGTTAAGAACATAGCCTTAGTAGATTCACTTGCATTTATACCATCTAACATTCCCGCTGCAAGTGCAATTACGTTTTTTAAAGTCCCACATAACTCAGTCCCTAAAAAGTCCTTATTAGGTCTTATTTTTAACGTATCAGATGATAACGCTTTAATAACCATATTCCTTGTTTTGTTATTCGTTGTTGCAAGTGAAAGTCCAACTAATTCATCATTTGCCATATCTTTAGCAAATGATGGTCCTGATATAGTTGCAAGTTTTTTAGTTTTTAATTTTTTTCTTACGATAGAACTTGCAAACATATATGTATCTTGCTCTATTCCTTTAGATGCAATTATTATGTGTTTATCTTTAATGTATGGTTTTATCTTATCACAAACGCTAGATAAAAACTTGGTTGCAACCGCAAGTACAACTATATCACTTCCATCTATCGCTTTTTCTATATTTTCCGTATAAATAAAATTATTAGGCATGGTAACACCTTTTAAGGCTTTTTCATTTTTATGAGTTTTAGTTAAAACATCAATTTCCTCTTTTACCGCTGACCATATAATGATTTTATTTTTATTTTTATTAAATCTTAGTGCAAGACCTAAAGCATAAGCTCCCGCTCCTAATATTGTTATATTCATAATTA
Organism: uncultured Mycoplasmatota bacterium; assembly: GCA_900547225.1. GTDB lineage: Bacteria > Bacillota_I > Bacilli_A > RF39 > UBA660 > Aphodocola. Next base: position 17,373 of record URFW01000009.1, read on the forward strand.
TCAACTCCTTATTATCAATTATATCATTAACATTTAAAATAATTTATTAATATTTATTATTTATACATTTATTTTACTTTTTCATTTATAACACTAGACTTTTCTTTCTTTTATACTATCTTTTTTAGTAACGTTACCAGTTAACATAGGAGATAAATCGCTATGCTCCCTCACGTTTTTAAAAACAGCATTTTCATCATAATTAGCATAACAATACTTACACATGTGTTTGCACGTATTATATTCTCCAATATCTACCATACTTACGCAAGAACACTTTCCTCTAGCAGTCCACTTTTTAAATTTATCCTTTTTAGTTAAATCTTTAGCAATTTCTTTTGTAACACAATCAGAAACTAAGAAGCCATATTCTTTTAAATTTCTTTTTTCTGCACAAGTTTGAACTGTCATATTATACTTTTTAGCGCTCAAAGCAAAGTTTGTTCCTATTTTTTCATAATCTTCATCCGCTAGCTTTTTTGCTCTTAAATAAGGCATATTATATCTTACGTTTTGATACATATCTAAAAATGAAATGATTATTTTATTTACATAACCAGATAATAATTTACACATATTATCAAAGTTTTTTATGTGATAATCTACCGTATAATAATCATTTATAAATACCGGGTCATACCTAATCCATAATTTATCTTTTCCTATTTTTTGGGATAACTTCTTTATTGCATTTATTATTAATCCTTTAGGAGGTACGTTTGGTTCAATATCTTTTTTATATGGTGTTAAAGTAACGTGAAATATAAAAGGAATATTGATATCATCTAATTTATCTAATATAGGAATTGGATTTTTCGTACAAAAAACAATTGCATCTACATCCTTAAAATATATTTTACTGACCAAAGTTTTATAATATGGATTTCTAACTAAAACATAACCTTCTTTTAATCTATTCATAAACCAATTAGAATAAAATGCTACTATATCAGTTCTTCCACTTACGTTTAATATCATATAAAACACCTTCCTTTAGTATTATAACAAACTTTTTTACAAAGCCATCTTTTAAAACTATTATTTTTAATTATTTTAGTGTATAATTTTACGTGAGGTAGTTACTATGAAAAGAAAAAATATAATTACGTTTCTATTATCATTTTTAATTACTAGTTTTATGGTTATAGGAACAAGCTTTATAATGACTGGTGATTTTAGAGTAATTAAAAAACATCCTTTAATTACGCTATTATCATTTATATTATTAATTAAAATATTCTGGGAAATAATAAAATACTTATTTGATAGATTAGACAATAAAAAAGATAAAGAAAAAGATATAAAAACAGGAAAACTTGGAAAGTTATTTGATAAACATCCATTTATATTTTCTATTTTATTTATAATTCTTTTATGGCTAGTTTACATAATCGCATTTTATCCAGCGATTATGTCACCTGATCCTAGCTTTCAACTTTTACAGTATTTTAATATAAACAACAAGTACTCGGACTACGTTGTATTAATAGATAAAAACGTAATTTTAACAAATCATCATCCCGTTGTTCATACAATAATACTTGGCTCGTTAGTTAAGCTTGGAATTAAATTATTTTCTTCTTTGAATGCCGGACTATTCATTTACAGTATCATTCAGACTATTATTTTAGCAAGTACTTTATCATATACAATTAAATTTATGAAGGATATAAACGTAAGCTTAAAGTATAGAAAAATATGTTTACTTATTTATTCTTTAGTACCAGTATTTCCTCTTTATGCAATGAGTCCTGTTAAAGATGTTATATTTGGATGTCTTATTATCATTTATATAATATCGTTTTATAATATGATAAACCTTAAAGGAAAACTAAAGATTAAAGATATGGTAATGGAAATACTTTTAATCATACTAATAATATTATTTAGAAATAATGGATTTCATATAGTTTTACTTTCGCTTTTATTTTTACTTTTCTTAGGAAGACAAAACATATTTAAATACATTATAATCATTTGCATAACAATTACGTTTTATTACTCTTATAATAACGTTATATTACCACATTTTAAAATCACAAACGGAAGCATAAGAGAAGTTTTATCAGTTCCTTTTCAGCAGACTGCAAGATATGTAAAAGAATATAAAAAAGAAGTAACTAGTGATGAAAAAAAGGCAATTGATAAACTCTTAAATTATGATACCATAGCATCTAGGTATAACCCTGCTTTAGCAGATCCTGTTAAAAATGAGTTTAATAGATATTATACTGATAATGATTTAAAAAACTATTTTAAAGTATGGTTTACTCAATTAAAAAAACATCCTTTAGTATATGTAGAAGCTACTATAGCTAATACATATGGATACATTTATCCGGTTGAAACTAATTGGTATGTACATATCAAAGGAAAAAAGATAATTAATAACTATGGTTTTGATTATCACTTTAACGAGAATTTAAGGCCTTTAAGAATGGTCTTAGGGGGCTTTGCAACAGTATTTCCATATATTCCGTTTATCGGATTATTAATCAATATAGGATTTAACACATGGATTCTTCTATTTATGTTATCTTATTTATTTTACAGAAAAAAATACAAAGATATAATACTTCTTATACCATCATTTTTAATACTTTTAGTATGTTTTGTATCACCCGCTAACACATACTTTAGATACGCACTTCCAAACGTATTTGCACTACCTTTAATGCTTTTAATGTTTAATAAAATAATAAGTAAAAAAGATAAGTAAATCTAATTAATTTGCTTATCTTTTTTGTTTATACATATATTTAGTACTTTACTTGTTATTCCATCACCACAATTAGGATTAAAATGAGAATAAACCATATCTACTGCAAATAACAATATTAATATTAAACATATCGTACTTTTTAAATTAGGATTTATATTTTTATAAAGGTTATCAATTAGTGGCGCTAAACAATAAGTAAACGCACAACCTCCAAGACCAAATATAATAAGTCCTTCAAGGCATACTCTTCCATCAATATTAAAAATATAACCACTATAATCCCACCACTTCATATGTTTAAATACTTCCAAATACCATCCAGTAAAATATTCAACTATGCCGCATAATATAAATGCCGTTATAAATAAAAGCCAAGGACTTTTTCTAAATGGTTTAAGTAAAACAAGAATTAATATGCCACCTGTTCCATATATAGGAAGCCAAGGGCCAAACATGGTTCCACGATTTACAAATACTCCGTCACTTACTAAATGAAGCGTAACTTCCCATATCCATCCTATAAATGAAAATGTAAAAAATAATAATGTTAAAGAAGTTATACTATATCGTCTATCAAAATCTAAGCCTTTTAAAACATTTGGTGCTTTAAACCTTTTTTCTATTTTCTCTTCTGGGTAACAGCCTAATGTTACTTTTCCGTCTAAAATCTCATCATTCAAAAGTTTTAATGCATCTTTATTTTCTTTTTTGTATATTTTTCTAAGTGTCATATAAAAAGAAGAATATATGCACTCTTTATATGCATCAAAGTATAATACATCACTTAATCCAACAGTTATAAAGCCTAATAAATACCAAGGTATTAAGGTAAGTTCAAGTAAAAATAACTTAAACTTATATCCGTTCATCATGTCTTTAGATAACCTTATCGCATCTTTTGCTTTTATATCCGGGTTTTCTGCTAAAATATACGGAACTAAAAAGTATGAATAACGTTTAACAATTCCACCTATAATAGTTAAATTCCATAAAGCTTGATATATATTTTTTAAAAGTAATGAAAAAGATAAATGAATCTGTCTTTTTACTCTGTATGCAAAAAACAACTTTTCTATCTTTGTGTCTTCAAATCTATTTTTTTCTAAAAAATACCTTGCCTTACCTATTATGATAGGATACTTTATTAAAATAATGTATAAGAAGTATATTACTGAAAGTAATGCCAAAATAGATATTAATTTATAATTTTTCTTAAAAATAACTTTGTTTATAGAATTTAAAAAGCCTAGAAAAAATGACTTGGATTTAGTTAATTCGTTAACTAATAAATTAGTTAAATTCTTTGTATTTCCCTTAACTTCAGCTTTAACATATCTTACGTCTTTCTTGCCATTTTTTTCTATATCATCTAATAAATCAGCGTTAGACTTGCTTTTTTTATTTATTTTTTGGGCTTCCTTAACAACTCTATTATTTGCAGTACTTCTAGCAGACTGCGTTACATAAGAATATCCACCATTTATTATAAGAAGTGAAATAAAGGTTATGACAATGTTTCTAAAGAAATGTTTTTTTAACACCCTTTTAGCATTCTGTTTTATTTTCTTAAACTGCATTTTAAATACTCCTTTATTACTAATTAATATCCTCTATGAATATGATCTATTAACATTTTAATAAATAGCCAAACTGAAAGTATTATTATAAATACCATTAAGACCATTCTAATCGTTTCGTTTTTTTCGTTTGAAAGTGCTAAAATTAAACTTGCATCTATTATTCCTATTATAAGTTCATGAAGCATTTTTTCTATTTTATCTACTTGCTTTGTAGAACCTGACATTTCAAATTTAATTTTATTATCTCCGTTATTTAAGGTTTTGAAAAACGTTAATACCTCGTTTGGTACCGAAACTAAACTTTTGGTATTTTTAACGATTTCTTTACCTGCTTTAACTATTTTTTCACCATCTATTAAAGAAGAATTTTTATTTACTATATGATTTGTTAAAACACTTAATAAACTAAGGTTATCATTTAAATTTTTTAATGATGATTCCATAACCAAAATACCTCTAATTAGCATCGTAATATCTTTATCTAATACAAGGTTATTTTCCCTTAACATTTTAAACATATTAGAAGAAAATTTAGCAATGTCTATATCATTTAAGTCTTGACCTGCTACTTCACTTAATATCATAGATACATCACCTTTTAATTTAGACATATCACATTCACCTGTTTTAGTGCACATTAAAACAAGAATTCTAGATAATTCATAATAATCTTCTTCTATTATTTTTTCTATTGCATCATTTAATAGTTTCTTATTTTTTTCTTTTAAAGTTCCCATCATACCAAGATCAATAAAAACTATTTTATTATCCCTTACCATAATGTTATCAGGATGTGGATCAGCGTGAAAGAATCCATCTTCTAATGCCTGTTTAATATAATTATCGCTTAAAATATAACTTAAGTTTTCTAAGTTACACCCTTCTTTAATTAAAGCGTCTTTTTCATCTAAAGAAACACCTTTTACATATTCCATAACAAGCACCTTGTTTGTTGAAATATTACTATATACTTTAGGGGATGTTACGTAATTATTATCATTTAATTTTTTGAATTTTATTAAATGGTCTTTTTCTATATTAAAATTACTTTCTTCATATGCAGATGAAAGCATCTCATCAAGTGCTTTATTAAGGTCAATTATTTTTATTATCTTATTTAAATGTAATACCTTTATTGCTTTTTTCATTAAAGAGACATCATTTTGCATCTTTTCATAAACGTTCTTTTTGCAAACCTTTATTGCAACCGTATCCCCGTTTATTAAAGTACCCTTATAAACTTCCGAAATAGAGGCCGCCCCAATACATTCATCTACACTTTTAAATACCTTTTTATAATCGTCATATTCTTCTTTTAATATTTTCTCTAATTCATCCCTTGGCATAACACCTGTGTTATTTCTAAGGTTTGATAGTGCAGCACAATATTCTTTAGGTATCAAATCTATTCTAGTTGATAGTATTTGTCCTATCTTTATAAATGTAGGACCTAATTCAGTTAATATGTTGCATACTTTTGATGGCGAAACACCACTTTTTAAGTCATTTTTAAGTATTACTTTAGTTATTTCTTCAAGCCTTTTAACATCATTACTCTTCTTCATAATTATCCCTCTTATTCTAATATTAATTATAACATTTATAAAACAAAAAGAAAAGAAAGCATTTAATAATTCTTGCTTTCTTAAGACTTTAATTATTTTTTCAATTTATATAAAGTTATGGTTTTTAAATTAAATAAGTCTTTTTTATTATCATATAAAGTATTTTCCATAATGCATGTCATATGGTAAAAATTATCTTGATAGCAAAATACTATATAAGTACCATTATCAAGGTTCAAATTCTTCACTAATTCATCTTTTTTTACGCTAATTTTTTTAAAACCATTTTTCTTTAAATACGCATCAAAAACTTCTATGTCATGATAATCATCTTTTTCAAGTTTTATGGATAATTTTTTTAAGTCATTTTTTACATCACTATAATTAATATTTAAAGCTTTACTAATTGCTCTAGGAATGCAACCTCCTCTTTCCAAACTTGGATTATAGTACTCATATTTCATATATCAATTACCTTTTTTCATAATTATTTTATCATATTATAAGTTAATGTTATAATAATTTTGAAAGGATTTTAATTATGAAAATAAAAAATATTATGGATGATATAAAACATCTAGAAGAATATGCAAAAATATGTCAGGTAACATGGGGGAAAAAGAAAACAGAGGAAGAACTTAAAACGTATACCAAGGAAAAGGTTAAAAGAATTTTAGAAAAAGATAAAGTTATAAGCATACTTGGACTTTTAGATAATGATAAATTAATTGGTTTTATATCCTTATTTAAGTATGACGGAGATGAAATGAAAAACCTTACTCCTTGGTATGCTACTATGTATGTAAAAAAAGAATATAGAAATAAAGGATATTCTAAAATACTTAATGATGCTATTTTAAATGAGGCTAAGAAAAAAGGATATGATAGGATATACTTAAAATCTAATTTGGTAAACTATTATGAAAAGTTTGGAGCTAAATATATTAAAACTTTAAATAACAAGGAAAAGTTATATTATATAGATTTATAAAAAGAACAACTTCGTTAGTTGCTCTTACAAACTTCCAGATAAAATACTTATTATAGAACGTTTATAAAGTTCTAATATATTTGCCTTATTAGCATCTTCTTTTACGGTTAAATCTACTTCATTTATAACTTTACTGCCATCTTTTAGTTTTAATACGCCAACTTTTTCTCCTTTTTTAACAGGGAGTTTTATTTTATTTAGTTTCATCTCATAATTTAAAGCATCTTTTTCATTACCTTTTTCTACTAGTACGCTAGCATCTTTTTTAGGAACTATTTCTATTCTTTTATTCTCTGCCTTTGACATATTTTTTTCCGATACTACTTCTCCTTTTTTTACCTCTACTTGCATTTCATATGAATTAAATCCGTAATCTAATAACTTCATCATATTGCTATTTCTTGTTTTACTTTCACTTGCTCCCATGATGGCTCCAATAAGTCTCATTCTATCTCTTTTTGCAGTTGCAGTAAGACAGTATCCGGCTTCTTTAGTATATCCAGTTTTAAGTCCATCAGCACCATCGTAAGTTTTTATTAACTTGTTGGTATTCACAAGCCAAAATTTATTATCGGTATCTTGTCTTAGATAATCTTCGTATATGGTAGTAAAAGAAAATATTTTTTCGTGCTTAATTAATTCTCTTGCCATAAATGCCATATCATATGCTGATGAATAATGATTAGCTTCATCAAGACCAACGGCATTTTTAAAATTAGTATCTTTAAGACCTAACTTTTTTGCCTTTTCATTCATCATCTTAACAAATCTTTTTTCAGTACCACCTATTTTTTCTGCAAAAACAATTGTAGCATCATTCGCAGAACCTACCGCAACTGCTTTAAACAAATCTTTTACACTCATTTTTTCATTTGGTTGTAAAAATATTTGAGACCCTCCCATTGATGCAGCATATTCACTTGTAACTAAAATATCATTCCATTTTAACTTACCTTTTTCAATTTGTTCCATTATAAGAATCATACTCATTATTTTTGTCATTGAAGCTGGAGCATACCTATCGTGTGATCTTTTTTCATAAAGTACTTTCCCAGTCGTCTCTTCAATTAAAATGGCACTTTTACCATCAGTTAAAATATCATCTTTTTCTTCTTTATTGGTATTTTTTGTATTGTCACATTCTTCTTTTATGCAATCAGTATTATTTTCTGTAGTTGTTTTAGTTGTAGTATTATCATTGCTATAAGCTCCTATAATTGGTATAAAAAGAAACATACAAATAATAAAGAAACATATTTTTTTCAAAACCTTGTCACCTCTAATAAAAAATATGTCTTATTAATACAAATATTCATTCATTTTATACCAGTTCATATTCTCTTTCATAAATATTTTCATTAGTTACATATTTAAATAAGTAGCCATTTTTCTTTTTGCATACGATAATGCCAATGGTTGGACCTTGATTAACCGTTCTTAAATTTTTATCAATAACGTTCATATACGTTTCTATTTGACCTATATGCTCTTTTTTTATTTCATTTATTTTAAGTTCTATTACAACATAACAGTTATCATAAATGTTATATAAGAGAATATCTATGTAGTTATATCTATCTCCTATTTTTATTGGGTATTCATTTTCTATAAAAGTAAAACCTTCTCCAAGTTGTTTTAGAAAGCTTGGTATATCTTCTAGTATAAATGACATTAGCATTTTCTCTGATATTTTATCTGTATCAAACTTATTTCTTATAAGTATTGGATCATTTATTAAATCACCAGCATTAATCTTTTCTTTATTAATTAGTTTTTCTTTTGTTTTATCATCTAATCTTTCGTATTCACGAGACTTTATACGCTTCCTTAACTTTCTATAAGATAAATTTTGTGTTTCTGCTATTTTTATATAATATTTTATTTCATTTATATTATTAAGCGTTAGTAGTTCCCTGTAATGAGTCCAGCTTAATTGTGAACGCAATGCGTTCACATTTTCATCTTTAAAAATAATATAAAATTTTCTCATTATAAATAGATTTCTATAATTATATTTTCTTCCAAATTCTTTGGTCAACTTATCAGAATACTTCTTTATAATTCCTTCACCATAACTTTTTCCAGCATCATTTAATAATTTGCCAACTTTATAATACGTATTTAAATCACTTCTATTTTTCGAATAATCCTTTACCTTTTTATATACTTCATTATTTATTAATTCGTTTTTTATTTTCTTATAATAATTCATTATATCCTCCTTTAATATAACAAAAAGGAAGTTACTCTTCCTTTTCTTTTACTTCGGTTTTATGTCCAGAAGATAAAAACGTTACACGTTCACCGATTACTTCGGTAACTTGTCTTGCTTTTTCTTCTTCCTTTTCTACCATACGGGTTTGAATTCTTCCTCTTACACCTAACAAATCACCCTTATGGCAATATTCAGTAGTTGTTTCTGCAACATTACTCCATAAAGTACAATCTATAAAATCAGTATCATACTCTCCGTTAGAATTTTTATAACTTCTAGGAACTGCTAACGTTATGGTTGTTACATTTCTTCCGGCATCTGTTTTTCTAAGTTCAGGATCCTTAGTTAATCTTCCTATAACAACTAATTGATTTAACATAATAATCTCTCCTTTCGTTTTACAATTTACACGAAAGAATTATTATTATCAAAATACCATTTTTCCTATTTTTTTACTATTTTCTTGCAAAAATTCGATTTCTGCATAAGCAAAAAAAGAATTTCTGCATACCTTTTTTTACAGAAATTCTTTTTTAGTATTTTTTAATACAATTTACGACAATTTATATAATTTTTGCAGAAAAGCTTAATTATCTTTTGCATTCTTTTATTTCTTCACCTTTAAGCAATTGGTTTAACTCAACCGCATACTCAAGAGGTAACTCTTCTCTAAAAGCATCAATAAATCCCATAATAAGAAGTTCGGTTGCTTTATTCTCATCTAGACCTCTAGTCATTAAATAAAATAATTGATTAGGATCTATTTTGGAAACGGTAGCTTCATGTTCTAATGAGCTTGATTTATTTTCACAAATATTTGTTGGAAACGTATCGCTTTTTGAAAGTTCATCTAAAAGTATCGTATCACACTTAACATTAGCTGATGAATACTTAGCATTTTTAGTAATCTTAACTAACCCTCTATATGATGCATTTCCACCATTTCTACCAATTGATTTAGATAAAATATTACTTTTAGTATACTTTCCTAAGTGTATCATTTTAGCACCCGTATCTTGAATTTGACCATTATCTGCAAGAGCAATTGTTGTACAATTTCCTTTTGCATAATCTCCTTTTAAAATGCAGGCTGGATACTTCATCGTAAGTTTTGAACCTATGTTTCCATCTATCCATTCCATTGTTCCGCCTTCTTCAACTAAGGCTCTTTTGGTAACTAAATTATACACGTTATTAGACCAGTTTTGAATCGTTGTATATCTACATTTAGCGTTTTTTTCAACGTAAATTTCAACTACCGCAGCATGAAGAGAGTCAGATGAATAAGTAGGCGCTGTGCATCCTTCTATATAATGTAAATCGCTTCCTTCATCTACTATTATAAGTGTTCTTTCAAATTGTCCCATATCTTTAGATTCTATTCTAAAGTAACTTTGTAATGGCCTATCTAATTTAGTATTTGGAGGCACATAAATAAACGTGCCACCAGACCATACAGCAGAATTTAATGAAGCAAACTTATTATCATCATTTTTAACTAGTTTTCCAAAGTATTTTTTAAATAAATCAGGATACTTTTTTAACGCTGTATCAGTGTCTAAAAAGATAACGTTTTTATCTTTCAATTCCTTAAGCATATTACTATATAATCCTTCAGATTCATATTGTACGTGTACTCCGCCTAAATACTCTTCTTCTGCTTTTATAAGTCCTATGTCTTCAAAAGTTTCTTTAACACCTTTTTCTAAATTATCCCAGTTATCTTTTATATCATCAAATACTTTCTTATAATACGTAATATCATCTAGGTTAATATTTATATCAGGCCCCCAGGAGGGCATTTTTTTCGACCTAAAAACATCATAAGAATCAAGTCTAAACTTAGTCATCCAATCTGGTTCATTTTTAAGTTTTGATATTATTTCTACCTTTTCTCTATTTATTCCTTTTGATAATGTTTTCATTTAATCAGTCCTTTTAAATTTATTCATCATTTAATATTTTCTTAACACCCTCATATGGAAGAAGTGCGCATTTTTTTCTGTTTGGCTGTTTATATATTTCATCATAACAATTAGCCTCACCTAAAACGTCTTTATCATATGGTCTTTCTTCTATCATATTTTCATAATTATTAATTATTTCTTCTGCTTCTTTAATGGTTTTATCCTTTAATAATTCAGTCATTATAGAGGCCGATGAAGTTGATATAGCACATGCTTCACCATCAAATTTAACGTCTTTTATAATGCCATTTTCTATCTTTAATGCAAAGTCCAAATTATCAATACAAGTTTTACTGTTCATATTAACAGTTTTATATCCTACGGTATCTTTAATACCCTTATTTAACGGATTTTGATAATGCTCTATCATAATACTTCTTTTTAAATGTTCGTCCATAATAACCTCCTTTATAATGATTCGTATAATATATTATCATTATCTAACTTTTCTACTAACTTATCTATATCTTCTTTTGTATTATAAAAATACATACTTGCTCTACAAGTATTTTTAACGCCCAATACTTCTGATAATATCTTAGCACAATGATTTCCTACCCTAACGCATATACCAGATTTATTTAAGTATGCTGCAACATCTTGTGCAAAAACACCTTCTACATTAAACGTTACTATTCCGTTTTCTATATCTTTATTATATATGGTTATGTTCTTTAGCTTAGACATTTTATCTATCATATATTTTTTTAATTCTATTTCTTTTTTATGAATGTTATCTATTCCTACTTTGTTTATGTAACTAATTGCTTTTCCAAATCCCAATATACCCGCAAGATTCTGTGTACCTGCTTCTAATTTTTCTGGTAATTCTTTATACTCTATGTTTCCTAAACTATCAAAGAAAGCATTCATTCCTCCTCCTTCTATTAAAGGTTTAACTAAATTTAAGTACTTTTCTTTACCATATAAAACACCAACTCCAGTTGGGCCTAACATTTTATGTGCTGAAAAGCTTAAGAAGTCAACGTCTAAATCTCTTACATCAACCTTTTGGTGAGGAACGCTTTGTGCTCCATCTACTATAACTATTATTCCTGTTTTATGAGCATACTCACATATTTCTTTAATTGGCCTTATATCTCCTATTACGTTAGTTACGTATGATAAAACAATTGCTTTGGTCTTCTTTGTTATTTTCTTTTTTACGTTTTCTAAGCTAACAGTTAAATCAGGATTTAAATCTATGTAATTAATTACCGCTCCATTTTTACTAGTTATATCAAACAAAGGAAGTATTAAGGATGCGTGTTCTGACTTAGTTGTTAATATTTCATCACCAGACTTTAAATAATCCTTTAAAAATCCTTTGATTATAAAGTTTAAACTTTCTGTTGCACCAGAAGTGAAAACTATTTCGCATGCTTTTTTAGCATTAATAAACTTTTTAGTTTCTTCTCTTACGTTATTTAACTTATCATCAACTATTTGACTTATGTTGTAATCTCCTCTATGAGCGTTAGCTGAATAAGATGAATAATACTTAGAAACTTCATCTATTACGCATTTAGGTTTAAACGTAGTTGCACTATTATCTAAATAAACAATACCTTTATTTAACATTGGAAAATCTTTTTTATAATCCATAAAAAATCACCTCCATTCTTCCTTTAATTTCTTTTTTAACTTTTCTTTTTCATCAAAACATATATCAAGCGTTCCAATAAGCAAGCCATTAATAAGCAAGTCCTCAGAATCTTTTCTATTAAGTCCCCTACTTTTCAAATAAAATAACTCTTCTTCCTTAAAATTGCCAATAAAAGCTGCATGACGTGCTTCTGCATCAAATGAATCTATTAATAAAACTGGGTTTATTTCGTTTTCATTTACGTCATTTAACGTAATTATCTTGCTATCTTGATTAATCTTACTTATAGAAGCATGCTTTGGTGCAAAACTTACAACATCAAATTTAATAGTACCATCTTTTTTAGTTATACCATTATTATAAATGGAACTTTCAGTATTTTTAGCATTATGATTAACCTTAACATGGCACAAAACTTTATTGATTGCAATAACAGAATTACAGATTTTTACGTTTGAAAAACATTCGTTTAAATTAACTTCTATCTTTCTATCAGAAGGGTTATAGCTTACCATGTTTAATACCACAAATCCTTTATTTACATTTATTAAAACGTTTGTTTTTTTCACGTTTTCTTCTATAAAAAATACGTTTACATTTGCATCATTAACATTTATCTCATACGTTTCATACTTGTTATTATTAATTAAAAGATTAACATCTTCTTTTACGTTAATTACTACTTTATCATTTAATATTTTTTCAATGTTATTACCGCTTCCTACTACTATCCTATTCACTTTCTTCACCCTTAGTGGATGCTTCTATCACTACTTTTTCGAAGTTAAATCCATTATTTTCAATTTTTTGTGCTAATTCATAGCATCCTGTTTTAACTATATGGCCATCTTTTACAACGTGAACAAAATCAGGTTTAACATATTTTAATAAATGCGTATAATGGGTAATAATTAAGTATGATGAATTTTTGTTATTATCTTTATATCTATTAATATTTTCAGAAACTATTTTTAGAGCATCAACATCCACACCTGAATCTATTTCATCTAACATAATAAATGATGGTTCTAACATAAGCATCTGAAGTATTTCGTTTTTCTTTCTCTCGCCACCAGAAAAACCCTTATTAACACTTCTATGAACCATTTCATCAGGCATTTTTAAATCATTTTTAGCTTTATCAATTTTTTTAATAAACGAATATAAATTAACGTTTTTACCTTCTTTACTTGATAAGGCTGTTCTTAAAAAATCAGAGTTAGTAACACCATTTATCTCTATAGGATTTTGCATAGCTAGAAAAATACCTAATCTTGCTCTTTCATCAGTTGTAAGCTTAAGTATGCTTTTTCCGTTATATAATATATCTCCATTTAAAACTGTATAATTAGGATCAGCCATAATAACCTTGGTAAGGGTTGATTTACCAACACCATTAGGTCCCATTATTACGTGAACTTCACCATCATTTATAGTTAAGTTAAATTTATTTAATACTATTTTATTTTCAACCTTAACAGTTAAATCTTTTATTTCTAACATAAAATCAACTCCTGCCTTTCTATTTTATCACTTTTTAATGATTTTTTATAGATATACTAAAAAAAAGCAAAGAATTCTTTGCTTTTTAAAGTTATTTTTTATTTTTATTAGATTCACAAATAAATTTCTTAAATAGTATTTTGCTATTATTATCATAATCTATCATTTTTTTAGATGTACTGTTATAAAGGTGTTTAAATGCATAAATTTAACAAAAATTTAGAGAAATGCACCAATAAAAGCATAAAAAAGAACTCTTCTACTAGAGATAATTCTTAATAAAAACCTATCCTAACGTCCTAAACCGACTAGTAGTATGAGTTCTCTAACCTGCAATATATCAATTTATATAATGTCAATTGATATATTATCATTTATATTTTATTTCAATATAAATGGTAATATGCAAAATATTTTTGAATTCTAACTAATATTTTATGATAGAATAATAATAGAGGTGAAAAAATGAAAGATTGTATATTCTGTAGAATAGTTAATGGAGATATCCCAAGTATGAAAGTATATGAAGATGATATTTGTCTTGCTTATTTAGACATTAATCCAGATAGTGATGGTCATACATTAATAATACCTAAAAAGCATTATAAAGATATATATGATATACCAAGTGATACTTTACTTCATATATATGAAACTGCTAAAAAATTAATGGATATATTAAAAGAAAAATTAGGCTGTGATGGTTTTACGCTACTTCAAAATAATGGTAGCATCCAAGAAGTAAAACACTATCATTTGCATATTAAGCCACATTATAAAAATAATCATCCAGTTAAATTGGTTAAAGATACTAACTTAATTAAGGATCCAAAAGAAATATATAACAAGATAAAAGAAGCATAGCATTTGCTTCTTTTTAATTTACCCCTAAATACTCTTCTAGTGTAAGACCACTTAAGTAAACATCTTTTGCCTTTTTTCCTCCTAAATATCTCACGTGCCAAGGCTCATATATATAACCTGTAATATCAGTCTTACCTTTTGGATATCTTATTATAAAACCATATAAATAAGCATTTTCTGCTAACCATTTAGCTTCTATAGTATTTGCAAAAGATCTATCTACACTTCCTATATCAAAAGCAAGTCCTGTTTGATGTTCTGACTCACCTGGTTTTGCAGAGTACGTGTTAGCTTTATTTTCACCATCTTTTTTTACATATTTATTATAAAGCTTTTCTTGCGTTTCATATGATCTATATCCAGAAACAAGTGGTATATTAAGGCCTAATGCTTTAGCATCAGCCTGCATTTTCTTTAAGTTTTTTAAGGCTTCTTTGTTCACCTTGGGATCATAGTTTTTTGGTAAATGATAAGTTTTATTTACAAGTAAAATGCCTTCAACATACGTAATACCATTTAATACTTTTATTTCTGGACTTTTTATAGTACTTTGTGTTTTATCTTTTACAATTACCGTTCTTGTTTTTTTGCAAGTATTCCCGCTTGAATCAGAAACTTTATACGTTAATTTATAAGTTCCAGAGCGCTTTGTATTAACTTTACCCTTTATCTTCACTTTATTTTTTATATCACCATCATAATTATCAAATGCAGTAAAGTAAGGGTCTTTATATTTTGATGAAAAATCAATTTCTTCTACCTCATCACCCACGATATTAATTACCGGTTTTTCTTTATCAACAACGCTTATTTTTCTTACTAAATAATATTTGTTTTTAAGATTGTATAATATTACGTAATCACCCGTTTTCTTAACATTTAAATTAGTACTAATCGTAATATAATTACATTTCTTGTTATTAATTTTAAAAGTCACGTATTCATCATTATAATAATCGCCATAATTTAATTCTATTTTTTCCTTACCATTTAATTTATAAGTTACGTATCCTTTTCTTTTACTTTTTTCATATTCTTTTATTTTTC
This sequence comes from uncultured Mycoplasmatota bacterium, assembly GCA_900547225.1. Classification (GTDB taxonomy): domain Bacteria; phylum Bacillota_I; class Bacilli_A; order RF39; family UBA660; genus Aphodocola. The sequence goes on from URFW01000009.1 coordinate 33,433, forward strand.
TCTTACAAGATAATGTACTTTTTGTTTTCCTAACTAGTAAATTACCTTTCTTTTTAAATCCATCTTTTATAAGTTCTTCTTTAAGATACTTATTAATTAATTTATCTTTAGAAGTTATGTTATATTCCTCTTTTGTTATACATGATAAAAATTTCTTTTTATAAGTTGTTTTAGCATCAATTGAATAATTACTAGTGGTTATTTTATCTTCATAAGTAGTTTTAAATATAGGAAGTAAAAATATAAGACTTCCAATAACGTATATTATAAATATTAGAAATAATATAAATATGATCCAATTCAATAATTTTATTTTTTTATTACCAATTTTAATAGTTAACATGGAAAGCATCACCTCCACCCGTTTATACCTTTATTCTATCCTATTTTTACAAAATTAACAATAAAAGAAAAAATATATTCAAACCATCAAAAGATGATTCAAATATATTTCTCTACATTACCTTTTCTATTGAATATACAGTACTTTTTCTACTGAATAAAAATAGTAATTATTTCCCTTCTTAATAAAAGTGAATTTATATTGATTAAATTTATCTTTATTTTTAATTACATTTTTTGAGTCATTAACATCACTTGATTTAAAAACAGCAGAACACTTTACATCCCCACAAGCATTTGTATCATAATATTCATAAATTGGTTCATCAGTTTCAATTAATTCGTCTGCATTATTATACCATTGTGCAATGAAAAGTTCTATTTTGCTACTGTCTTTTTGTGCACTTACTAACGTATAACCAGTTCCAAGAATCGGATCAACAGTGACATCTTCACCTAATAACTGATAATATCCTTTATTTAGTTTTACGTTACCAAGCTTATTTATGTTATAGTTATAAAACTCACTTGCAATATCATAATTTCCAAAAATATCATAATATTTTTCTTTAATTTCTTCATATTTTATTTTGTTTGTTTTTTCTAGATCAAACTGATTCAAAACTAAACTCATCTTAAAATTATCATCCATATCATTATACGTCATATCTTCACAATAAAAAGCACACAAATCTTCAATATTACCATCGATTTTTTCATAAAAAGACACATTTTCTATTTCTGAATATAATTTTTTTACAATCGAATCATCCAGTTGCAATTCTTCTTTTGAAGTTTTAATTGAATCATCTGATTGTATTTTTTTACCTGAAGACTTAATTGGATTATTACTATTCTTATCTTTCAAATTATAACCTATCAAAAATGCAAGTGCAATTATTATTAATAATAATACTACTTTAAGAATTCTTCTTATTATAATAGTTTTATTTGATGGTCTTCCAACATCGTTTTTCAATACTCCCATTTTATCCACCTCTTATTATAAGACTAGCACACATTTCAGTGACAGTCAATACACACTAAAGAAAAAAGAAGCTTTTAAAAGCTTCCCTTAGCATACAAACGAACCAACTATTATAGCAAGTAGAATATAAAGTACTATTACTAGTAAGAATCCACTTCCTTTTCTTGCTCCGCCACATGGGTTGCAAGTGTTAGTTGTAGTTGAATTTCCGCAACATGCCATAGTTTAAACCTCCTTTTTTATATTAAACGTAAGCACCTATGATGATTACTAATAAGATGAATAATACTAATATAATTCCAGCTCCGGATGCATAATTGTTTCCCATATTTCATTCCTCCTTTTTGTCTTTTCAAAGTATTTTATGGTAATAGTATAAAATGTGTGATTATCTTTCTTTAAAAAAGTTGTGTTTTAGCATATAATTTGTTATGATATATAAGTACATTGATAGGAGGAAGATTAAATAATGGCAGAAAAGAAAAACGCTTCAGGCAAAAAAACTACTGTTAGTAAGAGCTCTAAAACTGCACAAAAAAGCACTCAAGTAAAAAAGAGTGAAACTAAAAAAACAGTTAAGACTACAAAAAAAGCTCCTACTAAAAAAGAAACTGTAAAAAAAGAAGTTAAAATACCTAAAGTAGTTGATACTTACGAAGCAAAAATAAAAAAAGAAAAAAAGGATTCAAAGTTCAAAAGATGGTTTAATAACTTAACTTTAGAACAAATAATAGTTGGTGGTGTAATTATAATTGCCATACTATTAATAGTATTAATTGGTGTAAGTACAAAAAATACCAAGACTAAAAATGGTGATGATATAGTTGTTCAAATTGATGGTAAAACAGTAACAGCAAACGAACTATATAAAGAACTTAAAAATCAAAGTGGTGAGCAAGTTGCAATTAACTTAATCGATGAATACATTCTAAATAAAGAATATAAAACAACTGACGAAATGGAAAAATCCGCAAAAAGTACCATTGAAAATTATAAGAAAACATATGGTGATAAATACGACCAATTCTTACAATATAACGGTATTAGTGATGATTCACAGTTAAAGGAATTATTAATTAAAAATAGTAAATTAACTTCAGTTACCGAAGATTATATTAAAGAAACTTTAACAGAAAAAGAAATGAAAAAATACTATGATGAAAAAATAGTTGGTGATATTTCTGCTAAACATATTTTAATATCAACAGAAACTGATGATTCTGCAACTGATGAAGAAAAGGAAGCTAAAAAAGAAGAAGCTAAGAAAAAAGCAGAAGAAATTATTGCTAAACTTAAAAAAGGTGAAAACTTTGATAAGCTTGCAAAGAAATATTCTGATGATGATCAAACTAAAAGTAAAGGTGGAGACTTAGGTTACTTTAACACAGGTGAAATGGAAGAAGCGTTTGAAACTGCTGCTTACAAACTTAACGTTAATGAATATACTACCACTCCAGTAGAAACAAGTTACGGATATCACATCATTATGAAAACTGGTCAAAAAGATAAACCAAGTTACAAAAAATCAAAAGATAGTATTAAAGAAAAACTAGTTGATGAAAAGAAAGATAATGATAGTACAATAAGCGTTAAGGCTATGATTGCATTAAGAAAAAAATATAACATTAAAATTAAAGATAAGACCGTAAAAAACGATTATAATAGTTATATTAAAAATGCAACTACAACTACAACTACTACAACTACCACATCAAGTAGTAAATAAAAAAAGGCTTTTACTTTTAAGCCTTTTTTAATTTTCTTCTTTTAATACTTCTTTTATATCAGATGCAGTATATCCTTTAGAATATAGTTTTTGTGATATAAAATACAAAAGTTCTTGTCCGTTATATTTTACTTTATACTTATTATATAGTTTTTCATAATCCTTTTTAAGTTTTGATTTATCTGATGTTATTTCTTTACCCGTCAATATACTTGTTACTAAATCTTTAGAATATCCCAAATTAACAAAGTGATTAATTAGTTTTATTTTAATAGCATTTTGACTACCCTTTTTAATTTTTAATTCCTTATCAATTAGCTTATTTAATTTTTCTTCTACTTTTCTTTGATCTATTAGTGCTATTTCACTTTCAATTATATCTTTATTAACCCCATACTTTATTAACTCCATCTTAATTTTTTGAGGTCCTTTATTTGTTAAATTCATACTATCGTTAATGAATGACTTTGTATATTTTAAATCATTTAAATAGCCTTCTTTAATAAGTCTTTCTGATACTTTGTTTGCTACTAAATTATTAAACCCTTTTTTTATTAGATAATCATTTATTTCTTTTATACTTCTCATTTTAACCGAGATATAACCTAATGCTAATGTGTAGGCATACATATCGTTATTTTGTTTTTTTAAAGCCTCTAGTAACTCATCTGATATTTCTTTTGTTATTAAAAGATTGTTTTTTATTATTACATCTTCATATAAAGTTATATCACTATTATTATCTAAATATAACTTATATTTATCTTTTGATTGTTTTTTAAATTTTAGTATTTTCATAAAATACCTCCGTATAAGAAAAAAAACATAATACTATTTTACTTGTATTAAGTCTTCCATCACTTCTTCTAGTGCTCTACCAATGTTCTTAGAACACTTATATTTTGATTCTGGCATTTGTAAATGTCCAGTTTCTGTTATTTCTTTAGCTCTTCTTGCTGCAACATGAACAAGTAAGTACTTAGAACCAACCTTTGTAAGTAGTTTATCAATTGATGGATAAATCACTAATATCACCTTCCCTAATCATAGTATATAACAAGTGTAATTATAATATCAAGTTATTTTACATTTTTTTACATAGTTTTCGTCTTTTTTGTATTATATACTTTTTTACTAACTACATCAATTATTTCTTTCATAACCTTTAAGGCCTTTTCATCAAAATCTATGTTTGACTCTTTTGCTTTTTCTTTTCCTTCTTCATACACATTTCTTGATTTGTTAAACAAAGAATTTAACTCGTCATAAGACATTTTAGATGAATCATAATTTTCTTCATAATAACTTCTTAGTAAGTTTTTATCTCCTAATGATTCTATACAAATATCAACCCCAAATAAGCCTTCTACTAAAGGATATAGGCCGTCAACATAGTTTATATCATCCCTATTATTTCCACAAAGTGTATCTAACGCGTGTAACCCAATTATTTGTCTTATCGTATCCTTTTCTTTTTGCCATTTTTGATATGTTTCTTCTCTTGTCATATTAAATCTCCTAAAGTTTAAACTAACTTAATTATAACATATTTTAAGTAATTATTTATATTTATTTTTATGCAAAGAAAAAGAAGATATTTCCTATCTCCTTTAGAAGTTTTGTCCGCAGCAGCCTGGATCTATGTTAGTTACTGTGTTTTCTACAGAACAAGTATACTCTGGTCTATAAGTATGTTCTATTATATGATTGTTTATTATTTTTGTATGAATAGGACATACGTGTTCGACCTTATGACATATATTTCTTTCTATACATCTTTCTACCGGTTGTTCTACTATTGGATCACATCCACATGGATCTTGACTCATGCAGCATTCCTGTTGCCATGCGTTTTGACAACATTTGTTATTATTAAAAAACATTTAAATCCCCCTTACCTACTTTATAGTATGAGACATTTAAACGTTTGAATAGGTTATAGTTTAATTATTGACTAAAAAGGCATTTTAAAGTTGCCGTTTTTCATCATTTTCATCATTTTCTTCATTTGATCAAACTGATTTAATAATTTGTTAACTTCTTGCACACTAGTACCACTACCATTTGCTATTCTTTGTTTTCTAGATGACTTTATTATATCCGGATTTTTCCTTTCTTTTATGGTCATAGAAGATATAATAGCTTCTAACCTTGCAAATTGCTTAGGGTCTATGCTTATGTTGTTAAGTCCCATCTTTCTAGCTCCTGGAAGTAATTTAAGTAAATTCTCAAGTGGGCCTAGCTTTTTTATTTGCCTTAATTGAGATAAAAAGTCTTCTAAGTCCATCTTACCTGATTGCATTTTTTTAGCAGTTGTCATAGCTTCTTTTTCATCAATTACGCTTTCAGCCTTTTCAATGATTGACATAATGTCACCATTACCTAAGATTCTAGAGACCATTCTTTCTGGTTCAAATTCAGTTAAACCATCTAATTTTTCAGATGTACCAATAAACTTAATTGGAACGCCTGTTAAATGTCTTGCAGAAAGGGCTACACCACCTTTAGTGTCACCATCCATCTTTGTTAATATTGTTCCAGTAAGAGGAAGTTTATCATTAAAACCATTTATAACGTTTATAGCATCTTGACCTATCATCGCATCTATTACTAAAATTATCTCACTTGGATTTACTTTTTCATTAATGCTCTTAAGTTCATCCATCAACTTTTCATCTACGTGAAGACGTCCTGCAGTATCAATTAAGACTAAGTCATAACCCTTTTCTTTAGCATAATTAACACCATTTTCTGCTATTTTAACAGCATCATTTTGTCCTTCTTCATAAACTTCTATGTTAAGTTCACGTCCTAATTGTTTTAATTGGTCTATTGCTGCTGGACGGTATACATCTGCCGCGATTAAAAGAGGCTTTTTTCCTTTTTTCTTTCTAAGTAGATTAGCTAGTTTTCCAATTGTTGTTGTTTTACCACTTCCTTGAAGACCAACTAACATAATAATGCTAGGATTAGAAGACAAATCAAGACTAGAATTTCCATCTCCTAATAATTCTAATAATTCATCCTTTAATATTTTTAAGAATACATCCCCTGGTTTTAAAGACTTTTTAACTTCTTCACCAAGTGCCTTTTCTTTTACTTTATTAGTAAATTCTTTTACTACTTTATAGTTAACATCTGCTTCTAATAGAGCAAGTCTTACTTCACGCATAGCATCACTTATGTTATCTTCTGTTATGGTTCCGTACCCTTTTATTTTATTTATAGCATTTTCTAATTTTTCAGTTAAACTTTCAAACATATCTATCACCTTTTTTAATTATACAAAAAAACCAGACCTAAGTCCAGTTTTGATGACACATAATGTATTATTTAACCGCTAAATATAAGACTATGCATGCTACTATAAGTATTACTGCTGCTAAAATTAAAGCATCTCCGTATTTATCTAATACTACGTTATTATTATTTAGCTTAAAACTTTTTTTTGTTTCCATAAGTGTTTCAGCACCATATTTTTTCTTAGGTCTGCCAACTGGATTTGAACTTTTTTTAGCCATATTTCTAACTCCTTTTTATCTTCTTTTACATTTATAATTATATCACTTTTCATCTTAAATACAAGACTATTTTAAGACTTCATACACAAGTTTACGTAAATTTTCATCCTTTATTTCATCTATTTTTGCTTTTGTTTTTTTATCTTTTTTATACAAGCCTAACTTTTCCTCATAAAATAATAACTTTTCTTCACTACTTTTCAAATGTTTATGGACGTTATTTCTACTTACATTATCATTTTGCGCTATTTCTGCAAGAGATAAATTATCAAAGTAATAATCTTCAAAATATCTTCTATTATCAACACTTAATAAATCACCGTAATAGTCATATAAAATAATTAAATAATCTCTCTCTTTCATATTACATCATATCCTTAAATAAGCCATATATATATTTTTCTATGTCAAAGTCTTGCAAGTCTTCCTCTTTTTCTCCTAAACCAATATATCTTACCGGAACTCCTACTTCATCTTTTATTGCAAGAACAATTCCACCTTTTGCAGTTCCATCTAATTTAGTTAATACTATGCCAGTTAGATTAGTAATTTCCTTAAATGATTTAGCTTGACTAATACCATTTTGACCAGTTGTTGCATCTACTACTAAGAATGTTTCATGTGGTGCACCTTCTATTATCCTACTTCCAACTTTATTTATTTTTTCTAACTCTTTCATTAAGTTAACTTTGTTTTGAAGTCTACCTGCTGTATCAATTAAAACCATATCATATTTATCTTGCACAGCCTTTTCTAATCCTTTATAAACAACGCTTGCAGGATCTTTGGTATTATCATCTTTTACAACATCACAGCCTATTTTTTCTCCCCATGATTCTAATTGTTCTTTAGCTCCAGCACGAAATGTATCCGCTGCAACTAAAAGTACTTTCTTGCCATCTTTTTTAAACTTTGAAGCAAGCTTTGCGATGGTTGTTGTTTTACCAACACCATTTACCCCAACAAATAAAATAACCGTTGGCCCGTTTGGATTATAATTTATTTTGTTAGTTAAAATATCATCATTTACATATATTATAAATAATTCATCAACTATTATCTCAGTTAATTCCTCTGGATTAGTAATTTTTTCTTTACTAACTCTTTCCTGCAATTTATCCATGAAATCCATAACGGTATTAACACCAATATCCGCATTAATTAAAAGCTCCTCTAACTCTTCAAAATAGTTATCATTAATCTTACTATATTCTTTTGATAAGTCAGCTAACTTATTAACAAAACTCTTTCTTGTTTTTGAAAGACCTTTTTCATATGTATTTACATCTTTAGATTCTTTTTTAAAAGCAGCTTTAATTTTACTAAATAGACCCATAATATTTATCATCTTCCCTTTCTTTTAACTCAACTTCTCCACTTATTATATTATTAATTAGTTGGTTTAATAAATCAGGAGTTAAGCCTGTTATATGTAAATCAGCTAACGTTGCCTTAAATATAGGACTTAAGTCTTTAAAATGAGCCTGAGAATCAAAGTTCGTAACATCATTACTAAACAAATTCTGAATCACATCAAGACTAGTTAAGTCGTTATTTTTATTACCTAACATCTTAGCCTTAAAAAACCACCCCATAACTAATAATACGATTGATTTATCATACTTTTTAAATTGTTTATCCTTACATAGACTAACTATTATACTTTCAGGAAGATGATCATCACCTTCTAATAAATCTAAAAACACCTCAGAGTTATATTCCTTCTCATCTGAATCAAACGTAAAATTATTAATTGTTCCATCATATAAGCCATAATAAACAATGTAAAGCAATTCATCATCCACTTCTCTACTACGTTCTAAGTATTCTATAAAATTATCAATTGTCTCATATTCCTCTTTTTCATATAACTTATCAACCATCATCTTTGCCCTTAGCATAATTGCCATTTGCATAGAGACAGAAAAGTTATTAGAAAGAGTTTTTCTTATTCCGTCTATCCTATTATAATAATCTTGTTTTTTTCCGTCAAAATGTAATTTATTAAAATTATTCACTATATACAAACTTACATATTCTATTACGTTATCTTTTTCAATTACTCCCTTATCATCATAACGTTCTTTTATTATATCAATCAATTTCTTTCTAGATTGATTTAAATGTATCGCAGCTGAAACAACTTCATCTTTATTTTCCAAAGTCATATTCCTTGTTTTTTTAGCAACAATTTCTTCTTCCCTAGAACAATTCAAAATAGCCATTGCTATAAAATCATCCTCACCTAAAAAGGTTAAAATATCATTAACAGGCTTTAATGAAATAATATTAGTCATAAATTAATCACCCATAACATTATATCAAACAATAGACAAAAATTCAAAAAAATAGTATAATCTTATAGTTAATTCTTTTTTAATTATTAAATAAATGAAAGGAGATTATAAATATAAATGAAAATTTTTGATAATAATCGTGCAGAAACATTTGTAGTAGCGCTTGGGGGACTTGGCGAAGTTGGAAAAAATATGTACGCTATTATGCACGATGATGAAATTATTATTATTGATGCAGGGGTAATGTTTCCTAAAGATGAATTAATGGGAATTGATTACGTTATTCCTGACTTTACTTTTTTAAAAAAGAATGAAGATAAGATTAAAGCACTTTTTATAACCCATGGACATGAGGACCATATAGGTGCTATCGCATTCTTACTTCAAAGTGTTAATATACCAGTTATATATGCGCCTAATCAGGCTTGCGGATTAATTAAAAGAAAATTATTAGATAGAAACATTAGCTACGACAATTTAAAAGTATATAACGAGGATACAAAGGTTAAATTTAAACATTTTACGGTGGAGTTTTTTGCAACTACCCACTCTATTCCAGATTCACATGGAATTATTATTTCAACACCTAACGGTAAAATTGTTGAAACTGGAGATTTTAAGTTTGATTTAACACCAATTGGTCCTATGAGTGATATACATAAGATGTCTGATACTGGAAAAAGTGGTGTAAAACTTTTAATGAGTGAATCAACAAATGCTCTATCACCAGGATTTTCGGCTAGCGAATCTAAAGTTGAAGAAGAATTACAAGAAATATTTGAAAAGAAAAAAGGAAGAATAATTGTTGCAACGTTTGCATCTAACATATATAGATTAAAACACATCGTTGAAACTTGCAAAAAAAACAATCGTAAGATCGCTTTATTTGGTAGAAGTATGGAAAACAATATTGAAATATCAATAGAAGGTGGATACATCAAAGATGATAAAATATTTGTTTCACCTGATGTTGCAAATACTCTTCCTGCTGAAGAAGTATGCCTTTTATGTACTGGGTCACAAGGAGAACCACTTGCTGCTTTATCTAGAATAGCAAACGGAACCCATAAACATATAAAATTAAGACCTACGGATACAGTAATATTTTCTTCTAATCCAATTCCTGGTAATAATGCATCAGTTGCTAAGACAATTAACCAGTTATATTTACAAGGTGTTGAAGTCTTTGTTAACAATGCAGAAAATGAAATTCATACATCAGGACACGGAAACCAAGAAGAACTAAAATTAATGATTAGATTAATTGATCCAGAATACTTTATGCCAATACATGGTGAATATAGAATGCTTAAAGCTCATCAAGACTTAGCAATAGACTGTGATATTCCAAAAGAAAAAACTTTCTTACTTGCTAATGGTGACGTTTTAGCACTAGGAAAAGACTATGTAAAAAAAGCTGGTAACATTACCGCGGATGATATATACGTTGATGGTAACAGAATTGGTGATATTGGAAACACTGTAATACGTGATAGAAAAATAATGGCTAATGATGGTATTTTAGTTACTATTTCAAACATTAACATGGAAGAACATAAACTTTTAGGAAAAGTTAATATAACAACTAGAGGATTTGTTTTAGTAAATGAAAATGAAGAACTACTAAAAGACATAGAAGAAGTAGTTACAAACACAATAAATAAAGAATTAACTTGTAAAAACGTTAACTACGGTGAATTAAAAGGACAAATAATTGCTGAATTATTACCATTTATTTATGAAAAAACAGGTAGAAGACCAATTATTATGCCAGTTTTATTAGACGTTAAAAAATAGGAAAATAATTTTCCTATTTTTTTATTTTTATTATAAACTTAACACCATCACTTGTATTTTTAACAAAACATTCTCCGCTATGTAGATCAACTACTACTTTTACTATCGTAAGACCAAGACCAGTACCATTTTTATTTCTAGTACTTTTATCTTTGTAATATGAATTAAATATATTTTTCAAATCACTTTCATTTATGTTATCACCACTATTATATACCTCATAATAAAAGTATTCATCTTTTACATACGTTTTAATAACTATTCTTTTATCACCCTTAGTAAATTTAATTGCATTAGTAAGTAAGTTTTCTACTACCTTAGTAAACTCTTTTTTATCTACTATTAAATTACCATCTTTACATAAATTTAATTTTATATTTAATCTTTTATTTTTAATATCAACATCTAACTTTTCTATTTCATCTTTTATTAAAGTATTTATATCTACCATTTCTTTATTTAATTTTATGTTTCCACTTTCTAGTTTTGAAAGTTCTAAAAACTCATGAACTAAATTACTAAGACGCTCAGATTCACTAATCATAACATTTAAACTTTTTTTATTTTCTTCATCTTTAGCTTCAGATAACATAAGCTGACTATATCCAGATATTATTGTAAGAGGAGTTTTAAATTCATGAGAAATATTAGCAATTAATTTCTTTCTAGCATTTTCTTGTTTTTCTTTTTCTATTAAATCCTCTTTAAGCTTAATATTAGCCTTATTAAGCTCTTTTATATTATCTTCTAACCTTTTACTCATTATGTTTACATTGTTAAATAAATCGCCTAATTCATCGTTTTGATTAACATTTATTTTCTTATTAAACTTAAGTGCTGCAATATCATCAGTTACTTCTTTTATCTCTTTTATCTTTTTACTAAATAACTTAGATATAAAATATGAAAATGCTAAAAGAATCAAAAGAGATATCAAAGATGTTAAAAATATTACTATCATAGTTGTTTTAGCATCTTTTTTTATTGATTCAATAGATGTAGATATAATTGCATAACCACCATTTATTTTTCCAACAAGATGAAGATCATAACCATTTTTCTTATAATTATCTAGTACTATTATTTTACTTTTAGAATTCTTTAAAGAATTTAATAAAATTAAATCAAGATCAGTAAAACGATCATTCATTCTATCTGAAAATATAGTATACATTATATTTAAGTTAGAATCTATTATCTTAACTTTAATACCATTATTATTAGCATCATAAATAATATCAGTAATATTATTAGAATCATTTGTTTTTAAAATATTAGAATATACACTTTTTAACTCTTTTTTTTCTAAAGCTAAATATATATCATTAATAGATACTTTAACTATTAATAAATTAATGATTATATTTAAAATTATAAATAAAACTGCTCCTATAAAGATCTTATATTTTATTGATACTCTTTTTTTATTTGACAAAGATGTAACCTGTTCCACTAGCTGTTTTAATGTATTTTTTATTCTCATCTATTTTCCTTCTTATTCTTTTTATATTAGTATCAACAACACGATCATCACCAAAGTAATCTATTCCCCAAACCTTATTTAATATTTGGTCACGAGTTAATATGATATTAGGATTAGAAAAGAAATATTCTAGTATCAAATACTCTTTTTTAGTAAGTTCGATTAATCTTCCGTTTTTTCTTACTGCACGCTGCTCTTTAACTAATTCTAACTCATTATCACTATCTAAATTAATTAGTTTTTTTATTCTAAGAAGTAAAACATCTAGATTAAATGGTTTTGTAATATAATCATTTGCTCCCACTTCTAATCCTTCTATTTCATCTTCATCTTCCGCTTTAGCAGTTAACATAATAATTGGAACATCACTTATTTCTCTTATCTTTTTTGTTGCAGAAACCCCGTCCATCTCTGGCATCATAACATCCATTAAAATAAGGTCTATACCATCTTTATTTTGGGTAAATATCTCAAGTCCTTTTTTACCATTTTCTGCTTCAATACAAGTAATATCAAACTTACTTAAATACTTTTTAATTATTGTTCTAATACCCGTTTCATCTTCTACTATTAGTACTTTAAGCATATAAATACCTCCTAATATTTATATATTATTATAAAGGTTTGTTTAAAATGTGTCAAAATATGTAAGAAAAAAGAAATAGCAAAAAACTATTTCACAATATAATCTTCTATTAAAGGATATATAACATCATTATCTTTATAACTATTAAGCTTCTTATTTAATCTTGTTTTATTCATTCCAAATACTGAATTAAATTTACCATTTTTAACAATATCTTCACCCAATAATTTTATTATTTCTACTCTTTTTTCTATTTCTTCTTTTGTAAGAGTTAATATGCTTGCACTATTTATTATAACTTCAAGAACTCCTAAACTATCTAGATAAGGCATAACTTCGCTTAAATGTTTAGGTTCTTTTGTAATTATTAAAGGAGTTAAGTACCTTTCATTATAGTTTTCTATAATAAAGTTTATTGTTTTTTGAAGGCTACTTGATTTTTTTAAAAATACTCTACCTGTTATTTCTATATTGTATCTCTTACAAACTTCTATTATTTTTTCTATTTCTTCGGCACTTTTTAGAAATACAGAACCCGTTATTTCTATATTGTATTTCTTGCATACTTCTATTATCTTTTCTATTTCGTTGGCATTTTGCTTAAATACATTTCCTTTTATTTCTATATTGTATTTCTTGCATACTTCTACTATCTTTTCTATTTCTTCTGCATTTTTCATAAATGGTTCATTTTGCATATTCCAAGAAATTCCCACGGTAGGAAAGATACCCAAACGCTCTGACTTACCCATTGCAGAATTAGCGTCCATCGTTGCAGAAGTATGAAATACATAACGATCCAATAAAGTATAGTTAATCAAACCAGTTCCGGAAATACTACGCGCTTCTGACTCTCCTGAACCTAGACTATAAACAGAGCTACCTGTAATCGGATCTGCAAGACCAGAAGAAGCATTACCATAAGACGTACTTGTCGTACTGGAACTTGTAGCCTGTGTAGTACGAAATACAGCTGTTGCAATCAAATTATGTTTATCCTTCCAATTTTTATTGAATATCAATTTATTTTCTGTTTGCAACGTTAGACTCTCGGAAGAGGCAGCAGTACTCTGATTAGCATATTCACTCGTCCAAGCCACTCCCGTAGCAACCTGTGGAAGGAATTTATCAGTAGTAGTAGTCGACATTTTAAGAGAAACATAAGCCGAATATGTTAAATACGGAAGAATTCTATAGTCAATACGAAAATTAGCACGACTATCACGTGACATTGTATTTTTATAACTTTCGTTTGCCATAGCTACCGGATTAAAATTGGAGGCACTACTGTTACTCGCCTTAAATTCACCCTCCCAGTCTTTCGTCTGATAAGAAAAATACTGTGAAGAGCGATTTCCATTTTCATCCATATAATAAGGAGACTTATTTGGCATCTTTTTAAATGCTTCCGAACGTACATTACTATCTTTTGGTGCCCAATTATCATCTTTATCCGACTGTGTAAAGTAGAAATCTGCTCCAAATCTTAACTTATCCGAGAAATTATAGTCTACA
>URFW01000010.1 GCA_900547225.1 uncultured Mycoplasmatota bacterium
CGAATATTCCTAACTGCTGTCTCCCGTAGGAGTTTGGGCCGTGTCTCAGTCCCAATGTGGCCGATCAACCTCTCAGTCCGGCTACGCATCGTCGCCTTGGTGAGCCATTACCTCACCAACTAGCTAATACGCCGCAGGCCCATCTAAGAGCGACGCTGTAAAGCGCCTTTTAATACAGAAACGAAACTGTATATTATTTGGTATTAGCTACCGTTTCCAGTAGTTGTCCCAAACTCAAAGGCAGGTCACCCACGTGTTACTCACCCGTCCGCCACTAGATGGAGAATCCAAATCGGAAATCGTGCAAGCACTCAATCTTCAATGGGCCATCTCGTTCGACTTGCATGTCTTAGGCATGCCGCCAGCGTTCATCCTGAGCCAGGATCAAACTCTCAAAAATATATTCATTTTGTTTTGTTTGTTTTTCCTAGCTACTCAAATAATCTTGACGTTTTGCTCAGTTTTCAAAGATCATTTCTGCCCTTGTTTTACAAAGGCTTTTTACGCTTTTTTTTGACTTCTTTTTGTCAAGCGCAATAAAAATATACCACATCCAAATGGTCATGTCAACAACTTTTTTTAATTTTTTTCATTTTTTTTGATTTTTTTTTAAAAAAGTGCTTTTTTGCTTATTTTTTCTAGTAAAAATAGGTATTTTGAATAACCATTTCTATTTAATATATGTAAAAATTTATTTTTTATTACCAGTTAGTTGCATAAATTTTTCAAAATATTTTATTGCGATTTTCTTGTCAAAGGGGCCAGTGTTGGAACTGTATACCTTAATTAAGTTTTTTAACTCTTGCTTGACAATCAAATTTATCTCTTCTGGATAATTCATCTTCTTCCTATGATACTCATATTCGGACTCATCTAAGATCTTATAAGTTCCATCTGGGAAGCCTCTTAAATCCAAATCGTAATCAATATACTTAATTACCTTGCCCTCAATTATGGTTGGGCTTGCTATATTACAATAATAATATATGTCATTTTTCTTAAATTGTACTATTACATTATACCATTTGTCCTTAAAATAAAATATTATGGCTGGTTCTTTTGTATACCAAGTTCTGCCATCTTCTTCCATTACCTTTACCTTATTGTTTCCAAAAACAAGGTAATCTTTTTTTATGTCTAGCAAAACAGAATACTCATAACTATTATATATATGACCATCATGTTTATAACAATGAATAGTATAATTATCTCCTACTTTCATTTTCCTCATATTTTTCTCCTCGTTAACTCAATATTATACTTTTTTAGTGAAAAACACAAGAAAAACAAAAATAAAATATAATTCTAGCGAGTTCGCCTGCTTTTTACTAGCGTACATAAATTAGAAAAACAAAATTTTTTGCAAGTAAAAAGACAGATATTTATGCATATCTTTGTATAACATATCAAAAATTTGCATTTATCTGACTTTTTTATTCTATTTTTACACCTTTTTTTATTTATTTGCAACTACATTTAATGCTTTTTGAAGCTGATTATCGTTTGCTTCTGTTGGATTATTTTCGTAACTAGATGATAATTCCACGCTAACAGTTGGTTCAACACCTTTTTTATTTATCCAGTTTCCGTTAGGTGATAACCATTTTTGAATCGTATATTTTATCATACCTTTACTTGTTTCTAAATTCTTTGTCGTTTGAACGGTACCTTTACCATATGTATATGTTCCAACAACATCTGCACCATAAGATTCTTTTAATCCAATAGCTAAGATTTCAGATGCTGATGCACTTGCCTTGTTTACCAAAACCGCAACAGGGTAATTTCTTGATTCACTTGTTGTTGCGGCATACTTATAAGTTGTTTTTCTATCTGCAATTTGATAACTTATCATTCCCTTTGGTAAGAACATATCAAGCATATTAGTTACCGAATGTAAATAACCACCAGAATTATTTCTAACATCTATTACTAATCCTGAAATATTTTCCTTTTCTAATTGTTCAACGTTACTCCTGAACTGACTATACGTGTTATTTGCAAATGTGTTTATAACAACATAGCCTATCTTTTTACCATTTACATCATATGTCTTTGATTCAACTGATTCTATTACAACTTCTCTTTTTTCAACATCAAATTCTAAAGTGGTTCCGTCTCTTTCTATTTTTATGTTGGCGTCTTTTCTTTTAGCATCCTTAATTAGGGCAACCACCTCAGTTGTTGACATTCCTTTTGTACTTTTACCATTAACTTCCATTATTTTATCATTAAACTTTAATCCCGCTTCTTGAGCTGGTGAGTTTTTAAATACTGAAAATACTATTACATTACCATCTTTATCTAATGATATTTCAGCACCTATACCGTCATAAGAACCGTTCATAAGTTCATCGAAATTTTCTTTTTCCGTTTTTGTAAAATAACTTGTGTGTGGATCATCTAGTGAGTCTAACATTCCGTTTATAGCACCTTCGATTAGTTTCTTTTTGCTTACCTTCTTATAATAAGACGTATTAATTAAATCATAAACTTCTTCAAATTCTGCTAATTTCTCATCAGATTTTAAGGAAAAATTACTAAGTGCGTTCTTATTATGCGAAGCATCATTCATAACAACAACCGTCAAAAATACCGAAACTATCATTATTAAAGTACCAAATAATATTAGTTCATAAACCTTAAAATCGGTCTTTTTATTTAAAAATGTATTTATTTTATTACTTTTTTGTTCTTCTTTATTTTCAAAAGATTCATTTTCTTCTTTAATTTGCTCTTTTTTTAACTTTTCTTTTACTGCTTTTTTGTTTTCTGGCTCATTTTTTTTATTTTTCATATGTTCCATTTTAACCTCCGCATAATAAAAGTATAGCACAAATGTATGAAAAAAAGTAACTAAAAATTACTAAAGTTACTTAAGTTCATCAATTATTTCACTTTCGTTTGTAACGTAAGATGTAACCGATTCATTAGAAATAGTTAATAAAGCTTCCTTTTTTACTTTCAAACTGCTACTATTATCAGGTTTTACGTTATCTGTATCAGATGATACATACTTGTTTATAGCCTCATCCTTATTTACTAAATATAATTTAGTATTACCGCTATAAGTTGTTATCGCTGATTTTAAATCATCACTTACGTCTTGTTCTGAGAAAATTAATACTTTATAAGTTTCAGGTGTTTGGTCAAAAACCTTACTTGCAAGTATTTTGTTTTCATAACTAGATTCAGCATTTGTGGTAGTAGTCTTTTTTTCACTACTTTTCTTGCTTCCTATTTCACCAGTCATAAACACGGCAGTTGTAAGATATACAACTAAAATTATTAAAATTACTGTGATGGATAAAATTATTCCGTTTTTTAATTCATTTCTCATTCATATCACCGTTTATAATTTTACCACATATTAAAATCAAATTAAACCTATTTTTCGATTCTTAATTTATTTTCCAACAGGAAGTGTTGCTACTGATTTTGCAACGGTTATAAGATCTTCTTTTGACATATCACTTGAAACTAAATAGTATTGTAATCCATCATTTATAAAGCTTACGCTTGAATCCCCTATGATGGCTATGTTGCCACCTAAAATATCTAAGTCTCCGTTTGTTGGAATAACTTCCATATCATCGCTTTTTGAAACGGTCTCTTCAACTAGCATAAAAGGAGTATCCCCACTAAATGTCATGATTATTCTTGAGCCCTCGTCTAAGTCAATTGTTTTTTCGCTTTCAAGATAAGTTCCGTCTGGCAAATACATTGGATATACGGCCTCATCAAGCATTTTAGACTCTTCTGTCGTCTTTTCGTCATCACTTTCTGTATCAGCATCAAAAGTCTTCATATTCTCCTCTAATACGAAATATTTATTGTTGAATTTGGCTTTCATATCACATGATTTAAACGAAACTTTTATCTGGGCGCTTCCGGTGTTGTCATAAACAACTACCTTTTTTATGTTTAGGTTTTTATCAATCGTTACTATCTGATGTGTTAAAGATGCATTATTTTTATAATTTACTTTACTTTTAAATACATAATTGCCGTCTTGTTTTTTCATACTAAGTTTAGAATCATTTTTCATATCATTTATAACTGATTGTAATAAATAACTTTGTGAATTGTTATAAGGCCATTTGCTTTGGAATTTGAAACTCTTATTTAAAGATGGTGTAAGCACATAAACTCCGTCCTCATTTTTTAATATTATTTGTTCGTGATTATTGGTTTTGTTTCTAAGAGAAACTCTATAATTATCTTTCTTTTTATAAGATACTGAAACATCATATTTGTAAGAGTCTTCATTATTTATTAATTCCATTTCTGCTTCAAGTTTATACCCGGAAGTTTTATCCATTTTTTTTGATAACTTATCTGTCACCGATTTACTAGTTTCCTTTCCGCAGCCTGTTAAACAAACTACACAAATGATTGCCAGTATGGGCAATAAAAATTTTTTCATTAATTCACCTCTTTTGTTTTCATTTAATTATATGGTTAATTTTTTTTAATATTCGCGTATAAAAATAATTTTTTTGATTATCATATAAGTATAAAAGGAGGAAAATTATGAAAACATTACAAATTATAGCCTTAACAGTAATGATAATTGGTGCCTTAAACTGGGGATTAATTGGACTGTTTGGTTTTGACCTTGTTGCAACCATATTTGGTGGCACTGGTGCATTAGGCTCTAAAATAGTATATATATTAGTTGGTATTTGTGGGTTAATTGGTATTAAAACATTAGTTGATCTAATAAATGACGTTAAATAAAAAATAGTTTTCATTAATTTGAAAACTATCTTTTTTTATTTAGTATTTAACATCTGTTAATGTAAGACCTTGAGCGGGTGCACATAAAAAGGCACACTTTCTATCTTTTTTTTCTAACAGACTTAAAATTATATCAGGCAATACTTTTTCCTCTCCTACTTTAATTAACGTTCCAACCATGTTTCTAACTTGGTATTTTAGAAAACCACTTCCCTTAAAAGTGATTTTAATTATGCCATCTTTTTCATCAACACTTGCATCATAAATTTCTCTTACCTTGTCTTCCTTTTTATCTTCGGCAGATACAAATGTAGTAAAATCATGCTTACCTATGAAATATTTTACTGCCTTCTTCATTTTCCTTATATTTAAAGGCTTACAGTATTGATACACGTGGGTGCGAAGTAAGGGGTTATAGTCTCCCGTATTTATCAAATACTCATATGTTTTTGACTTTACCATATATCTTGCGTGAAATAAGTTATCTACTTCCGTTACACTATTTACGTAAATATCATCTGGCAAGTAACTGTTTAGAGCACCATTTAATTTATATGCCCCTATTTTTTTATCCAAATCAAAATGAGCCTTTTGATGGATTGCATTAACTAAAGCATCCGTTCTACCAGACGAAGTTAATTTAACACTATTATTATTAATTCTTGATAAAACCTTTTCTATTTCATCTTGAACCGTTCTTTTTCCTGGCTGCTTTTGATACCCACTAAAGTTTGCACCAGAATATGAAAAATCTATTAAATATCTAGTCACACTAACACCAACCTAACCATATAACCACATAAATAAGAATAACAGGAGAAAATACTAATATTTTATCAAATTTTGTTACCTTATTTTCATGATAATTCGTTCTTTTTTTATTTCCATAAAATCTTAGTTTCATTATCTTTACCATCCTTCTAGAAAGTTTATAAGATAATGATATAACTGGTACAATCATTTTCTTAAATGATTTTAACTTGTTTTTATTATATGAAACTCCTCTATATGCCATCGATTTTCTAACTATTTTAGATTCTTCAAAAATAGTTGAAATAAACTTAATATCCATCGCAATTTTAAGTGATGCTTTAGAAACCGGAAAATTAATTTTTTTAAGGCAAGCAAAGGCGCACTCAAATCCCCATGCTATTTCGCTTAATGACGTTGTAAAAGTTAATATTAAAAACAAAATGATTATTAAAAACAATTTCAAAGCCCATATTAAAGCAGTTATTGGATTTAAAAATATACATAAAAATATAATAAATAAAGTAAGGTATAAAGGCCAAACTAATAATGCGTTTGATACGTATGCTCTTACGTCTATTTTAGATAAACCTATTATAATAAGTAAAAAAGCGGATAAAATACCTAGTGATACTAAATCGTTAATAAGTAGTAGTGATATAAGGGTAAGCAAAAACCATATTATCTTCATTTTAGAATTCATCAAATGCACCTTGGAAGATGATGGAACATACCTAAAGAAAGGATATTTATTAGTCATATTTCGTCCCCACCTCTCGTAACTCATCTTTTACTTCTTTTATTTTTCTTACCAAGGAATTCATATCCTTTAAGTAACCTAAATCTATGCCTGTTTTGTCATAAATCATTTTTTCAAACCTAATTACGCTAGGAACTGGCGTGTTATTATTATCCAATAACTCGACGTTTGCAAAAACATCTATCTTACTTCCTTCTTTAACTACCACACCTTCGTTTAAAACAACTACATTATCCACTATCTCATATAGCATATCAACGTCGTGAGTAACTATTATAATCGTTTTAGAATATCTTGTTTTTAATTTTCTTAAAAGTTTCATTAATCTTTTTTTACTATTATTATCAAGACCAATAGTAGGTTCATCCATAATAAGAAGTTTAGGATTTGATATAAGAACGGATGCTATTGCAACTAATCTTTTTTCTCCATTATTAAGACTAAATGGACTTCTGCTTAAATATGACTCATCTAATCCAACCATCTTAAGAACTTTAATTACCCTTGATTTTATGTTCTTGTTTTTTGGGGAAAATATTTTTTCTGCAAAAGCAACTTCTTCACCAACCGTATTACAAAAGAACTGCTTTTCTGGGAATTGATAAACTAGCCCAACGTCGTATCTAAACTTATTAAATTTAAAATTGCGTTTATTAAGATTATACTTTCCTATTATTATCTCTCCAGTAGTAGGTTTTGTAATTCCGTTCATAAGTTCTAACATTGTTGACTTACCACTACCTATTGGTCCTATTATTCCATGAATTAAATTACTTTCCAAACATAAATTTATATCTTTTAAAGCTCTTTTTTCATTTTCCATACCATAATTATAGAAAAAGTTAACGTTTCTAAAAATTACTTCCATATTAAAGACACCAACCTTTCCAAATCGAGTTCTAGACTAGATACAATTTCGTATACCTTAAGTTTTTGAGAAAGTTCTACCCCAAATGGTACTTCAAGGCCAATTTTTCTCATAACTCTTTCTTCTTCAAAAACTGATGGAAACGAGCCATCTACAACTATTACACCATCATTTATAATAACTAGTCTATCTGAATATAAAGCCTCGTCCAGGTTATGGGTAAATGATATTATGGTTACTCTTTTTTCTTTGTTATATTTTTTTAGTAATTTAAGAAGAGAGGAACGCTCATTAATATCAATCATTAAAAGAGCCTCATCCAAAACAAGTATTCTAGGCTCAAGCATAAGCGCACATCCTAATGCAACCTTTTGCTTTTCTCCACCGGATAAATTATATGGATTTTCCTTTAGAAGGTTATCTATCTTAAGAAGTTTTGATATCTCATCTATTTTTTTTGTTATCGTTTTAGGATAAACTCCTAGATTTTCCAAAGAAAAAGCAAGTTCATCTTCTACCGTTTCGCACGCAAAAAAATTATCAGGATTATCAAATACAAATCCAATATTACGTCTTATATCATGTAAATTTTCTTTTTTAAGAGGTTTATTAAATATGGTTATATCAGAATATGATTTTTCAAGACCCGCTAAAATCTTAACTAATGTTGTTTTCCCAGATCCATTAGGACCCGCTATCGTAACCCACGATCCGCGCTCTATGTTAATGTTAAAATCATCGAATATAAACTTGTTTTTATATCTAAATCTTAAGTTTTTAATTTCTAGCACATCCATTAATTTCACCTCCTAAAATATAAGGCTTTATTATACAACAAATAATAAAAAAAGCCAAACTTTTTTAGTTTAGCTTTATTCACACCTTTCACTAGGACGAGTCCCTTTAGCATCTAATCCCGGACAATTAACGTATGCTTTAAACATATCATTAGAGTCATTTTTATCAATAATTAAGTATGCCTCACATTCTCCACCATTTGATGGATTAGAAACTTTTGATTTTAAATAACCATTTTCTTTTAACCAAGTATCACTATAACAAGCACTATCTTTTTTTCCACTTAAATAAACATCTGCTCCAAATCCTTTTATGGTGTTATATAAAGAATCTATTTCTCCTTGGTTTGCTTTCTTTTTCTGCTTTAATACAGCAGTTCCTGCAATTGACATAATAACGCCTAACACAACTATTACTGCTAATAACTCAATTAAAGTAAAACCTTTTTTATTCTTTTTCATAAACTATTTCTCCTTTTTTCTTTGTATGTTGTAATCTACTTTTAATAATAATCTTAAAGATGCAAACTTGCAAGCAATTTTAGCTAATTTATTTGTAAAACCTGGTATTATAACAAGCTTGTTTTTAAACATTTTATCAAGTGCGTAACTAGTTACATAATCGCTAGATAAACCTTTTATTGCAAAATTAACACCTGCTACATTATTAAAATTTGTATTAACAGGTCCTGGACATAAAACAGATACCTTAACATTCGACCTAATACGCCTTAATTCCTCAAAAATAGCCGTTGTAAGCTCATAAACGTAAGATTTAGTGGAATAATAAGTTGACATCAAAGGGCCTGGCAAAAAGGATGCAGTTGATGCTACGTTAAGTATTCTACCACTGTCTTTTTTTATCATTTCTTTTAAGTATAGTTTAGTTAATATATGTACTGCCTTAACGTTTAAATCTATCATATTAAGTTCTTTATCTAAATTTGTTTTACTAAACTCTCCAAACAAACCAAATCCGGCATTATTTATTAATAAATCTATTTTTTTGTGTTTATCAAATAACTTAATGCAATTCTCCTCGTTTGATAAATCATATGTTTCTATTTGTACATTTGTTTTTAAATTACTTGCTACTTCATTAAGTTCCTTTTTATTTCTTGAAACTAAAATAAGGTCATACCCCATATTACTTAGTTTAAATGCAAAATCTTTTCCAAGGCCACTTGATGCTCCTGTAATTAATGCCTTCATCTATCATCACCCAAATTATTATAACATTTTATATAGAAAAAACAAACCTTGCCAGGTTTGTTTTTAATCTTTATTAATCTACTAACTCTAGGACAACCATTAAAGCGTCGTCTCCTCTTCTTTCAGTTAGTTTTAAAATTCTAGTGTATCCACCATTTCTATTTTCATAACGTTTAGCAAGTGTGTCAAATACTTTTGATACAGCTTCTTTATCGTTATATAAGAAAGCAAGTGCATTACGTCTAGCTACTAGGCTACCATTTTTTCCATATGTAACCATTTTATCAAAACATTTACGTACTTCTTTAGCACGTGTTTCAGTAGTTTCAATACGTTCATTTTTAATTAGGTCTCTAGTTAAGTTAGCAAGCATAGCTCTTCTATGTTTGTTAGTACGTCCTAATTTTCTATAAGCCATTTGTCTTCCTCCTTACTGTTTTACTCTTCGCTTCTAAATGAGAATCCCATTTCTTTTACTTTATCAATTACTTCCTTAAGTGATTTCTTACCTAAGTTACGGATCTTCATCATTTCATTTTCGCTCTTTTCAGTTAAATCTTGTAATGTGTTTATATTAGCTCTCTTTAAGCAGTTATATGCTCTTACAGAGAATTCTAATTCATCAATAGACATTTCAAGAGCCTTAGTCTTAGAATCATCAACGTTTTGTTTCATAAGACCAGTTTCATCAGCGATTTCGTCTAACTTAGTTAAAATCTCAAAGTGTTCAATAATTATTCTTGATGCTAATGCAACAGCTTCTTCTGGTTTCATAGAACCATTTGTCCAAACTTCCATAGTTAATTTATCATATGAATCATCTTGTCCAACACGGGCACCTTCAACTTCATAATTAACTCTTTCGATTGGAGAAAAGTTAGAATCCATTGCAATAGTATTTAATTTAACATCACCTAATAATTTCTTATTAGCTTCTGCTCTAACATATCCACGACCGCTTGATACAGTCATTTCCATGTTTAGTTTTCCACCTTTAACTATTGTTGCAATTTCTTGCTCAGGGTTAACGATTTCAATATCAGCATCTTTTTCTATATCTGCTGCCGTTACAACACCTTCACGACTAACGTTTAATTTTATAGTTTTAGGCTCATTAGTGTGGTTTTTAACAACTACACTTTTTAAGTTTAGTATAATTCCTGTTACGTCTTCAATAACTCCATCAATAGTTTGGAATTCATGAAGAACACCATCGATGTGAACACTAGTAATTGCATCTCCAGGCAATGATGATAACATTACTCTTCTAAGTGCGTTTCCAAGTGTTGTACCAAATCCTCTTTCTAAAGGTTCGATTTCAAATTTTCCATAGTTTCTGCTTTCTACATATTCAGCAACTTTGAATATTGGTTTTTCGAATTTTATCACGTAAATTCACTCCCTTTTCCTAAAATTATCCACGTGGACGTTTTGGTGGACGACAACCATTATGTGGTACTGGTGTTACGTCTGTGATTGAAAGAATTTCAAGTCCTGCAGTTTGTAATGAACGGATTGCAGTTTCTCTTCCTGATCCTAATCCTCTTACGAAAACATCTACTTTTCTCATACCAGAATCATAAGCTGCTTTACCTGCTGCTTCTGCACTCATACCAGCTGCGAATGGAGTTTTCTTCTTACTTCCTTTAAATCCTGAAGTTCCACTTGATGCCCATGATACTGCATTACCATCTTTATCAGTAATAGTAACGATTGTATTATTGAAAGTAGAATGTATATGAGCTTGTCCTTCAGGGATATTCTTTTTAACCTTACGTTTTCTTGCTTTGTAAGCCATTTGTATATCCTCCTTTTTCCTACTTCTTCTTGTTTGCTACAGTCTTACCGCGACCCTTACGAGTTCTAGCATTACTTCTTGTAGATTGACCTCTTACAGGTAAACCTTTACGATGACGAATTCCTTGGTAAGAACCGATTTCCATCTTAGTTTTAATATTCATTGAAACTTCTCTTCTTAAATCACCTTCTAATAAGTGATTATCTAATTCTTTACGAATTTTAGAAATTTCTTCATCTGTTAAATCATTAGCCTTAGTATCAAGATTAATGTTTAACTTTGTTAAAATGTTTCTTGATAACTTTCTACCAATACCATGTATATAAGTTAATGCTATTTCAATTCTCTTATTTGGTAGATCAACGTTCTTTATACGTGCCATTTACTATTGCACCTCCTATTATCCTTGTCTTTGCTTATGTTTTGGGTTTTCACAGATAACCATTACTTTCCCATTACGTTTAATAACTTTACATTTATCACAAATTTTTTTAACTGATGGTCTAACTTTCATCTTTATTTCCTCCTATCATTTTCTATAGGTTATACGCCCACGTGTTAAATCATAAGGTGATATTTCTAAGACTACTGTATCACCTGGTAAAATACGAATCTTATTCATTCGCATTTTACCAGAAACGCGAGCTTCTACAGTGTGTCCATTTTCTAATTGAACCTTAAAGTCCCCGCCTTTTAAAAGTTCGACTACTTTACCTTCTAGTTCAATTACGTCTTCTTTTTTAGCCACCCTTAATCACCCTCCTGTCATTATCTGGTAGTTACTGTTTCCAGTATTTTAACTGATAATTATTTTTCTTCTAAAACTTTAACTGCTTCATTAAAAGTATCAAACTTGCTTTCATAAGCCTTAATAGTTTTAAGTACTCCTAAATCTTTATAATAATCATATAAAGGCATAGTTTTAGTCATATATTCATCAAATCTTTTAACGAATGTTTCTTCGGTATCATCAGCACGTTGTGTTAATTTTACGTTACAATCATCACACATACCTTCTACCTTAGGTTTCATTTCGTTTGAATATTTATTATATATTCTTCCGCATTTAAGGCAAGTAATTCTTGAGCAAGCTCTTTTAATTGCCATATCCTTATCAATGTCAATATATATTACTACTCCTAAATCTTTACCAAGTTCTTTTAATAATTCAGCATATTTCTCTGCTTGAACTTTAGTTCTTGGAAATCCATCTAAGATATAACCATTTTCACAATCAGGTTCTGTTATACGATTAGAAATAAGTTTAATGATTAACTCATCTGGTACGTATTTACCTGCTTTCATTAAGCCTTCAGCTTCTTGTCCAAGTGCTGTACCTTTTTTTACTTCTTCTCTTAATAAATCACCAGTTGAAATATGACCATATCCATATTTTTCTGTTAGCATTTCAGATAGCGTTCCCTTGCCTGCTGCAGGTGGCGCTAAAAAGATTATGTTTTTCATTACCTTCTGTAACCCCTTTCATATTTTCTCGCTGACATCGTACTTTCAATTTGATTATAAGTTTCAAGTGCAACACCAACTACGATTAATAAACCTGTACCTCCAACCGTTACACTAGTAGGCAAGCTACTTAAGTTTGTAACAATTATTGGAAGACCTGCTATTACAATCAAGAATAATGCTCCTAAAAACGTTGTTCTTGATAGTACCTTACTAATATAGCCCTTAGTCTCATTACCAGGTCTTACACCCGGAATATATCCACCTTGTTTATTTAGGTTTTCAGATAATTCTTTTGGCTTTAAACCTGCCATAAACGTGTATAAATATGAGAATAAAACTATTAATAAAATATATAAT
Source organism: uncultured Mycoplasmatota bacterium (assembly GCA_900547225.1). Classification (GTDB taxonomy): domain Bacteria; phylum Bacillota_I; class Bacilli_A; order RF39; family UBA660; genus Aphodocola. Next base: position 12,750 of record URFW01000010.1, read on the forward strand.
ATAAATCCAGTTACCGTATTATAGTTAATATATTTATTAACAAATAATGAGAACGAATCTTTCTTTACAAACGCTGCGATAAGTGATGGTATTGAAATTAAGCTCGACGCAAATATTACTGGCATAACACCAGAAGAATTTAATCTAAATGGTATATATGTTTGTTTTGCACCATAAGCTGTTGCTGTTTTGTTTGAATACTGAACAGGAATTCTCCTTTCAGATTTTTCAATAAATACCACACCAACTATTATTGCTATATACACAAGTAAGAATAATATGAATTTAGTAACTCCTAAAGCTACCTCTTGAACTGTTCCGCTTACTACAAATGCGTTATATGCATCTACCATCATACTTGGAGTACTAATTAAAATACCTGCCATAATAAGGATAGATATTCCGTTTCCAACACCCTTACGAGTTATTTGGTCACCTAACCATAATAGGAAGCAAGTTCCTGCGGTTAAAATAAGTGTTACCCTTAAATAATCAAGTGATGTTGCACTTTCCCCTAAAAATGAGAATGACATTACAAGTCCTTGTAGGAATGCTAATGCAATTCCTAAGTATCTTGTTATTTTATTTAACTTAGTTCTTCCGGAATAACCTTCTTTAGCTAAGTTAGAGAAATATGGAATTATATCCATTTGTAATAATTGAACAATTATTGATGCACTAATATATGGTGTAACACCTAGTGCAAAAATTGAGAAGTTCTTTAAGGAACCACCACCCATTACGTTAAGTAATTCCAAAAATCCTAAATCTTGTGTAATGTTTTCAGTACCAGGAACACGCACAGTTGTTCCTAATTTATAGATAAATAGTATTAACAGTGTGAATAAGATTTTATTTTTTACATCTTTATTCCTGGCTGAAAAGATTTGTTTAATGCCTTTAAACATCTTAAATCACCTCAGCTTTTCCACCTGCTGCTTCTATTTTTTCCTTTGCTATGCTAGAGAACTTATGTGCTCTAACAGTTAATTTTTTAGTTAATTCTCCATTACCTAATACTTTAATACCAGATAATTGTTTTTTTATTATTCCCATTTCGAATAATAATTCTGGAGTTACTTCTGTACCTTCTTCAAATTTATTTAAATCAGATACGTTTATAACTGCATATGTTTTTTTGAACATTGCGTTAGAGAAGCCACGTTTTGGAAGTCTTCTGTATAAAGGTAATTGACCACCTTCAAAACCAACTCTTACTCCTCCACCGCTTCTTGATTTTTGTCCATTTTCTCCTCTACCACTTGTTTTTCCAGTACCGCTACTAGAACCACGACCTAATCTTTTGATGTCCTTTTTAGAACCTTCGTTATACTTTAATTCATTTAACTTCATTATCCTAAAATCTCCTCTACAGATTTTCCTCTTAATTCAGCAATATGTTCTGCTGATTTTTGGCTCTTTAATGCTTCAACGCATGCTCTTGCGGTATTTAATTTTGTATTTGATCCAAGTGATTTTGAAATGATGTCTTTAACACCAGCTAATTCTAAGATTGCACGAACTGAACCACCAGCTATTATACCAGTACCGGCTTTAGCAGGTTTAATTAAAACTTTTGCTGCTCCAGCTGTACCAATAGCGTCATGAGATACTGTTCTATCTTCAACTAAGTCAACCTTAATGATTCTGTTAGTTGCATCTTGAACTGCTTTTTTGATAGCGTCTTGAACTTCATTTGCTTTACCAGTTCCAAGGCCAACTTTACCTTTTCCATCTCCAACTGCAACAGTTGCTGCAAAACGAAGACGACGTCCACCTTTGGTAACTTTTGTAACACGATTTACAGAAATAACTGTTTCGTTATATTCTTTTTCACGTGGTTTGCTATTTCTTCTTTCCATCGTTACCCTCCTTTAGAATTCTAATCCATTTTCACGTGCTGCATCTGCTAATGCCTTAACACGTCCATGATATAAGTAGCCACCTCTATCGAATACTACTTTTTTTATTTTTGCTTTCTTTGCTTTCTTTGCAACCAAAGCTCCTACAAGCTTACTTGCTTCTATGTTACCACCATTTTTAATGTTTAAATCTTTATCTAATGATGAAGCGCTTACTAAAGTAACACCTTTTTCATCATCAATTATTTGAACACTAATGTTCTTTAATGATCTAAATACGCATAATCTTGGTAACTCGCTAGTTCCGCTTACCTTGTTTCTTATTCTAGCATGTCTAGCTTTACGAGCTTCATTACGTGATGTCTTGTTTATCATTGTAATAATCTCCCTTTCCTATTATTTAGAAGCCTTTTTACCTTCTTTACGGCGAATATGTTCACCTTTGTAACGAATACCTTTACCTTTATATGGTTCTGGTTTTCTAACTTCTCTTATTTCTGCAGCAAATTTACCAACTGCTTCTTTATCAATACCTTTAACTGTTATTTCAGTTGCACTTACAGCTGAAACTTCAAGTCCAGCAGGTACTTCTAATTCAATTTTGTGTGAATAACCAGCGTTTATTTCTAGAACTTTTCCTTTTGGATTAAATCTATAACCAACACCGATTATTTCTAGGCCTTTTTCATAACCTTCTGATACACCAATAATCATGTTCTTGATTAAAGCATTTGTTGTACCATGCATTTGTTTTGTTGTTTTAATTTCACTGTTTCTTGTAACCTTAACCTTGTTATCTTCTACTTTAACATCTATGTTTGGATTTAATGTTAATGATAATTCACCTTTAGGTCCCTTTACAGTGATGCATCCATTTTCGTTTGTAACAGTAACGCCACTTGGTACTGTTAATTCTCTATTTCCGATACGACTCATCTTTAAGTTCCTCCTTATGAATTACCATACATATGCTAATACTTCTCCACCAAGGTTTTCTTTTCTAGCTTCTTTACCAGTCATGATTCCCTTTGATGTTGATACGATTGAGATTCCAAGTCCGTTTAATACAGTTGGAATTTCTTCAGCCTTAGCATACACACGTAAACCTGGTTTAGATATTCTCTTTAAACCAGAAATTACTCTTTCTTTGTTTTTTCCATATTTTAAAGTAATAACAATGTTATCTTGTACTTGACCTTTTTCTACTTTGTAGTCAGTTATATATCCTTCAGCTTTTAAAATTTTAACTATTTCTAATTTAAGCTTTGATGAAGGAACTACAACTTCATTATAACGCATTTGATTTGCATTACGCATACGTGTAAGTAAATCTGCGATTGGATCTGTTACTGACATATGAATCCTCCTTTTATATTTTTACTCTTACCAACTTGACTTTCTAACACCAGGAATTTCACCTTTATATGCTAGTTCTCTAAAGCAAATACGGCAGATACCAAACTTTTTCATTACTGAATGTGGACGACCGCATCTGTTGCAACGAGTGTATTCTTGTACTTTAAATTTCTTTGGTCTTCTTTGTTTTACGACCATACTTTTCTTTGCCATTTATTTCCTCCCATTTGCTTACTTCTTAAAAGGTAAACCGAATCCTTTTAATAAGTCTAATGCTTCTTCATTAGTTTTTGCAGTTGTAACAAAAACAATGTCCATTCCACGTACTTTTACAACTTCGTCATAAACTATTTCTGGGAATATAGTTTGTTCTTTAATTCCTAAAGTATAATTTCCTCTTCCATCAAATGCTTTATTTGATATACCTCTAAAATCACGTACACGTGGTAACACGATTTTAATTAACTTTTCTAGGAAAGTATACATAGTTTCTCCACGAAGTGTAACCTTACATCCAATTGCTTGACCTTCTCTTAATTTGAAACCAGCAATTGATTTTTTTGCTCTTGTAATAACTGGTTGTTGACCTGTTATTTTTTCAAGTTCGCTTACTGCAACATCTAAAAGTTTGCTGTTTAAAGTTGCATCGCCAACTCCCATATTAACTACGATCTTTTCTAGCTTTGGTACAGCCATGACAGTAGTATAATTATGTTTCTTTTCAAGTTCAGGAATAATTTCCTTAGTATATTTTTCTTTTAAACTGTTCATAGTTACCCTCCTTATTAGTCTAATTTAGATTTTGACTTGCTAGAAATTCTAACTTTTTTTCCGTCTTTATCTAGTTCTTTTGCTATTCTAGTACGTTTTTTGGTTTTAGGATCAATCATCATTACGTTAGATACGTGAATAGCTGCTTCCTTATCTATAATTCCACCGTTTTGGTCTTGTCCGTTTGGCTTAACATGTTTTTTTACCATATTAATGCCTTCTACAAAAACCTTTTCACCTTTCTTAGCGATGATTTTTCCTTCTTTACCTTTATCTTTACCAGCAATAACAATTACTTTATCTCCAACTTTTAAATTCATGATTTTTCCTCCTTAAAAGGCCTATAACACTTCTTTTGCTAACGATACAATTTTCATGAAATCTTTATCACGTAATTCGCGTGCTACTGGACCTAAAACTCTTGTTCCAACTGGTGTCTTATCATCTTTAATAATAACGCATGCATTATCATCGAATTTAATGTAAGAACCATCATCTCTACGCATTCCAAACTTACTTCTAACGATAACCGCTTTTACGACTTTACCGCTTGATATGTTACCATTTGGAGTTGCTTTTTTTACTGTTCCAACTACGATGTCACCAATGTTTCCGGTTTTTCTTCTACTACCACCCAAGACTCTAATAACCATTAGTTCACGAGCACCAGAATTATCAGCAACTTTTAAACGACTTTGTTGTTGAATCATAACGAATCCTCCTTCTTAATTGTAAAGCGCCTATAAAATTACGGCTTCTTCTACTATTTCCACTAAACTAAATCTTTTTGTTTTTGATAATGGTTTGGTTTCTACAACCCTAACGATATCTCCAACTTTAGCTTGGTTATTTTCGTCATGTGCTGTATATTTCTTAGAATATTTAACACGTTTACCATACTTTGGATCTTTTTTATAAGTTTCAACTAAAATTGTAATTGTTTTATCATTTTTAGCACTTACAACTTTACCAACTACTTCATGTCTTGTTTTTTCCATAAGTAAACCTCCCTAAATTATTGACGTTCTGCTAAAATAGTCTTCATTCTAGCAACGTCCTTTCTTAATTCATGTATTCTTGAAGGTTTTTCTAAGTTCCCTGTAGCTTGCTGCATACGTAATTTAAATATTTCGTCTTTTGCTTCTACTATCTTAGCTTCGATTTGTTCAGTGGTAAGTTCTCTAATTTCCTTAACCTTCATTTTTTTCACCACCATTTTCTTTAGTTACAAATTTACATTTGATTGGTAACTTGTGCATAGCAAGTCTTAATGCTTCACGAGCAACTTCTTCAGTTACACCTGAAACTTCAAACATAATTTTTCCTTCTTTTACAACTGCAACCCAGCTTTCTGGATTACCTTTACCTTTACCTTGACGAGTTTCTAAAGGTTTCTTTGTTAATGAAAGGTGTGGGAATATATTAACGAATACTTTACCACCACGTTTCATATAACGAGTCATAGCAACACGGGCAGCTTCGATTTGACGAGCAGTGATCCAAGCGCCTTCTTTTGCCATTAAACCATATTCACCAAAGTGTAAGCTTGTATTACCTTTTGATTTTCCTTCGTGATAAATTCTGTGAGGTTTACGATACTTAGTTCTTTTTGGCATCAACATGTTTAACACCTCCAGTTTTTTTCTTTGAAGGAAGTATTTCACCTTTGTAGATCCATACTTTAACACCTATCTTACCATAAGTTGTATCAGCTTCTGCTGTTGCGTAATCAATATTAGCTCTTAAAGTATGTAAAGGTGTTGTACCTTCATTATAACCTTCGCTACGAGCTATTTCAGCTCCGTTTAAACGTCCAGAACATAAAGTCTTAATTCCTTTTGCTCCAGCTCTCATTGTATTTCTAATTGCTCTTTTTTGAGCCATACGATATGAACCTCTGTTTTCAATTTGGCTAGCAATGTTGTTAGCTACTAATTGAGCATCCATATCAGCGTTCTTAACTTCCATAATAGAAATTTGAACTTCTTCACCAACTAATTTGTTGATTTGTTTCTTTAATTTTTCGATTTCTTCTCCACCGTGTCCAATAACAACACCTGGTTTTGCAGTACTGATTTTAATTTCAGTTTTCTTGTTACTTCTTTCAATAGTTACAGAAGAAACTGCTGCATTCTTTAACTTCTTATCTAAGAAGTTACGGATTTTCATGTCATTTTCTAATGTTGCAGAGAAATCTTTACTTGGTGCATACCATTTAGCAGTCCAATCCTTGTTTATTCCAAGTCTTAAACCTGCAGGATTAACTTTTTGACCCATTAGTCTTCCTCCTTATAATTATCTTTCTGCTACAACCACTGTTACATGACTTGTACGGTGATCGTTTTTAGCAATTCTTCCTCTTGAATCAGGTACTGATCTCTTAAGTACAGGACCATCATTAACATAAGCTTCTTTTACATATAATTTAGCTTTATCAAGATTATGATTATTTTCAGCATTTGCTACTGCTGAAGTTAAAACTTTTTTGATGACGCGTGCAGCTTTGTTATTCATGTTGTTTAAAATAGCCATAGCTTCACTTACGTCTTTTCCGTTTATTAACCTCATAACTAAACGAGATTTTAAAGCGGAAATACGAACTGTCTTCGCAATTGCTTTCGCTTCCATATTGTTATCTCCCTTCTAGTTATTACTTTTTCTTGTTTTCGCCGTGTCCACCGCATTTACGAGTTAATGAGAATTCACCAAGTTTATGTCCAACCATATCTTCAGTTACATAAACAGGAATGAAATCTTTACCATTGTGAACCGCAAAAGTGTGACCAATAAAATCTGGGAATATTGTTGAACGGCGTGACCAAGTTTTAATTACTTCTTTTTTACCTTCTTCGTTTAACTTTTGAACCTTCTTAAGTAATCTTCCGAATACATAAGGGCCTTTTTTAATGCTTCTTGCCATCTACATATCTTCCTTTCTATTATTTTTTACGGCTTACTATTAACTTAGTAGAAGCTTTCTTATTTCTTCTAGTCTTCATACCAAGAGCAGGTTTACCCCAAGGTGTCATAGGTTGTTTGCGTCCGATTGGAGCTCTACCTTCACCACCACCATGTGGGTGATCGTTAGGGTTCATAACAGAACCACGTACAGTTGGACGAATACCCATGTGACGTGTACGTCCTGCTTTACCTAAATTAACTAAAGCGTAATCTGTATTACCAACTTCACCTATTGTAGCCATACAAGTTCCAAGTATCTTTCTTGTTTCACCACTTCTTAATCTTATTAATACATATTTTTCTTCACGACCTAAGATTTGTGCACTAGATCCTGCACTACGAGCAATTTGAGCTCCTTTTCCTGGTCTCATTTCGATGTTATGAATAACAGTACCTACTGGTATGTTCATAATTGGCATTGCGTTACCAACTTTAACATCAACGTTTTCTCCGCTTTCAATAATGTCGCCAACTTTTAATCCTTTAGGAGCAATTATGTATCTTTTTTCTCCATCTCTATAATTGATTAATGCTATGTTAGCGCTTCTATTTGGATCGTATTCAATAGCAGCAACTTTACCAGTAACGTCAAACTTATTTCTTTTGAAATCAATTATACGATACTTTCTTTGAGCTCCGCCACCACGATGTCTTACAGTGATACGACCTACATTATTATGACCGTTTCTTTTTTTCTTTTCACCAACTAAGCTTTTTTCAGGAGTAGATTTAGTTATTTCATCACTAACCAAAAAACTCATTTGCCTTCTAGAAGGCGTAGTTGGTTTTGTCTTTTTAATTGGCATTATATTTCCTCCTTATTAGCTTAAATCTAGTTTGCTACCTTCTGCTAAAGTTATAATTGCTTTCTTATAAGCTTTAGTAGCTCCAGTATAGCGTCCTACTCTTTTTTTCTTTGGTCTAACATTTATTGTGTTAACGTTTGATACTTTAACATTAAATGCTTCTTCAACCGCTTGTTTTATTTGTACTTTGTTTGCATCCTTTGCAACCTTAAATACTACTTTGTTACCATCTGCAGTAATTCCTGCTGTTTTTTCAGTAACAACTGGTGCTAAAATTATATCTTTCATTACTTAAGCACCTCCTCAACGTATTTTACAGCGTCTTCTGTAATAATTATTTTGTTTACATATAAAACGTCATATGTATTTAATTCATTTGCTAAAACTAATTTAACATCAGCTATGTTTCTAGTTGCTAAAATTAAGTTTTCAGTTAATTCTGTTGTAACTATTAAAGTTTTTCCAGTAGCATTTAAACCTTCTAAAACCTTTAACATATCTTTTGTTTTATTTGTTTCTGCTTCGAATTTGTCAACAACGATAATGTCTTTATCATTTGCTTTATAAGTTAAAGCTGATTTAAGAGCTAATTTACGTTCTTTCTTATTCATCTTTTTAGTGTAGTTTCTATTGGCACTTGGTCCAAATACAACTCCACCGCCTACCCAATGTGGTGCTCTGGTAGATCCTTGACGAGCATTACCAGTTCCTTTTTGTCTCCATGGCTTTCTTCCTCCACCTGATACATCACTACGAGTTTTAGTAGCGTGAGTACCTTGTCTTCTGTTTGCCATGAATAAATTTATGTGTTCATAAACAACTTGATCATTTGGAGTAATTCCCCAAACGTTATCATCTAATTTAATGTCTTTAATTTTTTCACCTTTTAAACTTAAAAGTGCTGTTTTTGGCATTTTAGTTCCTCCTTTCATCACAAGTATTAAATAAATCTACATTTTAATATTTTAAATTAATTATTCATTAGTTTCTTGTGATGTATTTGTATCATCACTTGCAGCTTCTACTTCAGCCTTAACTTCTTCGCTAGCATAAGTTGCTAACTCAATTTTGTCATTTTTAACGTTTGGCTTTTTAACAGCTGATTTGATGATAACTAAAGACTTTTTAGGACCTGGAACATTACCTTTAATTAAGATTACGTTTTCATCTTTCATAACTGCAACAACTTCTAAGTTTTGCATTGTTACGCTAACGTGTCCCATATGTCCTGGTAATTTCTTACCTTTAAATACACGCATTGGTCTCATTGTTCCTAGAGAACCAACACCTCTATGATATTGAGATCCGTGTCCCATTGGACCTCTTGATTGGTTGTAACGTTTAATTACACCTTGGAACCCTTTACCTTTAGAGATTCCGCTTACATCAACCATTTCTCCTTCTTCAAAAACTTGACAGTCAAGTTCTTGACCTAGTTGATATTTGCTAACGTCTACTCCGCGAATCTCTTTTAAGAAGCGCTTAGGAGCAGTATTAGCTTTTGCTAAATGACCTTTTTCTGCTTTGTTACTTAGTTTTTCTCTTTTTGTATCAAAACCTAATTGAATAGCTTCATAGCCATCAGTTTCTACTGTTTTAATTTGAGTAACAACGTTTGGTTCAACTTCAACTACAGTAACAGGAATTAGTTTTCCGTTTTTTGCAAAAACTTGAGTCATACCTAGCTTACGACCTAAGATTCCTTTTCTTTCCATGTTTTCCTCCTATATAATTACTTAATTTCGATTTCAACACCGCTTGGTAAATCAAGATGTTGTAATGCATCAATTACATCTTTACTTGGTTCTATGATGTCGATTAATCTTTTATGCGTACGCATTTCGAATTGTTCACGTGAATCTTTATATTTGTGAACAGCACGTAAAATCGTATATTTTTGAATTTCAGTAGGTAATGGTACTGGACCTGATACCTTTCCGCCTAAGCGTTTAACCGTTTCAACGATTTTGCTTGCAGCTAAATCCAAAGAACGATGTTCATATGCTTTTAATCTGATTCGAATTTTGTTTGACATATTAACTTGTCCTCCCTTCGCCTATATCTGGTATAGACTTGCTCCGTAACGAATTACCTGATTTCCCTTAAGTTATAAAAACAACTTAACCGGGTGTATCAGCAACCTCGCACATCTATGCATCTACACGCAGTTACCATTATATCAGAAGAATTCCTTTATTTCAAGGGGTTTTTACGACTTTTTTGCATTTTTTTCTTCACATAAAAATTTATTACTTTTTCCTAAAAATATGTTAATTTTTAAATAATAAAAAACAGAAAAAGATTAATTTTCTGTTTTAAATTTCATTAAATACCTATTTGCCATATCTAATGCTTCTTTTCTTGGGCTTAGTTTTAGTTTTTCTATAGTAGATATTTCAGCTAGTGTCTTTCCATTTGAAAGTTCGAATATTTCATCAAAGCCAAAGCCATTTTCACCCCTTGCAGCATCACTTACTACTCCGGATAAAACATATTCAAATGTTTCTTCAAAGTTTTTGCTTTTTAAAGCTATAACCGTTGTATAATGACATTTTCTTTTTTCTTTCACCGTATTACCTACTTTTTTTAATAATTCTAAATTCTTAATATGATCATCAGCATCTAGCCATCTAGCAGTATGTACACCTGGAAAGCCATTTAATATATCTATTGAAATTCCAGAGTCATCGGCGATGCATATATACTTCTTGCCTATTTGTTCATATAAATCTCTTACTTTTTCTAGCGCATTATCTTTATAGGTATCGTTATTCTCGCTAACAGTTATTTTTTTGCCCAGTATATTCTCCATATCTTTTATTGATAATACATCATAATCTTTAAATATTTCTTTTATTTCACTTATTTTACCCTTATTACTGCTTGCAACTACTATTGTTTCTTTTTTCATTTTGCACTCTCCAATCAATTATTAATTACTAACACTATACCCCATTCTTATATTACTTGCAAGGACTATAAAATCTAGTTAGAAAAATTATTTAAAATTCAAAAAAGACAACTTTGCGTTATCCTTTCTTTTTTACTTCTTTATAACCAATTGTAATAAATACTCCTGCAACTAGTATTCCAAATACAACTAAGGCTATTTTAACATCAGCAGTTTTAGGATTTTTAACACTAGTTTTTGAACTACTTGTATTTGTAGTATCAGATGTATTACTATTATCATTCGTTATGCTACCTTGATTATCATTATTAGTATTTTGAGAAAAACTTATGGTTGCTTTAGATGCTGTAATGTCTTCTTCTGTACCATCAGTATCACCAAATTTAACATCTTTTATCTCTAATCCTAACGACGTATCACTAGTAGAGGTATCTTTTAATTTTACCTTTAACGTTCCTATATTAAACGTTCCTTTTTTACCAGTATCAGTATATAACTGAATATTTCCTTCATCACCATTTCCTTGCCATGCGCTATCAGTAATAAACTCTATGGTTGCATTAGAAGTATCAACAATTGAAGCTGAAATACTATATACCTCCTCATTTGATGTTCCTTTAACACTACAAGTTGCCGTATCATTCATACCATAGCTTTCCTTATCACATGTGATACTAACACTTCCTGTTAATGCTTTTGCATTAATTGGTATTATTATCATTAATGATAATAATATTAAATAACATAATTTCTTTTTCATATTTTTCCATCCCTTTCCTATAATTCTGTTATTTTTCCTCTTACATATCTATATAACTTCGCAACATCTGCGATTGTTATTTTTCCATCACCTGTTAGATCAGATATTTCAAGAGTTTCACTATCAGTTATTACTTTAGTTTTTCTAACATGTCTATACAATAATGATACATCCGCGATTGTTATTTTATCATCACCCGTTATATCTCCTTTAGCCCGAGTAGATATGGTATAAACTTTCAATATATCATCGTTATATTTTATATATAACTTATCATTTAAATACTCTTTTGTGCCATTTGTAACTTTAATGTCTTTAAAATCTAATCCATCACTTTTTGTAACTCTTATATTATCTTTGCTTAAGTCATACTTACTCGATGATACACTTACTAACTTATATGTTTTCATTACATCATCGCCATTTTTAATATTTAAGTTATAGTTATCATCAACATTTAAACTCAAATTTACTAAGCTTATGTTATTTTTATCAAAATTATTAATACCTAAATATATATATTCTTTAGTTAGGTCATACTTATTTGATGAATATTTTAACAATTTAAATTCTTTTAAAACATCGTTATTATACTTTATTTCTATTTTATCATTTAAAACATTAATAGTCCCATTTACAATAGATAATAAGTTTTTATAAAATATATCATTACCAACATATATATAATTTTTATTTAAATCATATGTATTAGAATATATCTTAACTAACTTATATGACTTTAGTACATCATTATCATACTTAATATTTAACGTACTATTATCTACTTGTAATGTACAATTAGTTAAGTTAAACTTACTTTTATCTAATTCTTTATTACCTATATAAATATAATCCTTTGTTAAATCATAAGTATTACTTGTTATCTTAATTATTTTCTTACTATCTAATATTTCATCATTATATTTTATATTTAACGTATTATCTTTTTCTTCTAACGAGACATTTGTTACTTTTATATTATCTTTATTAAAGTTATTATCATAGATATAGTCTTTTGTTAAATCATACTTATCACTTGTTACTTTTAATAGTTTAAACTCATCTAATTTATCTTTACCATATATTATATTTATACTGTTTTCTTGTTCCTCTATAGATGCATTAGTAACATCCAATAAGTTACTATTAAATTCTTCATTCTTAGTATAAACATACCCGTTACCAACTTTATAATTATTAGATGATACTCTTACTAATTTATATGATCTTACTATTTCATCACCATATTTTATATTTAACATATTATCTTTTTCTTCAACAATGCAATTTTCTAATACCATGTCACCTTTATTAAACTTTTTTGTGCCAAGATAAATATAATCTTTTGTTAAATCATATTTACTTGATTCATATCTCACTATTTTATATGTTCTTATTACTTCTTCATTAAATAAGACATTTAACGTATCACCGGTTAAATCCAACGTGACATTTGCAGTGTTTATTAAACTCAAATCCAACTTTTCATTAGTCTTTAATAATATATAGCCATTTCTTAAATCATACACGCTAGAAGATATTCCAACTATATCAAATTCATCTAATTTGTCTTTATCGTACTTAATAATTACTTTATTATTAGCTACATCAAACGTACCATTTGTTACTTTTATATTAGATTTATCAAACATGCTATCAAACACATATAAATATTTATCTTTTATTTGATATACATCACTAGATACACTTACCAGTTTATATGACTTTAATAATTCATCTTTATATTTTAATTTTAATATATTACTTTCTATTTCATAAGTTATATTTTCAGTTTTCATCTTACTTTCATCAAATGATCCAGTCCCTATATAAATATAATCTTTTGATAAATCATACTCTGAACTTTCAAAATTAATACTTACAACATCTATTTCCTTTAATACATCATCATTATACTTAATTGTTAACTTACTATTTTCATAAACAGCCTTACAATTAATACACTTAATATCAGATACATCAAAATGATTATTTACGTTATAAATATAGTCTTTTGTTAAATCATACTTATCACTTGTTATTTTAACTATTTTTTTACTATCTAATATTTCATCATTATATTTAATATTTAACGTATTATCTTTTTCTTCTAATGAACCATTTACTACGTTTATATTATCTTTATTAAAGTTATTATCATAAATATAATCTTTTGTTAAATCATAAGTATTACTTGATATATTTATAATTTTGTATTCTTCCTCTACAACATCATCATGGTATAAAATAAGTTTGTTGTCTTCTATTTTTCCATTTATATACTGAAAATCAATATTTGATAATATGGTATTTAAATCAGTATCATTTTTTGTATAAATATACTTTTTATCATTGTTTATTTTATACTTATTACTAGTCATATCGTATACATTTATAGTAATATTTGAAATTGTTGAATCAAGCGTTGTTGATGTTGTACCAACATTTACTCCCGTAATAACATTATTATTATTAAATGATGCAACATTTTTATCATTAACTACATACTTATTTTTTAATTGCTCTGGAAGAATTATTGGTAATTTGTATGTTTCATTTCTTCTCAAATATAATTTATTAATAAAATTGTTATCCAAACTCAAGTATGTTAAGGATGTATTCTTACTTAAATCTATACTACTTAAGTTGTTGGAGTCCAAATCCAAGTATGTTAAGGATGTATTCTT